>JBDHVD010000148.1:0-17603 GCA_039809525.1 Labilithrix sp. | reverse complement strand
CGTCCTTCGCGCCGTCAGCGCGCGCGTCGGGCGGCGGCGCGCCGTCGAGACCGTCGCCGCCGTCGCGTCCCGGAGCCGGGCCGTCGGTGGTCGCCGCGTCGCCGCCCCCGGCGGGCGTGGTCGTGTCGTCGCTCGAGCACGCGGCGACGGCGGCCGCGGCCAGGGCGGTGGAGAGCGAGAAGAAGGCGAGGAGACGAAGCGAACGCATCGTTTCCTTCTCTATCACTTCTCCGTCAGCGCGGCGGGCGCGGCGGCCGGAGGGGCACGGGCGCGCTCGTGTCCTCGGGCCAGGAGTGACGCGGGTACTTCCTCATCAGCTCCTTGCGGATCGACGGGTAGTGCCGCTGCCAGAAACCTTCGAGATCCGTCGTCACCTGCACGGCGCGCTTGTTCGGCGCGAGCAGGTGCAGCACGAGCGGGACGCGACCGGCCTTCGGGTTCGACTTCGTGCCGATGAAGTCCTGGAGGTACGACTCGACCCACGGCGGCTTGCCGTCCTCGTACTCGATCCTCGCGCTCCGTCCGTTCGCGAGCGTCACGCGCTCGGGCGCGAGCTCGTCGATCCGTCCGTACGCGCCCGTCGTCGCCTTCAGTGTGCCGAGCAGATCGCCGTCCTCGATCTCGCGGAACGACGTCTTGCCCGCGCACATCTCGCGCAGGGTCTTCGCGACGACCTCGTCGGTCGGCGCGGCGATCGAGGGATCCTGCGTGGCGGCGAAGCGGGCGCGCGCGAGCCATCGGTCGAGCGCGCCGTCGGGGGCGAACGCGCGCGCGCCCCTCGCCGCCGCCTTGGCGAAGAGGAGCTCGGTCGCGCGCGGATCGCTCGCGTCGAAGCCGGCCGACTCGGCGATCGCCAGCTCGCCGTAGAGCATCTTCGACCCGCCCACGACGCGCCCCTTCGCCTCGTCGAACGACACGTCCGCGGTCTCGCGGATCCGGTCCTCGAACAGGTCGATGAGCCACTCGGGCTCGATCGCGCTCGCCACGCGCACGAGCGTCTTGCCCGCGCGCACCTCCGCGTCGACGGCGACCATCCACGGCGCATCCCGCACCACGCTCGTCTCGGCGAGCTCGGCGACCCCGCCCTGCGCGAGCGCGAGATCGCGCGATCCCTGACGCTTGCGCCGCGCGACGCGATCGGGGAACCCGGCGAGCACGGCGACGAGCAGCGCGTCGTCGATGGCCTTCGGTCCCTCGGGCGGCGCTCCGCGCGAGCGCGCGATGCGTCCGAGCTGCTTCCGCGCGCGATCGACCGCGTGCACTGCGCCCGGATCGAGCCCGATGGCGCGGAGCGCATGGGCGGCGAAGCCCGATCCCTCCGCCTCGCTCCACAGATCGAGCATCGCCACGAGGTCGCTCCGCTCGGTGGCCGCGTCGTTCGTGCGGGGCCGCCCTTCGCCGCCGAAGCGCGCCTTCGATCCGGCGCGGAGGTCGCGCTCGCCGACGAGCGCCGCGAGCACGCACCCTTCGTCGGCGACGCCGCGGGCCTCCGCCTCCACGAGGAGCCGCGCCTGGCGCGGGTGCAGAGGGAACGCGAGCATCCGCCGTCCGGTGGCGGTGACCTCGCCGTCCCTCACCGCGCCGAGCCGCGCGAGGAGCTCCTCGGCGGCGGACCACGCGTCCTCGCGCGGCGCATCGAGCCATTCGAGATCGTGGATGCCCGCGGCGCGCAGCTCGAGGAGCGTCTGCGCGAGATCGACGCGCCGGATCTCGGGCGTGTCGTGCTCCGGTCGCGTGTCGAAGTCGCCCTTCGTGTAGAGGCGGAGCGCGCGGCCGGGGCGCGTCCTTCCCGCACGACCGGCGCGCTGCGTGGCGGATGCGCGGCTCGTCTTCTCGACCGCGATCGACGGCAGCCCCGACCACGGCGCGTGCCGGACGACGCGCACGAGGCCGCTGTCGACCACCGCGACGACGCCGTCGATGGTGACGCTCGACTCGGCGACGTTCGTGCTCAGGATCACCTTGCGCCGCGACGACGCCCCGACCGCGCGGTCCTGATCGGCGGGCGAGAGATCGCCGTGCAGCGGGAGCACCGCGAGATCGTGATCGGCCGCGACCTTCTCGCACGCCTCCATCGCGCGCCGGATCTCCGCGGCGCCCGGGAGGAAGACGAGGACGTGGCCGTCGAGCCCGCCGGTCGCGAGCGCGCGCACCGCCGAGGCGACCTGCAGCTCGAGCCTCCGGTCGTCCGGCTGCGCGAGGTGCTCGATCGCGACGTCGTAGCGCTTGCCCTCCGAGCGGACGACGCCGCATCCGAGGAACGACGCCACCGGCGCGGCGTCGAGCGTGGCGCTCATGGCGAGCAGCTTCAGGTCCGGCCGCGCGGTCCGCTGGAGGCGCCGGAGCAGCGCGAGCGCGACGTCGCCCTGGAGGTGCCGCTCGTGCAGCTCGTCGAGGAGGACCGCGCCGACGCCCCGGAGCTCGGGATCCGTCGTGAGCTTGCGCGTGAGCACCCCCTCGGTGACGAAGCGGATGCGCGTCTTCTTGCTCGACACGTCCTCGAAGCGGACGGTGTACCCCACGGTCTCGCCGAGCTTCTCGCCGAGCTCCTCGGCGACGCGCCGGGCGGCGAGCCTCGCGGCGAGCCGGCGCGGCTCGAGCACCACGATCTCGCCGTCGATCGCGCCGGCATCGAGCAGCGCCCGCGGCGCGCGCGTGGTCTTTCCGGCGCCCGGCGGCGCCTCGAGCACGGCGCTGCCGTCACGCGCGATCGTACGCACGAGCTCGGGCAGGACGGGATCGATCGGGAGAGGAACTAGCGTGGGCGGTGCGATTTGGGTTCTATAGCCGTGGTGCGCCTCGCTCTCCACACCACGCTTGCGATCGGTGGCCCGGCGTCTCGCTTCGTGGTCGCCGAGCGCGAGGAGGACGTCGTCGACGTCGTGCGCGCCTGCGACGCCCGCGGCGAGCCTCTGCTCGTGCTCGGCGGAGGGTCGAACCTGGTCGTCGGCGACGCGGGGTTCGACGGCACGGTCCTCCGCATCGCGACGCGCGGGCGCGCCGTCTCGGCCGACGGCGTCGTCACCGCGGCGGCGGGCGAGGCGTGGGACGGCTTCGTCGAGGCGGCGGTCGCCGACGGCTTCGCCGGCGTCGAGGCCCTCTCGGGGATCCCCGGCCTCGTCGGCGCGGTCCCGATGCAGAACGTCGGCGCGTACGGCCAGGACGTGAGCGAGACGCTCGTGCGTCTCCGCGCGTGGGATCGCGATGCCGGCCGCATCGTCACGTTCGACCGCGCCGACTGCGGGTTCGCCTATCGCTCGAGCGTGTTCCGCGGCAAGGACCGCCACGTCATCCTCGACGTCACGTTCGCGCTCGCACGTTCGCGCGAGAGCCGCCCGGTCCGCTACGCGGAGCTCGCGCGAGGGCTCGGCGTGACCGAGGGCGCGTCGGCGCCGCTCGCGCTCGTGCGCGACACGGTCGTCGCGCTGCGGAAGAAGAAGGGCATGGTCCTCGACCCCTCGGATCCCGACACGCGCAGCGCCGGATCGTTCTTCACCAACCCGATCCTCCCGCCCGCCGAGGCCGAGCGGCTCGGCGACGTGCCGAAGTTCCCCGAGCCGGACGGGCGCATCAAGGTGAGCGCGGCGTGGCTCATCGAGCGCGCCGGCTTCCCTAAGGGCTTCACCCTCGACGGCCGCGCGGCGATCTCGTCGAAGCACGCGCTCGCCCTCACGAACAGGAGCGGCGACGCGACCGCCGCCGATCTCGTCGCGCTCGCGCGTCACATCCGCGCGGGCGTGCGCGCGCGCTTCGGCGTCACGCTCGAGAACGAGCCGGTCTTCGTCGGCCTCGCGCTCTGATCGTCGACGCAGCGCTCGCTTCCTCCCCGGGTGAACCCACGCGACGCACCTCCGCGGAGACCTCGCGCGGGGGCCGGCGCCCTCGTCCGGCTTGTTTCACCAGTTCAATTGAACGGGTGAAACAGCGCGCGCGGGGGCCGGCGCCCTCGTCCGGCTTGTTTCACCAGTTCAATTGAACTCGTGAAACAGCGCGCGCGGGGGCCGGCGCCGCCCGGCCTGTTGCACGACGCCGCGTCAGGGGAGGAGCGCGGCCTGCAGCGCGACGGCGACGGCGACGGGGACGACGGCGCGCGCGAGGAGGCGGAGGGCGCGATCGGGGAAGAGCCACGCGACGAACGCGATCGCGCCGGCGGCGTAGGCCGCGATCCACGCGCGCCAGAAGAAGCCGGAGTGCTCGCTCCAGAGCACGGTCGCGGGATCGGGCTCGGGCACGAGCAACGCCTGCGCGATGCGCAGGACGGAGTAGAGGAGGGCCGCTCCGGTGCAGGCGGCCGCGAGAGCTATGCCGAGACGCGCGGGCATTCCGGATCCGGAGCGAAGGTGCCGAGGACGTGCTGCGAGACGATCTTGCATCCGCCGCGGCAGACCGAGCGAAGCGTGCAGGATGCACACGGTTCGGGCGGAGACGCCGCGTGGGCGCGGAACGGCGCGAAGCCGGCCTCGGCTTGCCATCCGCGGCGGATCGCGGACGCCGGCAGATCGGTCGGCGTCGCGAAGCTGCACGGCGAGAGGCGGCCGTCCACGCGCGTGGCGGCGAGCGCGGCGCCGGCCTCGCAGCCGAGCACGCCCCAGCGGGCGAGGTCCTCGGGGCGCGCGGCGAGCTCGGGATCGGCCGAGAGGAAGGGGACGAGCGCGCAGTCGATCCGCACGCGGAGGCCGGCGAGCTCCGGCGACGCCGCGAGCGCGCGGAGGAGCGGACCGAGGCCGGCGGCCTGGTCGCGGGTGAGGCGCTTCGCGAGATAGTCGAGCGCGACCGCGCGGCCGGCGGGCTTGTAGCGGAGGAGCTGCGCCTCGGACGCGCCGAGCGCGCGGGCGCGGCGGAGCGTATCGGAGACGCGATCGAACGTGGCGCGCGTGAGGACGACGTTCACGCCGACGTTCACGCCGGCGGCGGCGAGCGCGGCGATCGCGGACTCGGCGGACGATGCGCCGTCGAAACCCCGCACCGCCGCGTACGCATCGCTCGCGCCGTCGTAGCTCACGTTGACCTGGGCGAAGCGCGCGAGGCGCGCGAGCTTCGCCGGGCCGAGGCCGAGGCCGCTCGTGGTGACGACCGGGGTGAGCCCGCGGGCGCGCGCGGCGTCGGCGAGATCGCCGAGGTCCTCGCGGAGCGTGGGCTCGCCGCCGCCGAAGGCGACGGTGAACACGCCGGCGGCCGCGAGCGCGTCGAGCGTCGCCTCGAGCTCCGCGCGTGGCGGCTCGACGCCGTCCGGGCGCGCGTCGAGGTAGCAGCCCTCGCATCCGGCGGCGCAGCGCGAGGTGACCGCGACGTGGACCTCGAGCGGCATGCTCTCGCGCGCGGGGCGCGCGTCGTCCCAGGCGCGGCCGCCGTCGAGGCCGAGCGCGCGGGCGCCCGCGCGATCGAGGGCGACGAGCGCCGGCTGCGACTCGACCTTCACCCATGCGCCCCAGCGCTCGAAGCGGACGATCACGGGCCGTCCTCCTCTTGATCGCGATCGTGATCGCGATCGTCGTCCTCCTGGTCGGCGACGACGCGCACGGGCTCGTCCTTCATCGCCGCGAGGACCGCGGCGAGCACGGCGCCCGATACGGCGGCGGCGACGAAGAGCGTGTCGACGACGCTCCCGACGCTCGAGCAGTTCGCGCCGTGGCCGAGGCGCACCTTCCGGACGTGACGCGGCTCCACGTCAGAGCCCCATCCCGTCGAGGTAGCTCGCATCGATGGTCTCGAGCACGAGGAACGCGGTCGCGAGCGCCCCGGCCCCGCAGACGACGGCCCGGACCATGCGCGCGCGCGCCGACCGTCCGCCCGCTGCACCCCACGCCCGTGCGGCGAGGAGGAGGAGGAAGAGGCCGCCGCCGAGGACGAGGAACGGCTGCGCGGTGCCGCCCTCGTAGCGGCTGGCGAGCACCGCGCCCGCGACGCCGACGTAGAGCGCGAAGGCGAGCGCGAGCGGAGCGATCCGGCGGAGCGCCGGCTTCACGCCCGCGGCGCGGGTCGCGAGCAGCGCGCGCGTCGTGAGGAGGCCGAGGACGGCGAGCGCGCCGATCGATGCAAGATGCAGCCATCGCCGGCGCACCAGGCGCGCGACCTCGGCGACGAGGGTGGCCTGCCCGCGCGCCGCGACGGCGGCGCCGTCGAGATCGCCGCGCGCGACGAGGAGGGTGACGAGGTCGCGCTGCGCCTTCCGCCGGAGCACGTCGTCGGCCGCGGCGTCGGACACGATCTGGCGGTACAGGCGCTCGGCGTCCGCCGGACGATCGAGGCGCTGCGCGTACGCCTCGGCGGCGAGGACCCATGCGTCGACGCGCTCCGCGCCGGGAGGCGATGCGTCGGCCTCGCGGACGAGCTCGTCGATCGCGCGGGCGTCGGAGGCCAGCGCGGGATCGCGCCGGACGCGGTCGAGCGTGCCGCCGTCGGCGAAGCCGAACAGGAGGAACACCACGAAAAGGAGCCGCATCGCCGGAAGCTTCCACGCATGGGCGAGCGTTGTCCATGGTAAGTCCGATCCGCCGTGCGCTCCCGTCAGGTCGTCCTCGCGCTCCTCTGCCTCGCCCTCGGCGGCTGCGCGCGCGCGTGCAAGAACGACCACCCGTACGTGCCCGGCGCCGAGCCGTCGGCGAGCGGCGCGCCGGATGCCGCGGCGCCGGAGCCCTCCGCGACGGCGGCGCTCGCGGTCGACGGCGGCGTGGAGCCGGCGTTCGCCCCGCCGCCGGGGACGACGTCGATCGTGCTCGACGGCGCGGAGGTCTCGGTGCCCGAGCGCGAGATCGTGCTCGTCCTGTCCGGCGACTTCGACGGCGACGGCAAGAAGGACGCGCTCGCGGTGGTGCGTCCGCCGGCGGGGCCGGACGGGCGCGGCGGCAGCAGCGCGGGCGAGCTCGTGCACCTCCGCGGTGGCGCGCCGGCGGCCGGGGCGATCGCGACGGGCCCGGTGATGAGCGTCGACCCGTCGTGCGTGCCGACCGCGCGGCTCGAGCGCATCGGGCCGCGCTCGGCGTTCGCGGAGATCGGCACGGCGTGCACGAAGGGATCGGGCGCGCGCGCGATCTGGGTGGTGCGCCTCGGTCCCGCGCTGGACGTCGCGTTCGACGCGACGATCACCGATCCGCTGTCCGCGCCGAAGCTCGCGATCGACGCGGAGGCCGCCGATCGCGACAAGGACGGGATCGACGACGTCGTCCTCCGGGTCACCATCGAGGGCGGCGCCGCGCCGTTCGAGCCCGGCCCCAGGCTGACGGCGAAGCTCGCGTTCTTCGATCGGCCGGCCGGTCCGAGCCGCGACGCCGAGGAGCCGGAGGCGTCGCTCCGGGCCATCGCGGCGCAGGCCACCGCGCGCGCGGGCAGGACGAAGGACGCGCCGGGCGTCCCCGGCATGGTGCAGCAGATGCGCGCGCTCTACCGGGCGCTCTGCCGGGAAGGCGGCGCGCCGCGCATCGACAAGATCCACGGCGGGAGCGCGCCGTCGTGCGGCGCGAGCAAGCCGCTCGAGGACGCGGGCGTCGCCGAGGTCCGTGCGTGGGTCACGCAGGGCGACGCGGTCCGCGCGTTCGCCGCCGCCGACCAGGCGAGCGTGGCGCCCGCGACCCGCACGGCGGCGCGCGTCGCCGAGGTGCAGAAGCTGCTCGCAGAGGTGGCTCCGGCGATGGACGCGCGGTCGTCGCGTGCGCTGAACGTGCTCGCCGATGCGCCGCGCCCGCAGCATCCCGAGTGGGGACCGCTGTCGTTCGAGTCGAGCGCGAAGCTGCTCGTGCGCCACGGCGAGAAGGTGTCGCGCGTCGATCTCGCGACGTTCGAGCAAGAAGACGCCGACGTCCCCGCATGGCCCGCCCACGTGGTGTCGCCGGACGGGAAGATGCGCTGGCTCGAGGCCTATCACGCGTGCGAAGGGGTCGCGCTCCGGGCGACGTTCGCGCCGGTCGCCGAGGGGGACGTGCAGGACGTGCTCCTCCCGGTCGCGCCGCGCCTCGGGACGCGCTGCGCCGGCGGACGGGGCGAGGCGGCGATGGCCACCCCGGTGGCGTGGGGGCCGCGCGGCCTCGAGACCATCGTGTCCGGGCAGCCGCTCCTCGTGCGGCTCGACACCCAGAACGCCTCGGCGCTCGCCGCGTGGCTCGACGAGCCGCCTCCGCGCGGCTCGCCGCGATCGCCGGGCGGCCGGGCGATCGCCATCGCCACGCCGCAGGGGCTCCTCGTGCGCGCGGAGAAGACGACGCTGCGCCGCGCGTCCGATCTCGCGCCGGCCGCCGATCTCCGGCACTGCACGACCACCGACGACGGGCTGACGGTGGCGTGCCTCAAGAAGGGGCGCGTCGTCGTCGCGCAGTTCTGAGCCCTACTTGTGGCGGGGCGCGGTGGTGCAGAGGACGTCGTCCGGATCGCGTGTACTCTGCAAGCACTGGAACTTCACGTCGTTGCACCGCACGACGAGGACGCCGTGCGAGGCGAGGGTGGCGAGCGGGGTCGCCGCGCCGCCGACGATCGCGCGCTTCGGCGTGCCTTCGTCGCAGCCGCCGGCCATGAGCAGATCGATCTGACGGCCGTTCGCCACGACCTCGACGCGGTTGAACTTCGCCTTGTCCGCGCCCTTGTCCATGCCGAGGAGGATCGGCTTCAGCTTCGTCGCGAGCTCGCCGGCGTACGTCGGATCGGCGTTCGCGTCGCCGGGGTGCGGCGAGCGCATCGCGACCATGTACGCGATGGCCTTCATCTGGACTTCCTCCGGCATGGTCATGCCGACGGTGGTCTGCGGGCGCGGGATCGGCCGCTCGGGCATCGCGACCGAGGCCGTCGCGGAGGGCGCGGCATCCGCCGCTGCCGGGCGCGGGGCGGTCTCGCTCGCGACGGGGGCCGCGCCGCCGCCGTCACCGGCGACGGTCTGGGCGAGCTCCTTCGCCTTCTCGTCCTTGTCGCAGCCGAGGGAGGAGAGCAAGATGAGCGTCACGAGGAGCGAGCGCATGCGCGCCGTTTAGCATGACGAAGGCGAGGTATCGAAGCGCTTACGCATTCGCGCTCGCCGCCTTCGCCGTCGCGGGCGGAGCCGATGCCGAGGAGGCCGCGCCGCTCGACGCGAAGATGCAGTGCGAGCGCGCGTCCGAGCCCGGGCGCGTGCGCTGCTCGGTCGAGGTGCGGACCGCCGCACCGCGGTCGATCGCGTGGGCGGACGTCGCGATCCTGCAGCTCCCGGACTTCGCCTCCGCGCTGAAGGGCCGCATCGGTCCGGCCGACGCGACCGCGCGCGATCCCTCGGGCGTCAAGTGGGCGTTCGGCCTGGTGGCGCGCCGGGCGGGGCAGGGAGAGGCGAGGGCGCGGGTGCGCGTGGTGCTCTGCGAGCCGGGCGCGAGCGGCGGCGAGCCCTCGTGCGCGCCGCGCTCGATCGAGGTGCGCGCGACGCTCGTCGTGGGCGGCTGAGCGGCGCCGCTTTCTTGTCTGTCGAAGCCGGCGCGGGCTACGACGATCGCATGCAGCTCCCGGGGCGCCTCAAGGCGACGACCCTCGGCGATCTCCTCGGTGCGCTCCACCGGTCGGCCGCGAGCGGCACGCTGGAGCTCGCGGAGGCCAACGGCCGCGTCCATCGCATCCATCTCGCCAGCGGTCTCGTCACCGCCGTCGAGCTGGATCGCGCATCGGCGTCGCTCGCCGAGCTGCTCCGGCGCGAGGACGCGATCGACGAGGACACGCTCCGCCGCTCGCTCCTCCGCGCGATGGCCTCGCGACGCCTCCACGGCGAGGTGCTGGTCCGCGACTTCCACCTCTCGCCGTCGATCGTCGGGCGGGCGCTCCGCCGGCAGGTCATGCACCGGCTGACGGTGCTCGAGGACCTCGCCGACGCGCAGGTCTGCTACCGCGTCACCGTGCGTCCGCCGCGCGGCGCGCTGACCGACGAGCCGCTCCTCCCGGGCGAGTTCCTCGTGGGGAAGAAGCGCGCGCGGGACAAGACCCCCGTGCCGCCGAGCGGGACGCACTACCGGAGCGCGCGCGCGTCGAGCGGGATGCCGGGCAGCTTCGACACCGGCCGCGCGAGCGCGTACCGCGCGCTCGGGCTGCCGTTCGGCGCGGACGCGACCGAGGTGAAGCAGGCGTATCGCCGCCTCGTGCGCACCTACCATCCGGACCTGCATCCCGGCGCGACGCACGAGGAGCGCCGCTCGCTCTCGCAGCGCTTCGCCGAGGTGACCGCCGCGTACCGCGCGCTCGTCGCCTGAACCGCATCGTCGGCGGCCTCGCCGTCGTCGGCCGGAACCTCAGTGCATCAGCTGGAGCTGCGCGAGCTGCAGCTTCGCCTCGGGCGTGAAGCGCGACTCGGGGAAGCGGCGGATCAGCGTGCGCCACGTGTTCTTCGCGTCGTTCCACGCCTGCACGTCCATCTGGCACCACGCGAGCATCGACAGCGCGTCGTCGTGGACCTCCTTGTCCACGGTGTTCTCCGCGAGCTGCGTGAGGATGGGGATGGCGTCCTTCTGCCGGTTCAGGTGCCGGTACGACTCCGCGAGGCCGAGGCGCACGGACGGTCCGATCGCCGCGTCGTCCTTGTACTTCATCGACTGCTCGAACGCCGTCGCCGCCTCCTGCCAGCGCTGCACGCGGACCTTGTCCATGCCCTGCTGATAGAGCTGCGCGGCGAGCTCGTTCCGCGCCCGCTCGACCGCGTCGGTGAACACCGCCTGCTCCGCCTTGCTGAGCGGCTGGCCCTTGATCTGGTCCCACTGATCGACGAGCTCGGCGCGCTTGCCCTGCCGGATGAGATCGTAGAACTGCGCGGCCCGGGCCTCGGCGGCGGCGCGCTCGCGGTCCTTCTCCTGCAGGTCGCGCAGCTCCTTCTTGAGGCGCGCGTTGTCGGCGCCGTGCGCCTCCGCGTCGGCCTTGAGCTGGTCGATGCGCGCGTCCATCGCGAGCTTGAGCGCCGCGAACACCACGACGACGAAGACGATGTACGCGACGGCGCTGTTCCACGTGATGCGGCGCTCGTAGCCCTGCTGCCGCTTGGCGATGGACTTGATGTCGGCCGAGAGCGCGTTCGTCAGGTTGTTCGTCTTGATGACGAGCCCGCGCGACTCGATGATCTCGCGTTTGATCTCGCGGAGCTCCTCGTCGACCTCGTGGACCATGGGCCGGCGCGGCTCTTAGCACGGGGGCGGCAGAGGTCGAAATCCGAGGGCGTGAATACGGCCGCGCTCGAGCCGTCTCTCGGTGCCCCGAACCGGGGATCGGACGGCGGGCTCGGCCCGTCGTCCCGCTTATTTCCTCGTCCCAAGGAGCCTGCACATGAAGCTCGTTCGCTTTTTCACCTTCGGTCTCGCCGTCTCCCTCGCCGGTCTCGTCGCCTGCTCCTCGGACGACGACGGGACCGCCTCGAGCGCGAGCTCGACGAGCCCGGGCGGCTGCGCCGAGGCGATGAAGGTCGCCGACGAATGCAACGCGAAGCCCTCGGAGGGCGGCGCGAAGCTCTCGGTGAAGTTCGACGAGGCGAAGTGCGAATCGTCCGGCGATCAGGGCAAGAAAGCCGCGGACTGCATCGTCGCCCACCGGGACGACTGCGACTGCCTCCTTTCGTGCTCGCTCACGGGCAGCTGCTCGAAGTAGGCCGCACGCCAGCACGACGGCCGGCGCGGGGCGTGCGGCTCGCCTTGCCGTCCTGCGCGCCGGCGTGGTACTCAGCCCGCCCGCATGGCCAGCACGACCGACATCCGCAAGGGGCTCAAGATCCAGATCGACGGGACCCCGTTCCACATCGTCGAGCACCAGTTCGTGAAGCCGGGCAAGGGCCAGTCGTTCACGCGCTGCAAGGTCCGCAACCTCACGAACGGCAACGTCGTCGAGAAGACGTGGAAGTCGGGCGAGTCGGTCGAGCTCGCCGACGTCGAGGACCGGAAGATGACCTATTCGTGGGAAGAGGGCGACAACCTCGTCTTCATGGACACGAACACGGGCGACCAGATCTACGTCGGCAAGGACAAGGTCGGCGACGAGATCCGCTTCCTCTCCGAGGGCCTCGAGGTCAACGTCACGCTCTACAACGGCAACGCGATCGGCATCGACATGCCGCCGAACGTCGTCATGCAGATCGTCTCGAGCGAGCCCGGCGTGAAGGGCGACACCGCCAGCGGCGCCACCAAGCCCGCCACGCTCGCGACCGGTGCGACGGTCAACGTCCCGCTCTTCATCAAGGAGGGCGAGTGGATCAAGATCGACACGTCGAGCGGGCAGTACCTCGAGCGCGTGAACAAGTAAGTCTCCGCACGACGGGGCGTTTGCTTCGGCTGCGCTCGTCGCGCATGCTTCTGCGCGATGATCCGGAAGCTCGGCTTCGCTGCCTTCGTCCTCGCTGCGGCCTGCGGCACGACCAGCCAGGAGGCCTCGCCCTCCGCCGGTGACGGCGGGACCGGCACGCCCGGTCCCGCGCCGGCGTCGAGCGGTCTCCCGTGCGACGTCGACGCCGTCCTCGCGGCGAACTGCCGGAGCTGCCACGCGTCGCCGCCGCAGTTCGGCGCGCCGATGCCGCTCACCTCGCACGCCGCCTTGCACGCGGCGCTGCCGAGCGACGGCTCGAAGAAGGTCTACGAGGGGGTCGTGCTCCGCATCGCGAACGACGCGCGGCCGATGCCCCCGTCGCCGAACGAGCGGCTCTCTCCGGCGGATCGCGCGACGCTCGAGGCCTGGGCCGCCGCGGGCGCTCCGTCGAGCAGCGAGACGTGCACGACCAGGCCCGAGCCGAAGCCCCAGCCGACGGTGTCGTGCACGCCGGACCTGAAGCTCCGTCCGTCGTCGAAGTGGACGATGCCGAAGGACTCGGGCGACCAGTACGTCTGCTACGGCTTCGATCTCCAGCCGAACGCGCCGACGCACGTCGTCGGGTTCGAGCCGCGCATCGACAACACGAAGATCGTCCACCACGTGGTGCTGTTCGAGGCGCCGTCGTCGGTGAGCTCCACGCCGGAGCCGTGCAACAGCGGCGGCTCTCTCCAGTGGCGGATGATCTCGGGGTGGGCTCCGGGCGGGAAGGGGATGGAGCTGCCGAAGGACGTCGGCTTCCCCGTGTCGCCGTCCGGGACGCACTACGTCCTGCAGATCCACTACTCGAACCCGCAGAAGCTCGAGGGGGAGACGGACGAGAGCGGCTACGACCTGTGCACCGAGGCGCCGCGCGCGCACGAGGCGGACGTCGTCGCGTTCGGCACGCAGGACTTCAGCATCCCGGCGACCGACCAGCCGTTCACGCGCGACTGCGCCATCACCGTGCCCTCGCAGCTCGCGGGCAAGAAGCTGATCGCGGCGATGCCGCACATGCACAAGCTCGGGACCGCGATGACGACGACCCTCGAGCGGTCGGGATCCCCCGACACCGATCTCGGCACCGTGAGCGCGTGGAGCTTCGACAACCAGCCCTGGGTGTCGATCGACGCCGAGACCCAGACCGGCGACGTCATCCGGACGAAGTGCACCTGGAAGAACGACACCGGCAGCCCCGTGGGCTTCGGCGAGAAGACGGCCGAGGAGATGTGTTACTCGTTCACGCTCTACTATCCCCGCGTGACGTCGAGCGTCTGGAGCTGGGCCGCGCCGGCCTACGCCTCGAAGTGCAAATAGACGCGCATTTGCCCTTGATCGCGCCGGCCCGCGAAGTAGGTTCGACGAATCGAACTCTACGGGAACACATCCGGTCTGCCGCCGTCGGCGACGAAGACGCTCGAGCGCATCTATCGCCGGCGCGTGCCGCTTTCCGACATCGCGACGCCCGAGCTCGTGCGGTCGCTCGTCGACGCCAGCGTCGAGACCGGCCGTCAGATCGGCGCGCTGGTCCATCGATCGGGCGAGGTCGACTACGTCATCGTCGGTGACGCCGGCCGGCTGATGCTGCCGGACATCGGCCGCCTCCGCGCGGCCGAGGGGCGCTTCCGCGGCCTGCGGCTGATCCACACGCATCTCCGCGGCGAGCCGCTGACGCGCGACGACCTGGTCGACCTCGTGCGCCTGCGCCTCGATCTGGTCTGCGCCATCCAGCTCGGCGCGCGCGGCGACGTGCGGTCGATGCACGTCGCCTACAACGTGCCCTACTCCGAGGGCGACGAGGCCGGGGCGCCGCCGTACCGCGAGATCGGGCCCGTCCCGTTCGGCCAGATGCACCTCGACGTCGGCGAGCTGATGACCGACCTCGAGGCGGAGTTCGCGCGCCGGAGCCGTGCGCGGGAGGTCCGCGGCAAGGACGGGCGCGCGATCCTCGTGCACGTCGCGGAGAAGAGCGAGAAGGCCGCCGCCCGCCGTGCCGAGGAGAGCATGCGCGAGCTTCGCGAGCTCGCGCGGACCGCGGGCGTCGAAGTCGTCGACAGCGTCGTGCAGCTGCGCGACCGCATCGACGCGAAGACCATCCTCGGCAAGGGCAAGCTCGACGACGTGATCATCCGGGCGATGCAGCTCGACGCCGACGTGCTCGTGTTCGATCGCGATCTGACGCCGGTCCAGGGCACGACGATCGCGAAGGAGAGCGACCTGAAGGTCATCGACCGCTCGCAGCTGATCCTCGACATCTTCGCGCAGCGCGCGGAGAGCAAGGACGGCAAGCTGCAGGTCGAGCTCGCGCAGCTGAAGTACAACATGCCGCGCCTCGCGCAGAAGGACGACTCGCTCTCGCGCCTCACCGGCGGCATCGGCGGACGTGGCCCGGGCGAGACGAAGCTCGAGATCGGCCGCCGCCGCGCGAAGGAGCGCGTCGCGCATCTCGAGGCGCAGCTGAAGAAGCTCGCGCGGCAGCGGGAGCTGCGCCGTCACAAGCGGACCCGCATCCCCATCCCGACGATCGCGATCGTGGGCTACACGAACGCGGGCAAGAGCACGCTGCTCAACACGCTCACCGGCGCGGACGTCCTCGCCGAGGACAAGCTGTTCGCGACGCTCGACACGCGCTCGCGGCACCTGCGCGTCGGCTGGGCCGGCTACGGCGATCGCGAGGTGGTGATCACCGACACCGTCGGCTTCATCCGCAACCTGCCGAAGGACCTGTTCGCCGCGTTCCGCGCGACGTTCGAGGAGGCGGCCGACGCCGACCTGATCCTCCACGTGGTCGACGCCGACGACGACGCGAAGGACGACCACATCGCGACGACCGAGACCGTGCTCTCCGAGCTCGCGCTCGACGACATCCCGCGCGTGGTCGTCTTCAACAAGGTCGAGCTCCTCGCGCCGATCGAGCAGAAGATCCTCCAGCGCCGCTACCCGGGCTCGGTCCTGGTGAGCGCGCTCGATCGCGAGTCGACGCGGCCGCTCGTCGAGCGCGTCGCGCGCGAGCTGGCCGAGCGCTGGGACGCCAGCGCCAGGACGCCGCCCGTCGCCGAGGAGAGCGTCCGGGAGCTCGAGGAGGCGGTGGAGGAGGAGCCGGCGCACGCGTCGACGCTCGAGGACCTGCTGCGTGCCGCCGGCCGCCGCGTGAAGCGCGCGCCGGCCGAGACCGCGAGCCCTCGTCGCTGATACACTCGCGGTCGTGCGTGCCGCGCGAGCGCTCCTCTCGATGCTCCTCCTGACGGCTTGCTCCGGCGGGCTGTCCACCGCGAAGAGCGACTACCGGAAGGGGCGGCTCGCCGAGGCGAAGAGCGAGCTGCTCGCGCTCGAGAAGGAGAGCGGGACGTGGAGCGGCCAGAAGCGCGCCGAGTACGCGCTCTACCGCGGCCTCGTGCATCACGCCCTCGGCGATCGTGCGGCCGCCGGCGTGTGGCTCAAGGAGGCGAAGGCGATCGAGGACGTGCATCCGCACACGCTCTCGGGCGACGACAAGACCCGCCTCGACCTCGCGCTCGAGTCGCTCGCGCCCGCCTCGCCCTGAACGACCTCTCCGCGCCGACCTGCGTCCCCGTGCCGCGCGCGACCGGCGGGCGTTGGAGATATCGTGGAGGGATGCCCGAGCGCCTCGGAGCCGCGACCGACCTGCGGCGTGTCCTCGATGCGATGCCGAACATCGTCTGGGTGCATCGCGCCGGAGGCGAGCCCCTCTACTTCAATGCGCGGTGGACCGAGTACACCGGCCTCGATCTCGCGCAGACGCTCGAGGTCGGCGCCGAGCGCCTCGTTCACCCCGACGACCTGCCGAAGTTCCGCGCGGCGGTCGCGGAGGGGCAGCGCGCCGAGCAGCCGTTCGATGCCGAGTACCGCCTCCGTCGCGGCGTGACCGGCGAATGGCGCTGGCATCACGCGTACCTCGTCCCGATGCGCGACGAGCAGGGCACGGTGGTCGCGTGGATCGGCACCGCGTCGGACGTCGACGACGATCACCGACGCGATCGGGAGCAGACGTTCCTCGTGCACGCCTCGTCGATCCTGGGGACGTCGCTCGACGTGAAACGCACGCTCAGCGACGTCGCCGCGCTCGTCGTCCCCGAGCTGTCGGACTGGTGCGCGATCGATCTGCTCGACGCCGAGGGCGGGCTCGTGCGCATGGCCGTCGCGCACGTCGATCCGTCGAAGGTCGCGGTGGCGCACGAGATCTGGAAGCGCCAGCCGCCGAAGCCGGACGATCCCCAGGGCGAGTACGCGGTGATGCGCACGCGCGAGCCGCAGCTCCTCGCGGACATCTCCGACGAGCTGATCGCGTCGGCGGTGACCGATCCGGAGATCCTCGGCATGCTGCGCGCGCTCGGCCTCCGGTCGTCGATGTGCGTGCCGCTCGTCGCGCGCGACACGGTCCTCGGTGCGCTCACGCTGGTCAGCGCGGAGTCCGGGCGGAGGTACGGCGACCGCGATCTGCGGTTCGCGACCGACTTCGCACGTCGCATCGCGATCGCGCTGGAGAACGCGCAGCTGTACACGGCGGCCGAGCAGGCGCGCCGGGCGGCGGAGGCGATCGCCGCCGACGTGGTCGAGCAGAGCAAGCAGGTCGAGGCGGCGCTCCTCGCGATGCGCCGGGAGCGCGACGAGGCGCGGGCGCGCATCGCCGAGCGCGAACGTTGAGGGCGGAGCCTCCGGCGTCGCGGTGAGCTCCGAGCCCCTCTTCCTCCAGACGCCATCCCTCACCATTCATCGCGTCGCGGGGCCGCGCGTTGCGTCGCGCGTGTTCCTCGGGCTCTACGTGTTCGGCGGGGTCTGCGGCGTGATCGGTGCGGTCGGGGAAGACCTCCTCACGCTGCTCATGCCGTGGCTCGTCTCCCTCGCGGGATGGGTGATCTTGTTCCTGAGCTACGTCACGTCGCTGACGCCGGTGTGGAGCGCGGGCACGATCGAGGTCACCGACCTCTCCTTCCTGCGCGCGGAGCCTCGCGCCGCGTGCGCCGCGTCGACCTCGCCGGCGCGCTCGTCGTGAACCGGAGAATGGGCGACGGCTCGATCGCGACCGTCGAGGTGGAGACCGCGCGCGGCGACCGCTTCACCGTCGCGTTCACCGATCCCGACGACGCCCGGCGGCTCGTCGAGCGCCTCGGCTTCGGCCCCGGCGGCGCGCGCGTGCGCTCCCGTCTCGCGCGCCCGTCGAGGCGCCTCCTGCATCCGCTGCTCGGCGGGATCGCCTGGCTGGCGGGCTTGTTCGTCGCGGTCGCGGTCGCGGCGTCCGCCTCCCATTCGCAGCCGTGGGAGCAGCTCGCGCACATGGGCCTCTGGCCGCTCGGGACGCTCCTCGTCGACGAGGAGCGCGCCGACGCGGT
>JBDHVD010000147.1:0-17754 GCA_039809525.1 Labilithrix sp. | reverse complement strand
AGAGCAAGCAGGCGCAGTCGCGCGTGAAGCAGATCGAGAAGCTGAAGGACGAGATCGAGGCGAAGGGCCCGAAGCGCAGCTCGCTCGTGCGTCCGTTCATCCGCTTCGAGTTCGACAAGCCCTCCGGCCGCGACGTCGTCCGCCTCGAGGGCGTGAGCAAGACGTTCGTCGACGAGAAGGGCAAGGAGATCGTCGTCTACGACAACGCCTCGCTCAACGTGAACCGCGGCGACAAGATCGCGGTCACCGGCCCGAACGGCATCGGCAAGTCGACGCTCCTCAAGTTGATCGTCGGCGGCTTCAAGGACCTCGACGCCGACACGAGGCAGGACACGCTCACGCCCGACAAGGGCGAGGTGCGCTGGGGCCACGAGACGTCGGTCGGCTACTTCGCGCAGGACACGCACGAAGCCCTGAACCGCACGGCGAAGGGCATGAACGCGTTCCAGTGGCTGTACCAGTGGGACAAGCTCCGGCCGCAGGAGGAGATCCGCGGCACGCTCGGCAAGCTGCTGTTCAGCGGCGAGGCCGGCCTCAAGGAAGCGGCGACGATGAGCGGCGGCGAGTGCGCGCGCCTGCTCCTCGCGAAGCTCGTGCTCCTCAAGCACAACGTCCTCGTGCTCGACGAGCCCACCAACCACCTCGACATCGAGTCGATCGAGGGCCTGCTCGAAGGGCTCCAGCTCTTCAAGGGCACGATCGTCTTCGTCAGCCACGACCGGCACCTCGTCTCGAGCCTCGCGACCCGCATCGTCGAGCTCCGTCCGAAGACGGACGGTGGGCTCGGCGCGGACATCGTCGACTTCGGCGGCACGTACGAGGAGTTCCTCGAGAAGCAAGGCCGCGACTACGCGCATCGCGGCTGAGGCCGGTCTGCCGGTTGCATGAGCGCGCGCGATGCTTCGTCGCGCCGCTCTCCTTCTCTTCGTTCTATCCACGGCTTGCAGCTCGGAGCCCGCGGTCCCGGCGGAAGGATCCGCTCCGGCTGCGCCCGACGGCTCGCGCGCGTCCGCGAGCGGCTCGCAGGAAGGCGCGGATGGATCGCGCCCGAGCGCGGATGCGGGGTCCGAGCCTCATGCGCCCGCGAAGACGCAGACCGGACCGCTGTTCCGTGCAGCCGCGGACGAGGGCGCGCTCGCGGGCTTCGCGCGGGACGAGGCCTCGCTCGAGAGCGACGGCACGCTCGTCATCGCCGCGGGCAAGGGCCACCCGGGGACCGATCCGCAGCCGAGCGGCTACCACGGCGGGAGCTTCTACAACGGCGGGACGTACCGCTACGCGATCGTCACCTCGCCCGTGTGGACGGCCGCGGCGCCGTTCGATCGCGTGACCCCCTCGTTCGAGGTGACGACGCCGGCCGGGACGTGGGTCCACGTGAAGGTGGCCGCGCGCGTGAACGGCGCGTGGACGAAGGACTACAGCCTCGGCGTCTGGGCGTACGACGAGAGCACCGTCCGCCGTCACAGCGTGACCGGCCAGGGCGACGCCGCCGGCGACGTCCTGACCGACACCCTCGCATTGAACGACGCCGCGGATGCGCTGCGCGTCACCGTCGTCCTCTTCTCCGAGAGCGCGGCCGAGACGCCGCGCCTCCGCGCGGTCTCGGCGATCGCGGTGAAGGACGGCGCGCCCGCCGCTCCGCTCGCGAACGACACGACGGTGTGGGGCACGAAGCTCGCGGTGCCGAAGCGCTCGCAGATGATCTACCCGGGCGGCGGCGAGGTCTGGTGCTCGCCGACGTCGACCTCGATGCTGCTCGCGTTCTGGGGGATCAAGGAGACGCCCCCGGAGGCGGCGAAGCGCTGTCACGACGTGGTCTACGGCGGAACGGGCAACTGGCCGTTCAACACCGCGCACGCAGCGGCCATCGACGGCGGCAAGCTGCACGGCTTCGTCACGCGGCTCGGCTCGTTCGCGCAGGTCGAGCGCCTCGTCGGAGCGGGCGTGCCCGTGGCGATCAGCGTCGCGTACGGCGCCGGTCAGCTCGGCGGCTCGCCGATCCCGAGCACGGCGGGCCACCTCATCGTGGTGAAGGGCTTCGCCGCGGACGGCGACGTCGTCGTCAACGATCCGGCCTTCGGCAGCGACGCGACGGTGGAGACGACGTACGACCGGAAGCAGCTGACGACCGCGTGGCAGAGGTCCGGCGGGACGACCTACGTCGTCTGGCCGGCGACGAAGAAGCTCCCGGTCGACCCCCTCGGCGCGTTCTGAGCGGGCCCTGCGTGGCACAAGGCCGCATACGCGGCGGTCCTCTCGGGATTACGCTTGAGGAGGATGACCGGACCGCGGCTGCGGATCTACGCCGAGAGCGTCGCGCTCGTGGCCGTCGTGACCGCGATCAAGCTCGCGATCCCGCCGCTGGGCGAGCGCCTCCCCTTCATCCTCTACTTCGCCGCCGTGATGTTCGCGGCCTGGCGCGGCGGGCGGCGCGCCGCCCTGCTGGTCATCGCGCTGTCGCTCCTCGTGGTGAACTACCTCTTCCTCCAGCCGAAGCTCGCGCTGTCGATCTCCCCGGCACAGGCCCTTCAGAGCGGGGTGTTCGTCGTCGAGAGCCTCGCGATCACCGCCCTCGCCGAGGTGCTCCGCTCGGCCCAGGCCGAGTCGCACGACGCGGTGACCCGCCTGTCGACGATCCTCCGGAGCATCGGCGACGCGGTCATCGCGACCGATGCGCGCGGCCGCGTGACGTTTCTCAATCCGATCGCCGAGCAGCTCACCGGATGGTCCCACGAGGAGGCGCGCGGCAAGGCGCTCGACCAGGTGTTCGATCTGCTCCCGCACGGCGTGCTCGTGGCGAAGGGCGGCCGGACGGAGACGCCGATCGAGATGAGCACCGCGCCGATCCGCGACGCCGCCGGCGTGCACCGGGGCATCGTGCGCGTGTTCCGCAACGTGGGCGACGAGAAGCGGAGGAGCGCGAGACGCGACGTGCTCACCGACGTCGTCTCGGCGCTGTCGGGATCGCTCGACTACCGGACCACCCTGCGGCGCCTCGCGAACATCCTCGTCCCTCGATTCGCCGACTGGTGCGCGATCGAGATGGTCGACGAGACCACGGGGAAGTCGGAGCAGCTCGCCGTCGCCCACAGCGATCCGGCGAAGGTCGCGTTCGCGTGGGAGCTCCGGCAGAAGTACCCGCCGAGAGCGGACGCCGCGTCGGGCGTCCCTCACGTCCTGCGCACGGGCAAGCCGGAGCACTTCCCGGTGATCCCCGACGAGGTGCTCGTCGCGAGCGCGATCGACGAAGAGCACCTGCGCATCGCGCGCGAGCTCCGCCTGCACTCCGCGCTCATCGTCCCGCTCCACGTGCGCGGCAAGACCATCGGCGCGATCACCATGGTGTACGACGCCGGCTCGGGACGGACGTACTCGAACGAGGACCTCGAGTTCGCGCAGCAGCTCGCCGATCGCGCGGCGACGGCGGTCGACACCGCGCGCCTCTTCACCCAGGAGCGCACCGCGCGCGAGGCGGCCGACCATGCGACGCGGCTGAAGGACGAGTTCCTCGCCACGCTGAGCCACGAGCTCCGCACGCCGCTCACGGCGATCCTCGGATGGTCGCGCATGCTCGAGGGCGATCAGCTCCCGCCCGACCGGCGCGCCAAGGCGCTCGCCACCATCGACCGCAACGCGCTCGCGATGGCGCAGCTCGTCGAGGACCTCCTCGACGTCTCGCGCATCATCAGCGGGAAGCTGCGCATCGACGCCCAGCCGACGACCCTGGCGCCGATCGTCGACGCGGCGATCGAGTCGATGAAGCCCGCCGCGCAGGCGAAGGACATCGCCATCCGCACGGTGCTCGACGACGCGACGCCGGTCTACGGCGACGCGCGACGCCTGCAGCAGGTGGTGTGGAACCTCGTCAGCAACGCGGTGAAGTTCACCCCGCGTGGAGGCCGGGTGGACGTCACCGTGCGCCGCGACGAGTCGGCGGTCGAGCTCGCGGTGACCGACACGGGTCGGGGGATCGAGCCCGACTTCCTCCCCTACGTCTTCGATCGCTTCCGGCAGGCGGACGCGAGCTTCACCCGCGCCGCCGGAGGCCTCGGCCTCGGTCTGGCGATCTGCCGGCACCTCGTCGAGCTCCACGGCGGGACGATCGAGGCGCGCAGCGAGGGCAAGGACCGCGGCGCGTCGTTCGTCATCCACTTGCCGATCGCCGCGGTGCGCGCCGCCGAGCCCGACGAGGCGGCGTCCGAGGCCGCGCCCGCGCGCTCGCTGCCGGCGCCGGGCCTCGAGCGCCCGACCGAGCTCCGCGGCAAGCGGGTGCTCGTGGTGGACGACGACGAGGACGCGCGCATGCTGGTCGCGGCCGTCCTCGACGAGTGCGGCTGCCGGGTGACGACCGCACCGAGCGTCGACGACGCGATGGCGCGCTTCGATCGCGAGATCCCCGACGTGGTCATCTCCGACATCGGCATGCCCGAGAACGACGGCTACGAGCTGATCCGGCGGATCCGGGAGCGCCCCGCGGACCAGGGCGGCAACGTCCCGGCGGCGGCGCTGACTGCGTACGCGCGTGCCGTCGATCGCAGGCGCGCGCTCGACGCCGGCTACATGACCCACGTGGTCAAGCCGGTGGATCCCTCGGAGCTCGTCTCGGTGGTCACGAGCCTGGTGCGGTTCTCGAAGGCATCGTGAGCCGGGGGCGGCTCGCGACCATGCGGCTCGCGTAGAACGCCGTCTCGATCGACGCCATCGGCTCCCCGTCGCCGGCGCTCGGCCGCGCGTTCAGGACCACGGCGACGGTGTGCGTGCGCCAGTCGAGCGCGACGTCGTGCGGGATCACGGCGACGTGCCGGTACACGTCGTCGGGCAAGCCGGGGAAGCGCGTCGGCCGCACGAAGCGGAACGTCGCCAGGTGACGGCGATCGACGAGCACGTGCGCGCGCGCTCCGCGCCTCGCCACGCGCGCGGTGATGAGCGTGATGATCCGCGACGCGGCCCCTTCGCCGTCGGCCATCACCGCGACATCCATCGCCGCGCCGGGAGAGAACGTCTCTCCCACGCGCCAGCTCACGGCCGCGATCGATCCGGCGAAGGAGAACGTCCGCGCGCCGTTCATGGCCGACCGGAAGAGCATGCTGCATACCAGGATCAGCTCCCGTCGATCGCCGCGCGAAGCTCGTGGTCGTCCGCCCGAGCCCAGGCGCGATGCGAGACGGCGCGCGCGCGAATCGTGGCAGGGTGCAAGAGTGCGGCGTGCGCGTGCGCTATGATCGCGCGCTCTTGGCTCCCGTTCTCATCACCAAGGACTATCGACGGACGACCTTGAAGCCGCGGCACCGCCCCGTCGTACGCGCGCTCGCCGAGGCGTTCTTCTCGCCCGACGGCGAGGTCTCCGATGCGCGGCTGGAGGCGCTCATCGACGAGCTCGACGCGTTCGTCTCGCCCGCGAGCAAGACGCTGCGCTTCGGCCTCGTCATGGTCCTCGCGCTCATCCAGTGGTCGCCGCTGCTCTACGGTCGGCCGAGCACGTTCACCGGGCTCGACCGCGAGGCGCGCATCCGTCACCTCGACCGGCTCGAGGCGTCGCGGATCGTGCAGCTGCCGCTGCTCGTGGTGGCCTACAAGACGGTGATGACGATGCTCTACTACGAGCACGAGGACGAGCTCGCATGGCTCGGCTACCCGGGCCCCGAGCGCAAGCGCTGGCTGACGGTGGTGAAGCCTTGACCCTCGACGTCATCCGCGGGCGGGAGCAGAACGCGCCGCTGCGCACGAAGGTGGACGTGGTGGTGATCGGCTCGGGCGCCGGCGGCGCGGTCGCCGCGCGCGAGCTCGCGCGGGCGGGACGCAGCGTCCTCGTGCTCGAGGAAGGCGGGCACTACACGCCGGAAGAGTACGGGTCGATGACCCCCTCGAACTCCTTGCGCCGCATCGCGCGCGAGTCCGGGATCGGCGTCGCCCTCGGCATCGGCGACACGCCGCTCATCGCGACGCTCGCGGGCAAGTGCGTGGGCGGCTCGAGCGTGATGACCGGCGGCGTGTGCTTCCGCGTCCCGAACGACGTGCTGCACGAGTGGTCGACCGATCTCGGCCTCGAGCACATGACGCCGGACGCGCTCGACCCGTACTTCTCCGACGTCGAGCGCATCTGCAAGGTCGCCGAGGTGCCGGCGTACATGCGCTCGCGGAGCACCGAGCTGTTCCTCGAGGGCGCCGACAAGCTGGGCATCGAGATGAAGCCCCTCCGCCGCAACACCGAGGGCTGTCGCGGCGCCGCGCGGTGCAACTTCGGCTGCCCGCACCAGGCCAAGATGAGCGTCGACGTGTCGTTCCTCCCGGACGCGCAGGCCCACGGCGCGCGCGTGGTCTCGGACGCGCTCGTCGAGCGCATCGACGTCGCCGGTGGCCGCGCGCGCGGGGTGCGCGGGCGCTTCCTCGACGGCGAGACGGGCGAGCCGCGCGTCCCGTTCGAGGTGCGCGCGAAGATCGTGGTGGTCGCGTGCGGCTCGCTCCACACCCCGGTGCTCCTCCGCAAGAGCGGCCTCGACTCGAAGCACATCGGCCGGCACCTCACGCTGCACCCCGCGTTCCGCGTCGGCGCGCTCTTCGACGAGGACGTCAGCGGCTGGGACGGCGCGCTCCAGAGCGTCTACAGCGACCACTTCCAGGACGAGGGCATCACCCTCGTCGGCGTCTACACCGCGGTGAACGTGCTCGCCGCCGCCTTCCCGGGCACCGGACGCGAGCACCGGCGCCTCGTGAAGTCGCTGCCCAACCTCGCGTTCTTCGGCGGGATGGTGCACGACGACGGAGGCGGCCAGGTGCGCCGCTGGCTCTCGCGCGAGCCCCTGGTGGCCTACCGGATGATCCAGCGCGACAAGCGCCGGATGCTGAAGGGCATCCACATCCTGGCCCGGATGGCGTTCGCGGCCGGCGCCCGCGAGGTCCTCCTGCCCATCTTCGGGATGACCACGGTGAAGCGCGAAGAGGACCTGGAGTTCCTCCTCGAGGGGCGCCTCCCGGCCGGGAAGGTCGAGTGCACCGCCTTTCATCCGCTCGGCTCCGCGAAGATGAGCCGGACCCCCGAGGCCGGCGTGGTGAAGCCCACCGGCGAGACGTGGGCGGTGGAGAACCTCTTCGTTTGCGACGGCAGCGTCCTTCCGACCAGCATCGGGGTAAACTCCCAGGTGCCGGTGATGAGCATCTCGATGATGCTCGCGCGCGGCATGGCCGACGACTTCGGCACGTACGCGCGGCGAGCATGAGCGGAGAGTACAAGGCGCAGTCGCAGCACACGATCGTCCTTCCGGCGCGGAGCGTCCCGCCGTCGACCGCGCTCGACTCGTACCAGCCGCCGCTGTCGGGCACCCAGCGCGAGCAGATCGTCCCGGGCAGCGCCTCGTCCTCGTCGATCCTCGAGGAGCTCCGGAAGAAGCCCGCCGATCGCCTCCAGATCGAGGCGCGCGCGGCGTCGGGCGGGATGGGGATCATCGACGTCGCCGTCGACCGCGCGCTCGATCGACGCATCGCGATCAAGACGCTGCACCGGCACCTCCGCAACGACGACGCGGCGGTGCGCATGTTCCTCCGCGAGGCGCGCCTCACCGGGCTGCTCGATCACCCGCACATCGTGCCGGTCTACGACGTGGGCGAGCGCGACGCGGACGGGTCGCTCTACTTCGCGATGAAGCTCGTCGAGGGGCAGACGCTCTCGGCGCTCATCCGCACGCTGCCGCCCGGACCGCTCGACACCGCGACGCTCTACTCGCTGCTCGACGTGGTGACCAAGGTCTGCGACGCGCTCGCGTTCGCCCACAGTCGCGGCGTGATCCACTGCGACGTGAAGCCTTCGAACGTGATGGTCGGCGAGTTCGGCCAGGTCTACCTGATGGACTGGGGCATCGCGCGGCTCGCCGCGGCCGACGCGTCGCCCGGCTCGGTGCAGGACCTCTCGCGCGCGGGCTCGCTCCGCCCGTCGGCGACCGACAACTCGGTGATCGGCACGCCCGCGTACATGTCCCCCGAGCAGGCCCGCGGCGAGCGCGGCACGCTCGACGCGCGGTCGGACGTGTTCCTGCTCGGCGCGCTCCTCTACGAGGTGCTGACGCGCCGCGCTCCGTACTCGACCCGCGACCGGAGCGAGACGCTCGCCCTGGCGGCCGCCTGCACCTTCCCTCCCCCGCGCAAGGTGGCGGGCGAGGTCGCGGTCGCGCCCGAGCTCGATCGCATCGTCATGCGCGCGATGGCGAAGGCCCCCGAAGACCGCTATCCGACGGTGAGCGCGCTGCGCGACGATCTCGTCCGCTTCATGCGCGGCGGCTCCGAGTTCCCGCGCCAGCGCTTCGCCGCGGGGACCTTCATCGTGCGCGAGGGCGAGACCGGCGACGCCGCGTACATCGTGGTGAGCGGCCGCTGCGAGGTGCAGAAGGAGCTGCCCGCGGGGACGCAGACGCTCCAGATGATCGGGCCGGGGGACGTCTTCGGCGAGATGGCGATCCTCACCGAGGGCCCGCGCACCGCGTCCGTCGTCGCGATCGACGAGACCGACGTCCTCGTCGTGACCGCCGCGGTGCTCGAGCAGGAGATGGCGGCGCTCAAGCCGTGGATGGCGACG
This sequence comes from Labilithrix sp., assembly GCA_039809525.1. Taxonomy (GTDB): domain Bacteria; phylum Myxococcota_A; class Polyangia; order Polyangiales; family Polyangiaceae; genus Labilithrix. The sequence continues at coordinate 9,188 of JBDHVD010000147.1, read as the reverse complement.
CTGATGAAGTCGCTCGCGACGCGCTTCCGGAGCATCGACGCCGCGCATCGCGCGACCTACGCCGCGACGCCGTCGCCGGCGCGCATCGCCAACCAGGTGCTCATGCACCTCGTGACCTGGGGCGACGAAGGCGAGAGCGGCGCACGCAGCGCGAGCTGGAAGCTCCTGGCGCGCGAGCTCGAGGCGCAGCTCGGCCTGCCTCCGCTCGCGGTCTTCGGAGCGATCGCGCGCTACCGCATGGAGCTCGACGTCGAGGGCGATCGGCTCACCGTGCCGGATCCGAAGGCGCTCGCCGCGCGCCTCCGCGACGAGCTCGATCGCTAGCCCTCGTTCAGCCGGGGACCTCGACGTTCCACGTGAGCTCGTCGTGGACGCGCCGCTGGACGACGACGCCCGCGAGGACGCCGGAGAGGCGCCCGCCGTCCTCCACGGCGGACGCGAGCTGCTGCGTCGCCGTCGCGGCGCTGCTCGCGGGCACCGCGGCGAGCACCGTGACGCCCGCCCGCGCGAGCGCGAGCGCCGCCGCGATCGCCTCCGGCTCCCGCAGGAGCGAGACGACCACCACGTCGGCGCGCTCCCGGGCGACGTTCCGGAGCGCGACGGCGAACGACGGCACGTGCTTGCCGACCTCGCGCTGCGTGATCTGCGCCTGCTTCGGCTCGAAGACCACCTCGATCGGGTCCTCGATCGTCACCACGTGACACGCACGCGTCCGATCGATGCGATCGACCATCGCCGCGAGGGTGGTGGTCTTGCCCGAGCCGCTCGTCCCGGCGACGACCACGAGGCCTCCGCGCACCTCCGCGAGGCGACCGACGGCGTCGGGCGCTCCGAGGTCCGCGAGCGTCCGCAGGCGCGGGGGGAACAGGCGCAGCGACGCGGCGAGCCCCGCGTGCGTCTGCACGATCTGCCCGCGATGGCGCGCCGTGCCGCCTTCGCATGGATGCGATCCACCGAACGTCACCGCGTGCTCGGCGGCGAGCCGCGCGCGCAGCGTCGGGTCGAGGAGCTCGCCGAGCATGTCCTCGAGCTCCTTCGCCGACGGCGCCGCGTCGCCCAGCGCGACCAGCTCGCCCCCGACGCGCGCGAACGGAGGACGCGCGGTGCCGAGGTGCACGTCGCTCGCCCCGCGCGAGCACGCCTGTTCGAGGAGCGCGCCGATCCGGGGCATGGTCAGCTCTTCCTCGCCTTCGCGTTCGGCAGGACGTCGAACGCGGCCTCGACCTTCGCGCCGTCCGCGGCCTTCACCAGGCGCTGTCCGATGACGACGCGCGTGGCGCCCTCGAGGATCGCGCGCGCGCGTTCGCGCTCCTTCGGCGGATGCCGCTGCACGAGGCCCTCGAGCGCGCTCGACGGGCTCGCCGCGCTCGTGGCCGCGAGCACGAGCCGCCCGCCCTCGCACGCGACGAGGAGCGCCGCGAGCGCGTCGTCTCCGCGCACGTCACCGAGGACGAGGACGTCGACGTCGGACGCGAGCGCCTCGTCGACCGCGCTCTTCCACGATCGCGCGTGCGTGCCGACCTCGCGCTGGGTGACGATCCCTCGACCGCGGGCGTGCACGTGCTCGATCGGCTCCTCGACGGTGAGCACGTGGAGCGCGTCGCGCGCCAGGATCGACGCCACGAGCGCCGCGAGGGTCGTCGTCTTGCCCTGCCCGGGCGCGCCGCTCACGAGCACGAGCCCGCGCGAGGACGCGACGGTGGCGGCGACCTCGTCCGGGAGCGCCGGCAGCTCGCGCGCGACCGTTCGGAGCCCGAGCATCGGGCCGGTGCGCTGGCGCGAGACGTTCACCCGGAAGCGACCGTGCTGCGGGTGCTCGAGCGCGAAGTCGCACGCCCCCGCGGTGTCGAACACCGTGCGGAGGCGGACCGGCACGACCTCGCGGACCAGCCGCTCGACGTGCTCGAGCGCGATCGGCTGCGTGCGGGGCGCGAGCTCGTCGGCGATCCGCGCCGTCACCGGCCGGCCCGGCACGACGTAGAGATCGCTCGCATGCGCGGCGACGGCGATCGCGAGGAACGCGTCGATCGACGCGCTCGCCTCGATCGCCGGCGGCGCGGGCGCGCCCTCCGTGGCGATCGTCGCATCGCCCGCGGCCGGCCGGCCCGTGGTGGGCAGCGGCCGCTCCTCCGTTCGCTCCTCGGGAGACGGCGGCGTCGGCGTCGGCGGAGACGGGCGCGCCGGCTTCGCCTCGGCGGCAGGCTCGTGCACCACCTCCGGCTTTTGCGCCGGCTTCGGAGCCGGCGACGGCGGCGCGGACGCGGGGCCGCCCGGCGAGAGCGTCTGGACCGTCGGCTCGTCGTCGTCGTCGTCCCACTCGCCGCTCTTCGACACGTCGCGCGCGCTCGGAGGCGCGGGCGCGGGCGCGGGCTGCGCAGGCTTCGCGAACGCCGGAGCCGGACGAGGCGCCGGCGGCACGGAGGCCCGCGCGGCGGGATCGCGGCGCGCGACGGTGAAGCGCGCCTGGACGATGTCCTTGCGCATGATCGCGGCGATCGCGATCACGCCCACCCCGTCGAGCCGCGTCGTCCACTGGACGGGCTTCTCGCTCAGCGCCTCGACGAAGCGGCCGCCGCCCATCGCGGAGAGCGCCGCGAGGAGCGTCTCGGTCGACGGCGCCTGGTCGTCGACCGGCTCGAACCGGCCGCCGACGTTGACGCTGGGCAGCCGGTTCGTCACGAGGCCGAACTCCAGCACGTCCGGACGTGCGAGGTTCCTGAGTAGCTCCTCGATCGGTTTCATGCGCGCGCTTCGGGCGTCGTAGTCAGACTACACGACCGCGCGCGCGCGATGCTGATTTCCTACGGCAGAGCGCCTCAGGCGCCCGCGCGCACGAACGGCCGCTTGCCCCCGTAGACGGCGCCCGATCCGAGCTCGAAGCCGATGCGGAGGAGCTGGTTGTACTTGGCGACACGGTCCGAGCGCGACAGGCTCCCGGTCTTGATCTGCCCGGCGTTCGTCGCGACGGCGAGGTCGGCGATGAAGCTGTCCTCGGTCTCGCCCGAGCGGTGGCTGATGATCGAGCGGTAGCCGGCCTCGGTCGCCATGCGGATCGCGTCGAACGTCTCGCTCACCGATCCGATCTGGTTCAGCTTGATGAGGATCGCATTCGCGTAGCCGCCCTCGATGCCGCGCTTCAAGCGCTCGACGTTGGTGACGAAGAGGTCGTCGCCGACGAGCTGCACCTTCTTGCCGATGCGGTCGGTGAGGAGCTTCCAGGTCTCCCAGTCGTCCTCGGCGCAGCCGTCCTCGATCGAGATGAGGGGATACGTCGCCGCGAGCTTCTCGTACGTCGCGACGAGCTCCTGGCCGGTGAGCTGCTTCTTGTCGAACGTGTACTTCTTCGAGCCCTTGTCGAAGAACTCGCTGGCGGCGCAGTCGAGCGCGAGGTGGAAGTCCTTGCCCGGCTTGTAGCCCGCGGACTCGATCGCGCCCATCAGCGCCTGGATCGCCTCCTCGTTCGAGCCGAGGCGCGGCGCGAACCCGCCCTCGTCACCGACCGCGGTGACCATCCCCTTGTCCTTCAGGTTCTTCTTGAGCGCCGCGAACACCTCCGCGCCGGCGCGGAGCGCCTCGGGGAAGTCGGGCAGCCCGCTCGGGACGATCATGAACTCCTGGATCTCGAGCCCGTTGTCCGCGTGCGTGCCGCCGTTGAGCACGTTCATCAGCGGCGTCGGCAGGACGCGCGCGTTCGTGCCGCCGAGGTAGCGCCAGAGCGGGAGGCCGACGACGTCCGCGGCCGCGCGCGACACCGCCATCGAGACGCCGAGGATCGCGTTCGCGCCCATCTTCGACTTGTTCGGCGTGCCGTCCGCCTCGAGCAGGATGCGATCGACCTCCGCCTGGTCGAGCGCGTCGACGCCGATCACCGACGGGCCGAGCGTCTGGTTGACGTTCTCGACCGCGTTCAGGACGCCCTTGCCGCCGAAGCGCTTCTTGTCCCCGTCACGGAGCTCGATCGCCTCGTGCTCGCCGGTCGACGCACCGCTCGGAACGCATGCGCGACCACGACCGCTCGCGCACTGGACCTCGACTTCGACGGTGGGGTTTCCGCGCGAATCCAGGATCTCGCGCGCAAGGACGGCAGTGATCTCGCTCATGGCGCGCCGAATAGCACACGCGTACGATGGTTGCGATGCGCACCGGAGCCGCGGGCGACGCAGCCTTCCGACCCGGCACCCTCGTCACGCATGCGGAGGGGAGCTACAGCCTCGTGTACTCCGACTTCCCGCACGTCGCCGCGATGGAGGCGCGCGGCGTCGCGCGCGGCGGCTACACGTGGCACGCGCTCGTGCTGCACCTGATCCAGAACGACGCGCCCCGCTATCTCGATGCGCTCTCGTTCGATCCGAACGCGAGCACGTTCTGCGCGGTGAGCTCGAACCTCGATGCGCTGCGCGCCGTCGCCCACGCGCTCGCGACGCTCGAGGATCCCGCCGTCCTCTCGAGGCTGGTCGAGGTCGTCGACTTCAGCCCGTACGAGTGAAGCATGCCGACCGTCGGCGCCGCGGGCACGCGCTTCACCTACGACGAGGTCGGCTCGGGACCGCCGCTCGTGCTCGTCCACGGGACCGGCGGCAGCGGCTCGATGCTCGCGGCGGCCGCGCGCCAGCTCTCCGCCGATCACCGCGTGATCACCTACGACCGGCGCGGATGCGGACGGACCGGAGGCGCTCCGCCCGCGCGCAAGGACTTCCTCCAGGTCCACGCGAACGACCTGGCCGCGGTGATGCGCGAGCTCGGCGCGGTGCCGGCCACCGTCGTCGGCTGGAGCTGGGGCGCGATCGTCGCGCTCGCCGCCGCCGCCCATCACCCCGCGTCCGTCGCCCGGATCGTGCTGTTCGAGCCGCCGCTCCACGTGAAGAAGCACCCGACGCTCTCGTCGCTCCGGGCGCTCGGCGGCGCGATCGCGCTCGGGAAGGTGGGCGCGCACCGCCGCGGCGCCGAGCGGTTCGCGCGCTGGGCGCTGAAGCGGAGGGACGGCTCGTCGGCCTACGACGCCGCCGGCGCGGCCGTCCGCGGCGCGCTGCTCGACGACGCGCGCGCGGTCATCGCCGAGCTCGAGGCCGGAACGGGCGAGGAGCTCGACGACGCGGTCCTCGCCCGCGTGAGGTGCCCGGTGTCGCTCCTCACGAGCACGCGCTCGCGCGACGAGCTCACCGCCCCGGCGAAGCGCCTGGCGAGGACGTTCCCCGGCGCGCGCGGCACGACGGTCGAGGGGGACCACCTGGCGATCGTCGAGCGCCCGGACGCGTTCGCGCAGGCCGTCCGCGCGCTCCTTCGCTAGTCGATCGACTGCCAGAACTCGCGCACGTCGTCGATCGACGACACGCGCTTCGCCGGCGGGAGGCTCGCGAGCAGCGCCTTGCCGTAGCCCTTCCGCGCCGCGCGCCGATCGAGCAGCGCGACGATGCCGGCGTCGCGCTTCGTGCGGATCAGCCGCCCGAAGCCTTGCTTGAGCGTGATCGCCGCGCTCGGCACCGAGTACTGCGTGAACGGGTTGCCGCCCTCCGTCTCGATCTTGGCGCAGCGCGCGGCGACGACCGGCTCGGTGGGAACGGCGAACGGGATCTTGTCGAGCACCACCAGGCGGAGCGCGTTGCCCGGCACGTCGACGCCCTCCCAGAAGCTCATCGTCGCGACCAGGATCGCCTCGCCGGAGCGGCGGAAGCGATCGAGCAAGACGTGCTTCGGCGCCTCGCCCTGCACCATGAGCGGCCCGCCCGTCCGCCCGACGAGCGCCGCATGGATCGCGCGCATCGCGCGGTTCGACGTGCAGAGCACGAACGCGCCTCCGCCGGTGATGCGCGCGAGCTCGAGCGCGCGCTCGGCGCACGCCTCCTCGAAGCCGGGCATGTTCGGCTCGGGCATGTCCTCGGCGACGTACAGCGCGGCGCGGCTCGCGAAGTCGAACGGCGACGGCACGACGAGCTCCTCGGTCTCCGCGCGCGCGCCGAGCCGGCTCCTCGCGAAGTGGAAGGACGGGCCGGCATGCGTCCCCGTCGCGAGCGTCGCGCTCGTGCACACCACCGCGGGGATGCGGTCGAAGAGACGCTCGCGCAGCATCGGCGCGAGATCGACCGGGCTCGCGCCGAGCGCGGTGCTGCGCTCGCGCGCCTCGAGCCAGATGACGCCGCCCTCGAAGCCTTGCACCGCCTTCGCGAGCGGATGCTCGACGGTCTCGTCGTCGGGCTCCCAGTGACGCTCCGCGCGCTCCGGCTCCTTCGGCTTCGCGCTCGCGGCGATCCGCGCGAGGTCGGCGCGGAGATCGCCCGTCCGGCGCGCGACCAGCGAGAGCGCGTCGTCGAGCTCGTGGCCCGCGGCGAACGCGCCGAGCGCCTCGGCCGCGGCGTCGAGCCGGGCGACCGCGTCGCGCCGCGCCGACGTCCAGTCGGTCGGCGCGAGGATCCGCCGCCCCTCCTCGCCGCGAGCGCCGCCCCACGCGCGGAAGAACGCATGCGCGACGTGCTCGAGCTCGTCGACCAGGTGCATCGATCGCGAGTCGAGGACCTTCGCCGTCACCAGCGCGCGCCGCGCGTCACGAAGCAGCGTGTCGATGCGCGCGGACGAGACGCGGACGCCGAAGAAGTCGGTGGCCACGCCCTCGATCTGGTGCGCCTCGTCGAACACCACCGCGTCGTAGGCCGGGATCGCGCCGCCGAATCCCCCGCCCTGCTTCGCCGTCTTCAGCGCGAGGTCGGCGAAGAAGAGGTGGTGGTTGACGACGAGGATCTGCGCCTGCTCGGCGTCACGCTTCATCCGCGTGACGAAGCACTCGTCGTAATACTTGCATCCTGCACCGATTCGCGTGTCGGTGCCCGACTGCACGTCGCGCCAGGCATGGGCGCCCTCGGCGAGGTCGACGAGCTCCGCGCGATCGCCGGTCTGGGTCTCGAGCGCCCAGCGCTCGATGCGCGCGAGGTCGGCGCTCGCCGGCTCGCCGCTCCGCAGGCGCTCGTTCGTGCGCCGCTTGCATAGGTAGTTCGACAAGCCCTTCATCAGGGCGACGCGCACCTCGATGCCGTGCTCCTCGAGGACCGCACGCACGAGCGGCAGGTCCTTCTCGAAGATCTGCTCCTGGAGCGCGTGCGTGGCAGTCGAGACGACGACCTTCTTGCCCGACAGCACGGCGGGCACGAGATAGGCGAACGTCTTGCCCGTGCCGGTGCCCGCCTCGACGAAGAGGTGCCCGTCGTTCTCGAGCGCGTCGTGCACCGCACGCGCCATCGCGAGCTGCCCCTCGCGGTGCTCGTATCCCTCGAGGCGCCGGGCCAGGGGGGATCCCGGGCCGAGGACGTCGTCGATGCTGGGCACGATCCTGCGTCTAGCCGGTCCTTTTCGCGGCGGAAAGCGCCGCGTGGTCAGCTCCGCCATGGGGCTCTCCCCCGCGTGGCTCCGCCGCCTTGCTGAGGACGAACGCGCAGAGGAAGCCCGCGACCGCCACCATCCCGGCGAGCGCATGCGACTCCTCGAACGCCTCGGGGATCATCGTGTCGACGAGCATCGCGAGGATCGCGCCCGCGGCGACGGCCGTGACCGCGGCCACCACCGCGGGCGACACGCCCTGGAAGGCGACGAACCCCGCGATCGAGGCGAGCCCGGACACGAAGGCGATCGCGCTCCAGAGCCCGAAGACGTACAGGCGCGATCGCCGCGCCTTCTTCATTCCGGCCGAGCTCGAGAGGCCCTCGGGGAGGTTCGACAGGAACACCGCGGCGACGGCGACGAGGCTCACCCCCTTGCCAGCGAGGAGGCTCGTGCCGATGACGATCGACTCGGGGATCCCGTCGAGCAGCGCGCCGAGCGCGATCGCCCGGCCGCTGCCCTGGTGCTCGGACTCGGAAGGCTGCCGGCCGGTCGATCGCTTGCGGTGCTTCGCCCCGCGCTTGGCGAGCAGGTGATTGGCCCCGGTGAAGAGCGCGGCGCCGGCGAGGAAGCCGGCCCCCGTGGCGACCAGCCCGCCGCTCCGCTGCGCCTCATCCATGAGGTCGAAGCTGAGCGCCGACAGCAGGACGCCGCTGCCGAAGGCCATCACCGACGCCACCAGCCGGAGCGGCATCCGCACGAACCAGCCGAGGACCGCGCCGACGAGGAGCGCCCCGCCGGCGAGCCATCCCCAGAGTCCGGCGGTCCACCACATGCCCGGGACGGAGCGAACGGCGTGCCGGGTATGCCCGGAAGTCGCCCTCGGAGCGCGAGCATTGCTACGATCGCGCGCGTGAGCCGGCTATCCGGCCCGAAGGCTGGAGAAAAGAGGAGCGTCGAACGAGCGCCCCGCGTCGAACGCGGAGGCGCCTCGGTGGCGCTGCGCCTGGCGATCGGCAAGGACGGTCTCGGGCTCGAGCTCGCCCGGCCCGCCGCGGTGGGGCCGATCGACGCGGTGGAGCTCACGGTTCGGCTCCCGCAGGTGCGCTTCCCGTTCGACGTGTCCGGCGGCGTCGGCAAGTTCCGGCACAAGCGCGGCGAGCTCGAACGCCTGGCCATCGAGATCGACGAGCGGCGCATCGCGCGCTGGGCCGAGGCGAAGCTGCGCGGCCTCGTCGACGCGGGGCCCTGCGTGGTCACCGTCGACGCCCGCGCCTTCGGGGCCACCGTCTCCGTGCGGAGCGGCGTCCGCGCGCTCGCGTTCGAGGTGGCGGCGGTGCCGACCCGCGACGACGTCGCGATCGTGGTGCACGCCGCGCGCGGCGCGCATCTCGCCGAGCCGGCGACCGCCCTCGCCCTCCGCGCGACGGCCGCGCTCCTCGGCGAGGACGCGGTCCGCGAGGGCGCGCGCTTCGTGGTGTCGCGTCCGGCGGAGAAGCTGGCGCGCCGGCTCTTGCCCGAGGCGGGCGCGCGGGCGCCCGGCGGCGACGACGTGCGCCTCGCCGGATGCGGCGAGAGCGACGGCGTGGTCTTCGCGCTCTTCACGCGCGGCGGCGCGGTCGCGCAGGTGCCCGACGCGGCGACGCTCGCGCACGAGGCGGCGCAGCTCGCCCGCGACGGCGACGACGCGCGCGTGGCCGGCGACTACGAGCGCGCGCGCGCGCTCGATCTCGCGGCGCTCGAGCGCGCGCCGCGGCATCCCGAGATCGCGCGGCGCATCGCCGAGATCGACGCGCACGTGGGCGGTCGCGCCGAGGCCGCCCTCGCCACGCTGCGCGACGCGTCGGCCACGATGCTCGGCCTCCTCGCGGGCAAGCTCCTGG
>JBDHVD010000146.1:0-17770 GCA_039809525.1 Labilithrix sp. | reverse complement strand
GCGAAGGGCGGGAGCGACGACGAGGACAACCTCCGCGTCCGCTGCCGCGCGCACAACGGTCTCCACGCCGAGGACACGTTCGGCAAGGAGCACGTCCGCTCTCGCATCGAGGCGCGCCAGCGCAAGGCCGCCGCGAAGAAGCGCGCGCGCGCGTGCCGCAATCAGTCGGCGTCGTCGACGAGCGTGCCCTCGTCCGCGCAGCAGCGGAAGCCGGTCGAGTAGTCGTAGTACGCCGGCGCATGTGCGGTCGTCCGATATTCGCAGCCCTCGCCATTCAGCTTGGTGTCGAGGTAGTAGCCGCCGCGAAAGCTACCGTCGTCGGTCCACTCGTGAACGTTGCCGACCATGTCGTGCACGTCGTAGCCGTTCGTGCACGCCTCGGCCGCGCCGGTCGCCTCGACCGTGTTCGCCATCTGGTTCGCGCGCGGATCGTTCATCGTGCGCGGGCTGCGCTCGCCGCCATAGAGCTTGATCATCGGCGAGATGCGATTCGTGTCGACACACGCGTTCGCGACGCGCTCGTTGCCGTAGGGATACTTCGTGTGCTCCGGGCCCTTGCAGGCCGTCTTCCACTCGTCGGCGCGGCAAAGGCGCTTGTGCGACGCCTTGCACGCCTTCTGCGCCTCGACCATCGAGATGTGCGCCTGCGGCGTGACGTTCGGGCGCGAGACCGCACGAACGTGGTGGCCGTTGGGGGCCTCGTGCGCGCTCCACGGGACCTCGGTGCCGTCTTCCCGGAGCTCGACGAGCGAGCCCTCGTACTTGTCGACGCAGCTCTTGCCGACGTGCGCCATGTTCTTCGGGCAGGCGCGCTCGAGGCCCGCAGGGGCGAACGTCGTGGCGGGGGCGAGCGACGCATTGAGGACGACCTTCGAGAGGTTCGAATGGGTCGTCGGGGCCGCCAAGGAGGCCGCGGTCGCGAGGCCGGGAATGCCAACGGCCGCCGCAACGATCCCTGCGAGGCGCACGATGCGTCCGCGGGTGGTGGTCTTCGTCGTCGCCATGGTCCCTCCACCTTCCACGTCCCGTTCCAACGGCAAACGCGAATGATTTCGAGCGAATGCTGCTCCGCAGTCGCGATGACTCGAGTCCTCGTCGACGACCCGAGTCCTCGTTGGTTGGGACGCCAACCATCACATCCGAAGCGCGATGGCCAAATTTTGGGAGGGCTGGCTTTACGGTGTAAAATTGTGTGCTACGTCACCCCACCGTGAAGCCCGGCCTCCGCTCGGTCCTCCTCTTCTCCGTGTTCGCCGCGGCCTGCGGCTCGTCCGCCGACGACGGCACGGCCGGCGCCGCTGGCGCTCCGGCCGCCTCGACCGAGGCGCCGGCACCCGCGTGCGGGACGCGGCCGCTCGTCGTCCCCGTCAAGGGGTTCCTCCGCGACATCTCGGCGGCGAGCGGGATCACGAAGGACAACTTCGTCCCGAATCCGACGACGCCGATCCCGATCAACGACCACTCGCGTCTTGCGTTCGCCGACATCGACGGCGACGGCTTCGACGACATCGTGATGCACTCGCTCTTCCCGAACGCGCAGAAGGGCATCCCGTTCGAGCACCTCGTCTTCCTCAACACCGGCAACAAGACCTTCCGCGACTTCTCCGACGAGTCCGGCCTCCGCGGCGTGCAGACGGCGTTCTTCGTCTTCGCCGACGTCGACAACGACGGCGATCAGGACTGCTTCGCCGGGCTCGACATCGAGCTGCCCGGACAGACGTCGGCGCTCTATCTGAACGACGGGAAGGGGCACTTCACGAAGAAGGAAGGCTCCGGGCTCGAGGCGGCGAAGCTGACGGCCAACGCCGTCTTCGCCGACTTCGACGGCGACGGTTTCCTCGATCTCTACGCGGGCAACGGCAGCTCGATGTCGGCGGCGAAGGACCAGCTCTTCTTCGGCAAGGGCGGCGGCAGCTTCGTCGAGGCATCGCAGAACCTGAAGAGCCGCCCCACGCAGCCGACGAACGGCGTGGTCGCCTGCGACTACGACGGGGACGGCGATCTCGACATCTTCGTCTCGCACTACGGCGTGTCGGTCGGCCTCGGATGGCGCGCCCTCTGGGAGAACGACGGCGCGGGCAGCTTCACGAACGTCGCGAAGGCGCGCGGCTTCAACGCGCTGGGCACGGGCAACTCCTTCCTCGCGAGCACGGGCAAGGGAAGGGACGTGCAGCCCGGCGAGCCGAGCGGCTGGGTCGGCGCGAACGGCTTCGGGATCGATTGCGGCGACGTCGACGGCGACGGCAACCTGGACATCTGGCAGGCGGCGATCTCGCATCCGGTCGACTCCGACGAGTCGCGCAAGTGGAGCGATCCCTCGCAGCTGTTCCTCAACGCCGGCGAGGCGAACGGCTTCGCGCTCGAGCCCGTCACGCTCGATCGCGGCATCCCCTTCAACGAGGGCGACATCGACGCCGCGATGGTCGACTTCGACAACGACGGCCGCCTCGACCTCTCGGTCACGCGCGACAAGAAGTACGAGGGGAGCTACTCGACGGAGGAGCAGAAGGCGTGGGTGGGCCTCTTCCGCCAGGGAGAGGACGGGCGCTTCACGAGCCTCGGGGGGTTGCTCAAGGCCGGCCAGAACATGGCCTGGGCGGACATCGATCACGACGGCGATCTCGATTTGCTCGTCGGCGGTCGGGACAACGGTGACGGCGGGCGCGCGAATTTCCTCTTCGAGAACACCGCCGCGGACGGCGCCGAGCGGAACGCCTGGCTCGCCGTCCGGCTGCACGGCGACGGAACGAAGATCAACCGCGACGCGATCGGCGCGCGGGTGACCGTCACGCTCGGCGACCGCCGCATCGTCCGCGAGGTGAAGTCGAGCCGCGGGACGTACTCGTCCGCCGACTCGCGCGCGCTGCACTTCGGCCTCGGCGGGATCGAGAACCCGGGATGCGCCACCATCGAGGTGCGGTGGCCGAACGGCGAGACGAAGACGCTTCCCGCCGGCTCCTTCGAGGCGAACCGCTACCTCGACATCGATTACTGATCGCAGCAGTATTGCCGGCCGCTCACGGCGAGGCGGACGCTGCCGCTCGGCGCTCCGCCCGCGGCGGCGCAGGTGCCGGGGACGGCGGTCGTCTCCATCCGGCCGGAGTCGCAGCCGCCGTTGCACGTCGCATTGCGGCACGAGCCGCTCTCGGCCGTGGCGGCGAGCGTTCCGCACGCGCCGTCGCTGAACAAGGAGAGCACGCGGTTGCAGCTGCCTGCCTTCGTCTGCGTGCAGCTGCAGGCCGAGCACGCGCGGTCGTCGACGAACGCGGTGCTCGGATCCTCGCCCTTCGGCGCGACGACGTGCGCGATCGGGAACGCGGTCGGGCACGTCGCCGTCGTCCCCGCGGTGACCGAGCGGCCGACGCAGAACGGCGCGCTGGTCCGCTTCACGCAGACCTGGCCCGCGGGGCAGCCGGTGCCGAGCTTCGCGCCGACGCAAACGCGGACGGGCTGCGCTTTCGCCGTGGGCAGCGTCGTGGTGCCGGTCTCGACGGGCTGACACGAAGAAGCGCCCGTCGTCGGCACCGCCCAGTACTTCGCGGCGCCGCCGGCGGGGACGGGGATGGCGGCGCAGTCGGTGCCGGTGAACGTCGCGCTCAGCGTACCCTGCGAGCACCCGGCGAACGGGCTCTCGGTCACGCTCACGTCGCCGCCGCAGTCGACGTTCGCCTGGCACTCGCATTTCGCGCACGCGGGCTTCGCGTCGTCCGCCTTCCAGGCGTCCTCGCCACCCGGGATCTCCGGCGGGCAGTCGCCCGACGTCACGAGGCTCGCGTAGCCCTCCCATCCCGGCATCGCGTCGGCCGCCGGGACGCAGTGCACGTAGGGCGCGCACGACGGGTCGGCGCAGTCGGGGGCGCCGTCGCCGTTGTCGTCGCGGCCGTCGAGGCAGTCCTCGTTCGCGGGTGGTGGGCCGGCGTCTCCGCCCGGTCCGCCGGAGCCGCCGGGGCCGCCGCTGCTGGACCCCGGCTGCTCCGCCGCGTCGAAGCTCGAGCACGCGGCGATGACGAGAGAGAGGACGCACGCGGCGGCGCATGACTTCGGTACTGCACGCATCTTCGATCGAGGAAATCACAACCGCCGCGGTTTGTCGGGAGAGATCCGTCAGCGCGCCGCCGACCGACCGTCGTTCTGCGCGAGGGTGCGCACATAGGCCATGAGCGGGGGGTAGTCCTCGTCCTTGATCACGCCCTTCCAGGCGGGCATGCGCGTCCCCGGCTTCTTCGACGGCGCATCCTCGATCCATGCGCGCAGCTCGGCGTCGCTCGGGTAGTGCTCGTTCGCCGTCCGGAGGTCGGCGCCGCCGGGCCCCGCGCCGGTCGTGCCGTGGCAGGAGCCGCAGCCATAGCTGGCGTACAGCTTCTTGCCCGTCTCGCCGGACGCCGGCGGATCGACCGCGCGCGCGACCGGGTTCTGGATCGCCGGGATGGTGCGCAGGTAGGCATAGATCGCGCCGGCCTCCGCGTCGGTCAGCTCCACGCGCGGCGTCATCGGGTAGTGCAGCACGCGGCCGTCGGGGCGGAAGCCCTTCTTCAGCGCGCGGACGAAGTCGGCCTCGCTCCACTTGCCGATGCCGGTCTCGCCGTCGGGCGTGAGGTTCGCCGTGCGGATCGGCTCGCCGTTCGCGTCGTGCGTGAGCTGCCCGCCGGCCATGTAGCCGGGCGACCGATCGGGGTTCATGAAATCGATCTTGATCACGTCGGTCGTGTGGCAGGCGTAGCAGTCGAGCGCGTAGGTCATGTACTTGCCGTAGGCCACGCGGTCGGTGATCGGGGGCGTGACGATCGGCTGCTTGGGATAGTCGAACGGCTTGATCATCGTGTGCGTCAGCGCCTTCGAGAAGAAGCTCGGCTTCGTGTCGTGCGAGACCACGTCGCTCGGCGCGACCAGCGGATCGTCGGAGCGGAGGAACGCGATGACCGACGCGAGGTCCTCGTCCGAGAGATGCGGGAGCTTCGGCATCCACGGCGGGACGTACGTGCCGTCCTTCTTCAGGCCGGTGCGGAGGAAGAGCGCGAGCTCGCCGTCGGTCCACTTGCCGATGCCGCGCTCGGGGTGCTGCGTGATGTTCCTCGACCAGATGTCGCCGAACTTCCCGTCCGTCTCGCCCATGTGCTTGCCGGTGAGCCGGCCGGTCGCGCGATCGAGATGGCACTCGGCGCAGAGCATGGTCACGAACCGGCGGCCCTGCTGCACGCGCGCCGGCGTGACCTCGACCTGCATCACCGGGACGACGACGCCTTCGTATTTCGGGATCCCGGTGACGTCGACGTAGAGCGCCCACGCCGCGGCGGCGGCGACGACCGCTGCGAGGAGCAAGCCCGCCCGCTTCAGGAACTTCTTCTTCATCGTCGTCTTCGTCGTCGTCTTCTTCACGACAGCCCCGTCTGCGAGAGGAGGTGGGTCACGTCGTCCGCCGGCAGCGCGGGGCTCACGACGTCGACGAGCCCGAGCACCACGGCGCGGGGCATGGTCGCGAGCGCGCCCGAGACCATCCGCACGCGCTCGGGCCGGCTGAGCGCGCGGAGGATGAACGGGGCGCCGCGCGCGTGCTGTTCCATCGTCAGCCCCGCCATCACCTCGGCGTGGATGGCCTTCTCCTCGTCCTCGTCGAAGAGCCGCTCGAACAGCGGCGACAGCACCTGCTCCTCCTCCGCCATGTGCGAGAGGACCTCGCCGGTGAAGCTGCTGAAGTGGAGGTAGAGGGTGCGGCCGACGATGGGACGGACGCTCTCCGGCGCGTCGAGGAGCGCCTTGCCCGTCGCGCGCAGCTCCTCGACGTGACGCGCCTGGTCGGCGTGCGCGCGGGTGATCGACGGGAGCGGCCCCGACAGGCGGGCGAGGAGCGCGGGGAGGACGACGGTGTCCTCCGCCGCCTTGTGATCGTCGCAGAACGCGGTCACGAGCTCGAGCCGCTCGACGATCGCGCGCGTCGCGCGCGCGTCGTGGAAGTCGGTGCGGCCCATGTCGAGCAGCAGGTCGGCGAGGGCGAGGCGGAGTCCCTTGTGAACGGGCTGGAAGAGATCGAGTCGGGGCATGCGGAGACAGTGACACCTCCGAACGCGCCCCGATGCTGAGTCGCCCGTAAGTCGACCTTGAGCGAACCTTAAAAGGATCTTTTCAGGCCGTCTCGAGCTCGAACGGGCAGCTCACGTCGAGGCGGAACTGCCCGCGGCCCGTCGGTACGAGCGCGAGCTCGGGACACTTCTGCTGCAGGCGCTTGCGGAGCAGCACGAGCCGGCTCTCGAGGTTGTCCCGGACCGCCGGCAGGCCGAGCGAGGGATCGAGCCGGAGCTCGCGGTTCGTGAAGTCCGTGCGCCCGGTCTTCGCGTGCTCGGAGAGCAGCTTCCACAGAATGCGCCCCGGCACGTTGCGGATCAGGTACTCGCCGTCGGCGAAGACGCAGTCGTCGTTCTCGAAGAGGCGGAACTTGCGCGTCCTCGCCTCGGCGCAGGGCACGCTCGCGCGCGCGGGAGCCTCCGAGGGAGGCGGCGGCGTGGAGGCATGCGCCTCCGCCTCGCGCCCGCGACGGATGATGTTCTCGATCGCCAGCGCGACCTGGTTCGCGATGATCTCGAGGTACTGCTCGTGCCACTCCTCGAACGCCACGGCGGCGCGGCTCTCGACGGCGATGACGCCCACGAGGCGATCGCCCGCGACGAGCGGCAGGGCGAGCTGGCTCTGCGCGTCGATCAGGCCGGGCAGGGGGATCTCCGGCGGGAGCGCGCGTCCCCCGCTGCCCCGCTGCACCCCGGCGCGGATCGCGCGCCCGTAACGCAGCTCGGCGCCGACGCCGGAGACGCGGAGCAGGCAGCGCTCGCGCGCCACCGTGCCGATCAGGCCTTCGCCGAACGCGACCTCCGCGCCGATGCCGCCCTCGCCGTAGCCGAGGCCCGCGATGGCGTAGAGGCGCGTCTCCGCCTCGTCGGCGAGGAGGACCATCGAGTGCTCGAAGCCGAAGGCCTCCTGCAGCGTGACGAGCAGCGTCGAGAGCAGCCCCTCGAGGTCGGTCGCGCGGGCGAGCCGCTGCGAGACGAGCTGCAGGCCGATCAGCTCGGAGCGGTAGTACTGGATGGGCGGATCGTCGAGCTGCTCGGGCGGCGGCGCGGGCTCGAGGATGCCTTCGACGCGCTCGATCTCGAGCACCTCGTACACGTCCGACGATCTGAGCTTGAAGATGCCGGTCATGCCGGTGTGCGACGCGATCGCCTCGATGCGCCGGCTCATCCGCTCGAACAGCGGGCCTTCGTGCTCCTCGTGATCGAAGCGCAGGCGGAGCAGCCACGTGTCCAGCGTCTGGGGATCGTTGATCTGGATGGTCGCGTACGGGTTCTGGAGGACGTTCTGCTTCGTCTTGTTGAAGAACTGGCACGAGAGCGCGACGTGCTTCGGATCGACGAAGTAGACCTGGCTCAGATACGTGACGTTCGGGATGCCGTTCGCATCGCACGTCGCGAGCACCGAGGGCAGGACGCCCTGGAAGCAGCGCATGGGGAGGTCGGCGAGGTTCGTCATTTGCGTTCGAGCGGCGCGCCCGCTCCGGGGCCCGGGGTCTGGACGAAGATGTCCTGCACCCGGAAGGTGATGACCTTCGCCGGCCAGACGTGAAACCGCGTGGTCAGGCTGCGCGGGAGTCCGCCCATGTACAGCTGCTCGACGTAGGCGGCGCGGTAGCGCTCGGGGATGATGCGCTCGGCCTCCGTCGCCGCGCGCACCGTCGCCGCGTCGCCTTTGACCTGGATCGAGTAGTGGTCCAGCATCCGCGAGAAGCCGACGGAGACCTGCCCGTTGTCCTCGATGTCGGCGAACGTCCGCGAGGGCCATTTCTCGGGGATGAAGATGGAGAGGTGCTCGCGGTCCTTCGCCACCTGCGCGCCGCATGCGCGCGCAGCCTCCGGCCGCAGGTCCTTGCTCCGGGTGCCTACGAGGAGTGAGACTCCGCTCTCGAGGTAGTCGACGAGGTCTTCGGGGATCTTCCTGGCCACGGCGCGACTTCGCATCGTACCGCGGCCGCGCGATCGGCGACGTACTCTTCGTAGGCTCGGGGTGGCCGGCCGAGGAGCGCGGTGGTGGCGGCGACGTCGCGCGGATCCGTCGGCATGGCGAAGCGCCGGAGCACGCGGTGGCTCGCGACGAAGTCCTCGAGCTTCCGCCCGGAGAGCGCCTCGGCCGCGCACGCCTCGAACGCGGCGAACGCCGCGAGATCGTCGGCGAACGTCACCTCGCGCCCGAGCGCACCCGCCCACGCGGCGGCGCACGCCGGACCGCCGAGCGAGGCCGGACCAACCACGGGGTACGCGCCGGGGGCGAGAGCGGCATCGGTCAGCGCCCGCGCGGCCGCGTCGCCGAGATCGCGCACGTCGACGCGGTTGATCCCCCTCGTGCCCATCGGGACCACGTACCGCCCCTCGCGAAGGAGCGGCCCGAGCGCGAGCTCGTCGTTCTGGAAGAAGTTCGTCGGCATGAGGACGATCGCCTCCGTCCGCGAGCGCCGGACGCCCTCCGAGAGCCGGAGCTTCGCGCGGTAGTGGGGCAAGAGTCGCCCGTACGCGAAGCGCTTCAGCGCCCGCGCCACGCGCGTCGCGCCGTCGGCATGCACGCCCACGAACACGAGCCGCACGCGACGCTCCTCGCACGCCGCGACGAACGTGCGCGCGAGCGCCTCCTCGTCGTGCTCGTGGGGCGAGACGTAGAACGCCGAGGTCGCGCCCTCGAGCGCGCGCGCCACCGACGCGGGATCGCGCAGATCGCCGGACGCGGCGACGGTGCCGGCCGGGGCCTTCGACGGATCGCGCACCAGCGCACGGACGGTCACGCCGCGCTTCGCGAGGAGCGCGCGCACGACCTCGCGGCCGACCGTGCCGGTCGCGCCGCCGACGAGGACGGTGGTCATGCCACCTCCAGGAAGCTCGCGAGGCGCTCGTAGCGCGGTCGCCAGGAGAGGCGATGGAGGAGCCTCACCGGCCACGGCAGGACGTCCTCGAGGAGACGGCGCTCGCGCGCATCGGCGTACGCCATCACCCACGGGATGATCCGCGAGAGATCCGAGAGCGACGTCGTCTTCGCGCCCTCGCGCTCGATCTCGTCCATGTCCGCGAGGGTGAAGGTGCGCTTCATCCGATCGACGATCGCCGCCTCCTCGCGATCGAGGTGCTCGCGCATCAGGCGCTCGAGCCGGCGGAGATCCGGACCCACCACGGTCCCGCCGGCGAGCCCCGAGCTCACCTTCGCGAGGAGCGGATCGAGCTCCGCGTGATCGGCCTGGAGCACCGCGAGCTCCCCGGCGAAGGACGGATCGCGCGCGAGGATCTTGGGATAGACCTTCGCGTCCTCGCCCTCGTGGTGCGCATGGATCGCGCGCTGCATGAACGCGAACCAGCGCGCGAGCGCGGCGCGGCGAGAGGCTTCCGGCGGCGCGGCCTCCGGGACGATCTGCACGAACGAAGCCAGGTGCGCGCGAATGGCCTTGTGCATCAAGAAGAAGAGGGCGAGGTCGTCGTCGCCCACGCGTCGGGTATTGGTGGTGGAATCACGTTCGGTCATCTCGCCCCTCCCAGTGGTGCGAGTCGGCCGGGCGTTACGGAAAAAATCTCGGGCGCGTGCTATTTCCGTCCTGCGATGGCGATGACCGCGCCGGCTGCCGCGTCCGAGCCGCTCGACGAGCGCGAGCTGTGCACGCGTCTGTTCCCCGCGATCCGGGCGTTCGCGCGCCGGCGTCTCCGCGGCGCGTCGGCGGAGGACTTCGCGCAGGACGCGCTGGTCGTGCTCGTGGGCGCGTTCCGCGCGGGCCGCATCGAGGACCTCTCGCGCGCGGGCGCGTTCGCGCTCGGCATCTGCCGCCACCTCGCCGCCGATCGCGCGCGCATCGCCGAGCGCCGTCGCGAGCTGCTCGAGACGTACGGCGCGACCGCGCTCGTGGCGGACGAGCCCGCATGGGAGCAGCCGGCGACGGTGGCGCGCGATCACCTCGAGGACTGCCTCTCGCAGCTGACGCGGCGCGCGCGCGACGTGATCCGCGCGACCTTCTTCGAGGAGGTCGCCGACGCCGCGATCGCGGAGGCGATGAGCCTGACGGCGCAGAACGTCCGCGTGATCCGTCATCGGTCGCTCGCGGCGCTGCGCGAGTGCCTCGACGAGCCGGTCTCCTGGAGCGTGCGATGAAGGACGTCGAGCGGCTCGACGCATACCTGAGCGGTGAGACGCCGGACGCGGACGCCGAGGTGTTCGAGGACGAGCTGTTCGTGCGCGCGGCGACGGGCGAGGCGCCGGAGCTCGTGTTCCTGGACGGCCTCACCGCCGCCGTGCGCGATCTCGTTCGCCGCGGGACGTATCACCTCTATCTCACGGCCGCCGAGGTCGAGCGCCTCCGCGCGTCGGGCGCGAACGTGCAGGTCATCGACATCGTCCCCACGCCCGAGAAGCAAGAGTACGCGCTCGCGCGCGACGTCGACTTCCTGGTCGCGCGCTACCCGATCGACCTCCGCGGCGTCCGCTCGCTCGACGTCGAGGTCTACCTCGGCGACCGGCTCTCGAAGGTGATGAAGGACGTGCGCTTCGATCCGGCCGACGGCGCGGCGTACTTCTGCTGCGAGGGCGACCTCGCGCGCCAGACCGTGGGCTTCCCCACGCGGTCGAAGTTCTTCGCCACGACGGACGCGGGCGAGCGGCGCCTCGTCGCCGAGCTCGACACCCTCGGCGTCCTCGCGCCCTGAAGCGTCAGGCGAGCTGCCAGAGGCGGATCGGCTTCTTCCGCCCGCGGATGGCGATCTCGTCGTGCGGGGTCGCGTCGATGCTCGTGCGTTTCGCCGCCTGCCACGTGTCGTCGGACGCCAGGATCTGGGTGCCGAGCTCCTTGTTCAGCGCCTCGATGCGGGAGGCGACGTTCACCACGTCGCCGATCACCGTGTACTCCTTGCGCTGCGCGGAGCCGATGTTGCCGACGACGGCGTAGCCGGTGTGCAGGCCGATGCCGACCTTCGTCGGCGGGATCTTCCCCTCGGCGACGAGCCGCTCGATGCGCTGCACGATGTCGAGCGCGGCGTCGACCGCGGCGCCGCTCGCGTCCTGCTCGACGGTGGGCGCGCCGAACACCGCCATGAAGCCGTCGCCGAGGAACTTGTTGACGATCCCGTGACGGCGGACGACCGCGTCGATCGTCGCCTCGAAGACCACGTTGAGGTAGTCGACGACCTCGGACGCTCCGTGCGCCTCGGCGAAGCTCGTGAAGTTGCGGATGTCGAGGAACATGACGCAGACGAGGCGCTGCTCGCTCTTCACCTCCGCCTTGCCCGCCATGAGGCGCTCGACGACCTCGGGCGAGACGTGCTGGCCGAAGACACCGAGGATGCGCGCGCGCTCGCCGACCGACTCGATCGCGCGCGTGAAGCTGCTCCGGAGCCGGCGCGCGACGAAGCCGGCCGCGACGCCGCTCACGAAGAGCACGGCGGCCTTGCCGGCGATGCGCGCGTCGAACGCGCCCCACAGCGCGGCGATCGCCGCGTACTCGGCCGCCGCGACGAGACCGGTGAAGACGCAGAGGAACGAGTCGAGGCCGAGCGTCGAGAGCAGGATGAAGATCGAGTAGACGAACGCCGACGGCATCCGCATCGCCTCCACCGGACCGTCGCTCGTCGCGTAGAAGAGGATGACCGCGGAGGGCAGGCTCGTCTCGACGAGCGCGTGCGCGTAGCGCCGGATCGTCGACGGCCGCTCGCTCCGCTCGAGCAGGCGCCGGATCCACGCGAGCACGTAGAGCTCGAACGCCGCCACGATCATGAGGAAGAAGCCGACGGGCGCGCGGTCGAAGCGGCCGTGCAGGATCGTCGCGACCGCGTCCGGATACGCGCCGCCCACGACCACGAGGGCGAAGAGCGCCACCGTCGGGATCGCGAGCAGCAGGAGCGCGCGGAAGCGCTCGGCCCCGAGGATCTCGCGGACCAGGCGGCGCTCGAAGGCCTCGCGCGGATCGAGGCGCGCCTGCGCCGCGATCGCCGCCGCCGTCGGGCGCGCGGGCAAGAGCGACACCTGCGTGCGGGCGGGCTCGGGCGCCGCGTCGGGAGGCGGCGCGGGCGGAGGCGGCGGCACGCTCGAGGTGAAGCTCGCCGGCGGCGGCGCGCTCGGCCGCTCCGGGGACGCGATCTCTTCGGCGCGGCGGCTCATCGGCGCGCCGCGGATCTTACAGCGCCGCCTGCTGGAGTGCGTCGTGGATCAGCGCGGTCTTCGTCGCGAGTTGGTGCAGCCGTACCACGATCCGGTCGAGGGCCTCGCTGTCGGTGGCCCCCAGGGCCGCCTCGATCTGGGCGAGCTCCTGCGACAGCGCGTCCGCCTCGAGGAGCGCCCGCGCGCGTCCGTGCCGGTCCCGCAGCTCTGCCGCGAGCCGAGCGATCGACTGCACCTCGTCGCGCTGCTCGCCGACCAGGCGCCGGATCGAGCGCGGGAGATCGTCGCTCCCGGGGAGCGCGGGCGGCTCGTCGGTGACGGCGATCGGACCGGGCGGCGGAGCAGGATCCGGGACGAGGGGCGGCGGACTCGGCGCGGAAGCGCAACCCGTCACGAGCGAGAGGACCGCGAGGACGCCGGCGAGACGCATCGCCCGGACAACGGCCCGGCGGGCGCGCGCCTTACAGCCGGTGCTGCGCCGCCTTCACCGCGCGATCGAACGCGCCCTCGACCGCGGCCCGGGCCGGCGGATGGATGGCCGCGAGGGTGAGCGCACTGCCGAGTGCGGCGCCGAGCACGACCGAGAGCCAGCCTCCGCCGCGGCGTCGCTCCTCGATCCGCGCCTGCGCGGGCGCGGCCGTCCACGGCGGGGGCGGATCGGTGGGCAGCCGGGGCTGCTCGAAGACGTTCGGCGCGTCGATGGGCGCGATCCTCACCGGACGGCTCGCGTCGACCGGGGTCACCGGGCGCACGTCGCGGGCGAGGCGATCGAACAGGCCGGCCTCCCAGGTGCGCGTGGTCCGCTCGTCGTCGCTGACGGAGATCATGCGCCGGACGTTGCAAGCACGGCGCCCGACGCTCCCGGCGGATCGTTGCAGAGCGACGGGAACGACGTGCGAATCGCCCGAAGATCCGGCCCGAAGCGGCGTCGATCCATGGTCGCCGACGCGACCGCGTCGTGGTCGGTGCGCCGACCGATCAGTCGCCGATCGCGAGGCGGAGGATGGCGCCGTCGGCCCAGCTCTTCGCGGACGTCCCCGCGGCCGCGACGAACACGTCCTTGCCCGAGACCGCGATCGCCACCGGGTGCGCGATCGACACGGCGAGCGTCTGCGCCGACTTGCCGTCGTGCGACACGCGGCGGACGCGCCCGTCGGCGAAGTCGGGCGCGGTGCCCGGCTCGACCCAGTAGGCGTACGCATCGTCGAACGCGAAGTCGGCGACGCCGATGGCGTCGCGGTCGACGACCTCGTCGCGTCCCGTCGCGACGGTCAGGCGATGGACGTTCGCCGGCGCGTCCTCGGCGTAATAGAGGTACGTCGCGTTCCCGCCCATGGCGTGGAAGCCGCCGTTGAACCGCGAGACCTCGCGCGCGCCGGAGCCGCTCGTCTTGATGTTCTGGAGCGCGCCGATCTGACCGGAGATGTCGACGCCCGCCCAGAACGCGCGATCGCCCGCGACCGCCATGCCGACGGGCGTGCCGTTCGAGTAGATCGGCGTACTCGTCGTCCCCGACGCCGTGCGACGCACCGCGGAGTCGGTCCCCGACGTCCAGAACACCGCGCTGCCGTCGAACGCGACGTTCACGACGTCGTCGGCGCCGCTGCTCGCGACGGATGCGCCCGTGCTGCCTCCGTACTCGAAGCGCTTGATGACCGTCGTGTCGGCGACGATCATCGCGTCGGCGGTCGCGGTGAAGGCGCTCGGTCGCGTGAGCGTCGCGTGCTTCTGCACGCAGCTCGACGAGGTGCACGGCGCGTCGCTCGCCACGGAGTAGAGGCCGGGGCTGCCGCCGCTCTCCACCCAGTAGACGCGCCCGTCGTGCACCGCGATCCCCGTCCTCCACGGGCGGAAGCCCGCGCTCGAGCGCGCACCGAGGCGGCTCCTCCCGGAGACGAGCGTGTCGACGGTCACCGTCGGATCGCCGCTCGCGTTCTCGGGCGCCGGCGCGGGGGCGTCTCCACCCGATCCCGGCGCGGCCGGCTCGTTCGTCGCGGGCGGCGCTTCCTTCAGGTCCGCGCAGGCGACGAGGAGGAACGAAGCAAGCAAGGCACGGGCGCGCATGGGCGGCCCTCGGCGTAGCAGACGCGGCGCGACCCGCAACCGATCGCGGGTAAGCTGGGCCCGTGCGACGCTCGCTCCGATTTTTCCTCGTCCTCCTCGCCGCTTGCGGCGCGAGCCCGAAGGCGCCGCCCGCGCCGGCCTCCTCCTCTTCTTCCATCGATGCCCGCGATGCCGGTGACGGGGCACCCGCGGAGCCCGACGGCGGGGCCGCGCCCGAGGCGGCGATCCCGAAGACGTGCGCGTCGAGCGACGGGATCTGCGTGCCCGACGCGGCGTTCGTGAAGCGGATGTGCAACGGATCGTTCCCCGATGTCGCGCTGGCGCTCCTCGCGAAGGACGCGCCGTTCACGCGGGTGTACCTGCGCGGCGATCTCGACGGATGGAACGCCGAGGGCGGCGCGAGCGCGCGTGCGCGGCTCGTGCTCGACGAGGAGGTGCTCGTGCTCCGGCGGCGCGCGCCTCCCGCGAACGGGATCGTCGTCGGGGCGGGCGGCGGCTATCTCGTGATGCGCTGGGACGGCAACTGCTACACCGTCGACGAGGGCGAGGTCACCGCGAAGAAGCCTCCGGCGCCGAAGCACGCGCCGATCCCGTGGCGCTTCTACGGCGACAAGACGAAGGACGCCCTCCTCCAGAGCCCGAAGGTCTTGGCCGCGTACCAGCGGCGAGGCAAGGAGTGCAAGGGCGCCACCAGCGGCGAGGTCTCGCGTGCGTGCGAGCAGGCCGATGCCGCGCTCTCCGCGGCGGTCGTCGCCGAGGTCCGCGGCGGTCGCACGGTGCCGGCGCCGGACAAGCTCCCGTGACGACGCTGCGCGCGAGACCGGCGCGCGCGCGTGCCGATCTGCCCCACGGCGGGGCGCGGGCGCGCACCCGTCGTCCTGCCGGACCGCGCGTTCCATCGTCGCGAGCCTTGTCCGACCGGGGCACCGTGCTTGCAGTGCGGCCGCGCTCTCGACGGAGGGTCGATGGCCACGAAGAAGCGAGCAGCGAAGCGGGCGCCCACGATGAAGCCCACGCCGGCGGCGGGCGTGACGACGAGCGCACGCTCGACGGTCAGCGGTCCGTCGCGAAAGGACGCGCGCGCCGGCGCCGACGCGGCCGCGGCGAGGATGGATGCGGTCGACGTGCTGGCCGCGGGCATGCCGTCGAACCCGAACAAGCCCTCGGAGTACGGCAAGGCGTCCGCGGTCCCGCGGCCCGGCGCGACGTATCCGGTGAAGGATCCGCGCGCGACCGCGAGCACGCTGACCGAGACGATCGCATCGCCGAAGGCCGGCACCGGCCGTCCCAACCTCGGCGTCAATCCCGGCACCCTTCCGCTCGATCGCGTGCGCGCCGACGCGAGCGGACAGCGCATGACGACGAACCTCGGCGTGCCCGTCGCCGACAACCAGCACTCGCTCAAGGCCGGCCTCCGCGGACCTGCGCTGCTCGAGGACTTCATCCTCCGGGAGAAGATCACCCACTTCGATCACGAGCGCATCCCCGAGCGCATCGTGCACGCGCGAGGCTCGGCCGCGCACGGGTACTTCGAGTGCTACCGGCCGATGACCGACGTGACGCGTGCGTCACTGTTCGGCGCGGCGGGCAAGCGCACGCCGGTGTTCGTGCGCTTCTCGACGGTCATCGGCGAGCGTGGCTCGACCGACACCGCGCGCGACGTCCGCGGCTTCGCGGTGAAGTTCTACACCGACGAAGGGAACTGGGACCTGGTGGGCAACAACATGCCGGTGTTCTTCATCCAGGACGCGATGAAGTTCCCCGACCTCGTCCACGCGGCGAAGCCGGAGCCGCACTTCGCGATGCCCCAGGCCGCGACCGCGCACGACACGTTCTGGGACTTCGTCTCGCTCATGCCGGAGTCGACCCACATGCTCATGTGGACGATGTCCGATCGCGCCATCCCTCGCAGCTTCCGCATGATGCAGGGCTTCGGCGTGCACACGTTCCGGCTCGTCGACGCGAAGGGCCGATCCACGCTCGTGAAGTTTCACTGGCGACCGCTCGCGGGCGTCCACTCGCTCGACTGGGACGAGGCGGTGAAGATCTCCGGCGCCGATCCCGACTTCCACCGGCGCGATCTCTGGGAGGCGATCGAGGCGGGCGCGTTCCCCGAATGGGAGCTGTCGTTCCAGACGTTCACCGAGAAGCAGGCGGAGAAGTGGAGCTTCGACGTCCTCGACGCGACGAAGATCGTGCCCGAGGAGCTCGCGCCGCTCACCCCGGTGGGCAAGATGGTGCTCGACCGGAACCCCGACAACTTCTTCGCCGAGACCGAGCAGGTCGCGTTCTGCGCGGCGCACGTCGTTCCGGGCATCGACTTCACCAGCGATCCGCTGCTCGCCGGCCGGATCCATTCGTACCAGGACACGCAGATCTCGCGGCTCGGCGGCCCCAACTTCCACGAGATCCCGATCAACGCGCCCATCGCGCCGGTGCACAACAACCAGCGCGACGGCATGCACCGGCAGGCGATTCATCGCGGTCGTGTGGCCTACGAGCCGAGCTCGCTCGGCGGCGGCTGCCCGTTCCAGGCCGGCGCGGCGGGGTTCACGTCCTTCCGCGAGCCGATGGTCGAGGACAAGGTCCGCGGCAGCGCCGAGCGCTTCGCCGAGCACTACAACCAGGCGCGGCTCTTCTGGAACAGCCAGACCGCGATCGAGAAGGCTCACATCCTCCGCGGCTTCCGGTTCGAGCTGACCCGGGTGCAGGTGCCCGCCGTGCGCGAGCGCGTCGTCTCGATGCTCGCGAACGTCGACGAGGAGCTCGCCTCGTCGCTCGCCGACGAGCTGGGGATCGACATGCCCGCGCCGATGCCGAAGGCGCTGCCGAAGCCGCCCAAGCCGGAGGTCGAACGATCGCCCGCGCTGTCGATGTTCGCCTATCCCGGCGACGGCAGCATCCGCACGCGACGCATCGCCATCTTCGTGGCCGACGGGATCGACGGAGCGGGCGCGCAGGCCCTCCACGCGGGACTCGCCGAGCGCGGCGCGGTCCCACGTTACGTCGGCGCGCGGCTCGGCGCGGTCGAGACCGCCGACGGCGACACCCTCGAGGTCGAGGCGACCTTCGAGACGATGCCGTCGGTGCTCTTCGACGCCGTCGCGATCCCGGACGGCAGCGGCGCCGTTGAGACGCTGTCGCAGATCGGGCACGCGCTCGAGTTCCTCGAGGACCAGTACCGCCATGCGAAGCCGATCCTCGCGCTCGGAGGAGGCGCGGCGCTCCTCGACGAGGCACGCATCCCCGCGTCGCTCCCGTCGCGCGCGCCGGATCCGGGGATGCTCCGTCGTACGGGCTCGGCCGCGAAGGCGCTGCCCGACTTCGTGAAGGCGATCGCTCGCCATCGTCATCACGAACGCGAGATCGATCCGCCTGCCGTCTAGGTGCGACGGCAGGCGCGCAGCGCCGCGCGGACCTCGTCGCGCATCGCGGCGGCGGACGCGCGGCGCATCCGGCCCTCGTGCCCGGGCAGCACCCACGCGAAGTCGAGGTCGAGGAGCTTCTCCACCGATCGCACCTGCTCCGGCCACGACCACCAGCACAC
>JBDHVD010000145.1:0-17824 GCA_039809525.1 Labilithrix sp. | reverse complement strand
CCGGCATGGAACGTCACGCGCACCATGCCCTTGTACTTCTCGAGCGCGACGATCCGCACCTGCCCGAGCTGCCCGCTGCGCGTCACGTGGGTGCCGCCGCAGGGCGAGAAGTCGAAGCCGTCGATCTCGACGACGCGGATCCCCTCGCTCACCTTCGGCTGTCGCCGGAGCGGCATCGCGGCGAGCTCCTCGGGGGAGGGGAAGTGCGTTCGCACGACGACGTCGCTCCGCACGAGCGCGTTCACCAGGTCCTCGGCGCGATGCAGCTCGCCGTCGGGGATGCCCGGCCGCGCGAGATCGATCGTGCACGTCGTCGCTCCGAGGCGCGCCGAGACGGTCTCCGCCTGCGCCTCGTCGGCGAGCGCACGGGAGAGCGCGTGCTGCGCGCTGTGCTGGGCCATGTGATCGAGGCGGCGCTCGACGTCGATCGCGCCGCGCACGTGCGCGCGCTCGAGACGCGGCGCGAGGTGCTCGGGCAGGGCCTCCGCGAGGAGGTGATGGATCACGCCGTGATCGTCGACCTGCGTATCGGCGACCTTCACCACCACGTGGTCGATCGCGAGCGTCCCGGTGTCTCCGAGCTGACCGCCTCCTTCGGGATAGAAGAGCGTGCGCCCGAGGACGAGCGACGACCTCCCGCCGTGCTCGGAGATCCGCGCGCCGGCGATCTCGAACGACGTCGCGTGGGGATCGGACCAGTACAGCTTCTCGGTGGGGGTGGTCATCGCGCCGACCCCATCTAGCGACGATTTCGTCGGAAATCACGTCCGCACGGCGCGGGCCGCGGGTATGCTCGGAGAGGCGGACGGATGACGAAGGCGAAGATCCTCCTGCTCGAAGAGGACGCCGTCTTCGGCGCGTACCTCCGGTCCGGGCTCGCGGAGCTCGGCTGCGACGTCGTCCTCATCCGGAACGGGAGCGAGGGCCTGGCCCGCGCGGTGACCGATCGGTTCGACCTCGTGCTCCTCAGCGCCGAGCTGCCGGGCGTGAACGGCTTTCGCATATGCAACCGCATCAAGAAGGACGAGAGCGCGCGCGCGACGCCGATCTTCCTCATGAGCGGCGACGCGACCGCCGTGGCCGAGCACCGGCGCCTCGCCACGCGGGCCGAGGAGTACTTCGCGAAGCCCGTCTCGCTCGACGAGCTGGCCGCGCGGATGCGGAGCGTGCTCCAGCCGCCGGACAGGAGCGAGCTCGGATCCGCGCTCGGGCAGGCGCGCGATCAGCTCGTCGCGCTGGTCGAGCTCGAGACGCGGCTGACGGAGCAGGAGCGGACCATCGCGTCGCTCCGTCGCGAGCTGGCGGGCGCACGCGCCGCGAGCACGCGCGCGGCCGTCTCGGAGCCGCCGCCGCTCCCGCGCAAGCCGCCGCCGGTGCCGCGGCCCTCCGGGCAGATGCTCGTCGTCCGGCCCGACGAGGCGAACGAGGCCGAGGGCGCGAGCGATCAGGCGTCCGATGCGCGGCGCATCGCGCGGCTGCAGAAGCAGCTCGCGGCCGCGCACGCCGATCGCGAGCTCGCGGGCAAGCGCGCGCGGGACGCGTCCGCGGCCCTCGAGGCGATGCGGTCGGAGCTCGCCGCCGCGCGGACGGAATGGGAGTCGGAGCGCGAGAAGCTCGAACGGCTCGCCACCGCGGCGCGCGCGGCGGCGGTGGCGTCGGCCGCGGCGCTCGCGGCCGAGCGCGAGCAGCTCGCCGAGGAGCGCGCGGCGCTGCGCGCGCGCATCGAGGAGGTCGAGACCGCGCGGAAGGTCGCGCGGCAGATCTCCGAGGAGAAGGCGGCCGCCGCGGCGCGCGCGCGGACCGAGGCGAGCGAGCTGCGCGGGGCGATGGCGCGGACGAAGCGCGACGCCGACGAGCTCGTCGCGGCCGCGCGCGGAGAGGTCGCGGAGCTGCGCAAGCGGCTCGCCGACGAGCTCGAGCTCGCGTCGGAGCAGGCGCACCGGCGAGCGACCGACGAGATCGCGGAGGTCGTCTCGCGCGCGGGAGACCTCGTGCGCTCGATGAACGCGAAGCTGGAGGAGCTCGAGGCCGAGCGCGATCGTCGCATCGCCGAGCGCGAAGCGAACTGGATGCAGTACCTCGACGACGTCGAGGAGGCGCACGCCTCCGAGGCCGCGCCCGCCCCGGATGCGAGGCTCGCGGAGGAGGCGGCCGAACGCGAGGCGCGCGAGCGTGATTTCGCCGCGCGGACGGCGGCGCTCGAGGCGCGCGTCCGATCGCTGTCGGCCGAGGTCGCGGCGGAGGCGGCCGCCCACGAGAAGACGCGGGCCGCCCAGTCGATCGAGAAGACGTACCTCACCGCGCGCGTCGAGGCGCTCGAGGCGCTCGCCGCGACGAGGAACGACGACGTCGCGCAGCTCCAGCGCGAGCTCGAGGAGGCGCGCCTCGAGCTCCCGCAGCTCGAGGCCGAGATCATCGTGCTCCGCGGCGAGCTGGTGAACGTGCGCCGCCTGCTCGACAACGCCGAGCTGTCGCTCCGCGTGGCGACGTCGCAGCTCGAGCAGGACCGCGAGATCGTCGAGCGCGCGCGCAAGGTCCTCGGCGGCCCCGACAGCGACGTCGCGTGATCGCGCTCAGCCCTTGCCGCGTGCTCCGGCGACGGGCGTGAGGGTGAAGCGCACGACGCTGCGCGCGCCCTTCGTCACGGTGACCGCCTTCCACTGCCCGCCGTAGCCCGTCTTGCTCACGCCGACGCCGTGGTTGCCCGCCCGCACCGCGGCCGGCTTCGGGTAGGCGCGGAGCTGCTTGCCGTCGAGGAGGACGAGGCCGCACTGCGGCTCGCACGTGACGAGGAGCTCTCCCTCGTTCGGCTTGAGCGCGATCGAGGGGGCGCTCGAGGACGGCGGCGCCGGCTCGGCGCTCGCGGTCTCCGCGGGCGCGGCCGAGACGACCGGCGGAGGAGAAGGCGAAGGAGGCGGCGGCGGCGGAGGGGACGGAGCCGGCGGCGGAGCGCTCACCGACGCGATCGCGGTCGCAGGCGTGGGCTTCGCGGGCGGGGGCCCGGGCTCCGGCTCGCGCGCGCGGAGCACGAGCGCGACCGTCGCGCCGAGCACGGCGAAGAAGCTCGCCGCGGCGATCATCGCGCGCCATGGCAGGCCGCCCTTGCCGACCGCGCTCGGCGGCGGAGCCTCGTCGACGGGGGCGAGGGGAGACGCGAAGTCGGCCGCGCTCGCCACGGGGATCGCGCGATCGGACGCGGGCGGCGGGAACGCGGCGAAGGGCGAAGGCAGCGGCGCGGCCGCCGGCATGCGCTGCGACGACGGCGGCGGCGGCGGAGCAACGACCGGAGCCGGAGGCGGAGGCGCCGTGAGGAACAGCGGCCCCGACGGCACCTCGACGCCGAACGCGCGCGCGAGGGCGCCGTGCGTCTCGTCGAGCGACGCGAAGCGCGCGGCCGGCGAGGCGTCGAGGGCGCGCGTGAGGACCGGCTCCACGCCGGCGGGCAGCTTCGCGCGATCCTCGGGCGTCGTCTCGGCGAACGCTTTGCCCGTGAGCGCGAAACAGACGAGGTTCGCGTAAGCGAAGACGTCCGATGCGACGGTGCCATCGCCGCCGTCGATCTGCTCGGGCGCCGCCCACGGCGCGGTCGCGCGATCGACCCTCCGCGCGCAGAGATCGCCGAGCCGCACGGCGCGTTCGGGCGCCGGACCGACGAACACGTTCCGCGGGTGGAGGCCGAGGTGCGCGATGCCCGAGGCGTGCAGCGCGCTGCACGCGCGCGCGAGGGAGGTGGCGAACGTGCTCGCCTCCGCCGCCTCGAACGGACAGAGCGTGACGAGCTCGGCGAGCGTCGGGTGCGGGCTCCTTGCGGTGGCGACGAACCACGCGCCCGTGGCGTCGTCGCGTCCGTCCTCGACGACGCGCAGCGTGAGGTGCTCGGGGACGTTGACCGCCGACGCGTGCAGCGCGCGGAGCGCGTCGGCCTTCGCGTCGTCGCAGGCTTCGCGGGCGATCATCCGGAGCACCATCTCGCGTCCCGGCGCCGCGATCGCCGCGTACGTCGCCGACGTCTCGCTGCGACCGAGCTCGCTCTGGATGGTGTACTTGCCGGCGATGATCGTGCCGGGCGGCAGGCGAGGTGCGTTCATCCGCCCGGCGTCGGTTTGCGCGTCGTCTCCGGCGCGATCGGCTCGAGGATGGCGGACACGCGCGAGGACAGCCGCGGGCCGTCCGCCGCCGCGCCGCGCGCGTCACGGCTCCGCCTCACGTGCGGCCGGGCGAGGAAGAGCGCGTAGGACGCGTACTCGTAGAGGTACGAGATGAGGTCGTGCTCGGCGGGGCCGCCGAGCTTCTCGACGTTCGCCGCGATCCGATCGGCGGCGAGCGTGCCGTCGTCGGCGGGACCGGCGCCTGCGAGCAGCGTCGCGAGGCGGGGCTTGCTCGCGGCGAAGGTCGCGAGGTGCTCGCGGACCGCGTCGCCGACGTCCATCGCATCGAGCTCGCGCAGGATGAGCGAGACGGCGCGGTTGAAGACGTCGACCGAGGAGCGCACGTCGAGGCGCGGCGCGCGCACGACGACGTGCCCCGACTGCACCAGCTGGAAGAGCGTGCGCGTCACGTCGAACTCGCTCTCGCCGACCACCCGGCAGATGTCCGCGACCGTCCGCACACCGTCGATCGCCGCGTAGGCGGGGCCGGCATCGGCGATCGCGCGCTCGGGCACGAGGAGGGGGACGTGGAGCTCGGACGGGATGCGCGCCCGGAAGTACTTCATCTCGTGCATGCGCCGGATGCCGTCGCGGACGAGCGCGCTCGGCATGAGGCGGTGACGCGACGAGAGCTCGCCGTCCTCGTATCCGTCGAGGAAGTAGAACATGCCGCCCGAGACGAGCAGCATGCCGTAGAAGATCTCCTCCGTCTGCCGCGACATGAGCTCGAAGAGCTTCTCGCGCGTGATCATCCCGAGCTTCACCGCGGCCTCGCCGAAGCGCATCTTGCCGTCGGCGGAGGCGTCGCCCGCGGCGGTGACCTGGTCGCGCGTGAGGACGCCGTGGCGGTAGAGCACCTCGCCGAGGCGCTCGCGGACGACGTCCGACTGCGCGCTCACGACGTAGCCCTGGTCGAAGAAGATCGAGCGGCTCGAGCCGTCCTCGCGCACGACCAGCTCGCCCCGCCAGCCCGCGTGACCGATGAACGAGAGCACGTCGCAGAGGGCGCCCGCCGACGCGATCTGGCCCGAGAGCGTGCACGCGCGCAGCGGCTTGTCGGGCGTGCGCCTCCGGCGCAGGACCACGACCTCGGGCGGGGAAGGTGCGACGTGGAACTGTCCGGAGTGCGCCTGAAGCCGCATCGAAGCGCGCCCCCCGAGCGCCGTGACGCCGCCGGTCGCGGAGATCTCCGCGAGATCGTCGGTCTCCTCGGTCATCGACGTCAGAATACGAGAACCGCATGCGGAAGGGCGCCGGATTTGACGCCGCCGCCGACCTGTAGTTCCTCATCGGACGCCATGCTCCTCACGATCAACGGCTCGCCGCGCGACGTCCCCGACGACCTGACGGTGCGCGATCTCGTCGTGCATCTGGGCCTCGGCGACGGTCCGGTGGCCGTCGAGGTCAACCGCGAGATCATCCCTAGGGCGGAGCACGCGACGCGGCGCGTGAGCGGCGGAGACACGGTCGAGATAGTTCACTTCGTCGGCGGCGGATGAGCCCGCCGGCCCCGAAGAAGAAGTGGAGCACCTTCGCCGTCGTCATGACGGTGCTCGGCGTCGGGTTCCTCCTGTTCGTCGTCGCGCTCGCGATCGGCGGCTACGCGTTCTTCTCCTCGAAGGAGGGCAAGCAGATCGCGGGCGTGATGGGCGAGGCGATGAAGATGTCGAAGAAGGCGCAGAACGCCCCGGGGACGAAGGAGCTCCGCGCCAAGGGGTGCGCGCAGGCCATGGTGATGGACCTGGGCGACTTCGCGAAGATGGCCGAGACGCTCGACGCAGCCCCGGCGAAGGAAGACCCGGGCTTCGGCGAGATGGTGATCTGCAGCGTGAACCCGTGGGCCACGGCGCTCTCGTGCGACGACGTCGCGCATGCGTACGTCGCGACGGTGGGGCCGCGCCCGAAGCCGTTCTTCGCGCTCTCGCAGCAGGCCGGCAAGTCGAAGCCGGCGTGCAACGTCCTCTACGACGCGGAGGGCACGCGCCTGCGCGACTTCACCGACGATCCCTCGGGCGGGACCGCGCCGCTGCCGATCCCGCCTCCGCCGCCGAGCGAGTGATCGCCGCGCTCACTCCGGGGGCGCAGCCGCGTCCCAGCCGAGATCGACGGAGTCCGCCTCGAGGCGCTCGACGTCGCTCCTCGTGAGCTCGACGAGCGGCGTCTTCGCGCGGAGCTCCTCGATGGTGCTCGGCGAAGGGACGAGCAGCGACGGCGGCGACTCCTCCACGGCCTGCACCTTCGCCAGCGCGACGGCGAGCTGGAACGGCGGCATCTGGCGGGTGGCGGTCGCGTCCTCCGGCGGGGGCGGCGCGGTGGGACGCTCGGAGTCGCTCATCCGCCGATCAGCATAGCGAACGCGCACGCTTCGGCTCAACTCCGCGCATGGGCCGGGCGAAGCGCGCTTCGCCCGAGGGGCGCTTCTCCGAAGCGAGCTTCGTCGCCCGTCCTTCCCGCATTCCACGGATTGATCGTCCTGCGCGGATTTTCGGCGATCCCCGCGCTGGCATGGACCGCGCATCGGCGGGCGGGCGCGTCCGCGGACGACGCCTGGAGGACCCCCATGCACGATCTCGATCACACCCTGCTGGAGACGTCGGACCCCGAGCTCGAGGAGAGCGCCGAATTCGAGCCCGAGGGCGGCTTGGACGCCACCTTCGCGGCGGAGACCGGGCTCGACGAGGCGGAGGAGATGGAGCTCGCCACCGAGATGCTCGGCGTCGGCAGCGAAGCGGAGATGGAGTACTTCCTAGGGAAGCTGATCTCGTCGGTCGCGCGCAAGGCGGGCAAGGCGCTCCGGTCGCCCGTCGGCAAGGCGCTCGTCGGGATCCTCAAGAACGCCTCGCGCAAGGCGCTGCCGATGGCGGGCTCCGCGCTCGGGACGATGGTCGGCGGTCCGTTCGGCACCGCGATCGGCGGCCAGCTCGCGTCGCAAGCCGGCCACATGCTCGGCCTCGAGCTCGAGGGGCTCTCGCCGCAGGACCAGGAGTTCGAGGCGGCGAAGCAGTTCGTGAAGTTCGCCGGCGCCGCGACCCAGAACGCGCTCGACGCGATGAGGTCGGGCGGCTCGCCGGTGGACGCCGCGGCGAAGGCCGGCGCGGCCGCGGCGAAGTCCTACGCGCCCGGGCTCCTCCGCCGGGCAGGCGCGCTCGCGACCGCGTCAGGGCTGCAGAGCGGGCGCTGGATCCGTCGCGGCAACACGATCGTCCTGCTCGGTGTGTGAGCCGCCATGTCCGTCACCGCCGGCCTCGATCTGCTCGCCCACGAGGCTCGCGGTCTCTTGTGCCGGATCACGCAGCTGCGCCCGTTCGCCCTGCGGATCCCCACGGTGGCGGCGGCGGCCGCGTCGTCGACCGCGCTCGCCGCGATCGAGGGGCACGTCGTCCGCGGCACGGTCGAGCTGCACGCGCGCGTTCGCCGGTTCCTCGATGCGCTCGACCAGCCGGGCCTGTCGCCCGAGGTCGCCCAGCGGCGCCTCACGTTCCTCAGGCTGCGGTTCAACGCGGTGCTCAACGAGCTCGATCTCTTCGCCGACGCGCTCGCGCAGCGATCCGAGCACGCGCTCGGGACGTGGCTCGCCGGGCTCGACGCGCTGGCCGACGATGCGCTCGACATCCCCGGCGCGGACGTCGAGGCGCCGCCGATCGTCTGCTACGTCGATCGCGGCCTCGGCGCGGCGGTCCGACGTGCGCGGACGCGCCTGCCGACGGGGCGCTCGAACCCGATCACCATCATCCGCGTCCCGCGCGAACGGATGATCGGCGCCGGCGTCGCGTCGTCCCTGGTGCACGAGGTCGGTCATCAAGCTGCCGCGCTGCTCGATCTCGTCCCTTCGCTGCGGCCGGTCGTGCGTGCGTTCGCGACCTCTCCCGGGGCGTCGCGCGCGTGGGCGCTGTGGGATCGATGGATCTCCGAGATCGTCGCCGACGTCTGGTCGGTGGCGAGGGTCGGCATCGCCGCTCCGCTCGGCCTGCTCGCGGTCGTCAGCCTTCCGGCTCCGTTCGTGTTCCGGGTGAACGGCGACGATCCTCACCCCACGCCGTGGGTCCGCGTGAGGCTCTCGTGCGCGATCGGCGAGGCGCTGTACCCGCACCCGCAGTGGGCGGCGCTCGCGCGGACGTGGGAGACGCTCTACCCGCGGCGCGACCTCGCGCCGGAGACGAGCGCGATCCTGCGCGCGCTCGAGGCGAGCATGCCCGCGCTCGTCACGCTCATCGCGAGCCATCGCCCGCGTGCGCTCGCCGGCCGGACGCTCGCGGAGGTCATCGTCGATCCGGAGCGCGCACCCGCGCGGATCGCGACGCGCTTCGCCGGTGCCACCCGCGGTCTCCATCGCGCCCGCCCGTGCGAGGCCTTCTGCGCGCTCGGTCAGGCGCGCGCCGACGGCCGTCTCGCGCCCGAGCGCGAGGCCCGACTGATCGCCGATCTGCTCACCCGCTGGGCGCTGCGGCGAGTCCGCGAGGCGACGCCGCGCACAGCCGCGCGGCTCGCCGCCCATGCAGCCGTTCATTGAAGGAGAAGTCCATGTCCAAGCCGAAGGTCCAGCCGCAGACACCGGTCGTCGCCCCCCAGCAGCGCGTCCAGCTCACGTTCGAGCCTTCGGATGCCGAGCCGCAGTTGACCATCGACAACTCGGGCGGCGCCAAGGTCGCGAAGACCTCGCCCGGGAACGCCGAGTACACCGCCGGCAAGAACCCCGGCCTCGACGTCGTCACCGTCGTCTCCGGAAACGAGACCACGGAAGTGCCGGTGAAGGTCATGCAGTTCGGACTGCCCGATCCGATCCGCGTCGAGACGACGATGCGCCAGCCCGGCGAGGTCGACTCGGAGGAGAAGTACCTCTGGCTGATCATCCGCAACCGGACCGAAGCGATCTCGTTCCCTCGGTACGAGCGGTTCATGAACGAGGTGATGTGCGGCGGGCGCGGGCAGGAGGGCGCGGCCGGCCGCGAGCTGAAGTACCGGGGCCGCGAGACGTACCGGTACCTCGAGCGCGCGACCGAGGCGTACCTGATGCACGAGTGCGGCCTCCGCTACGACCGGGAGCTCGCGACCGCCGACGACGCGGCGGCGCTCGGCTGGACGAACGCCGATCTCGATCCGGCGAAGGTCGCCGAGCGGCGCGCCGCCGACCTCGACGAGCTGCTCGAGGGAGAGGAGGGGAAGGTCCTCCCGTTCTTCGCGAACCTCCGGCGCGCGCTCGCCGATCTGCCGCTCAAGCCGGGACGCGCCGCGAACTGCTACGGCATCCTCCGGGACCGCATCGAGGCGCCGTGTCTCCTCGAGCTGATCTGGTCGTACTGGCACGAAGAGGCGATGCTCGTGCAGACGCTCAACGCGGTCAGCCTGCGCTTCCAGAACAAGCGTCACCCGGGACGCGCCGACGCGCTCAGCCGGTTCGACCTGAGCCCGCTTCGCCCGCTGACGAACCTGCTCTGGGGATACGTCCAGGACGAGCAGCACCGGCTCACCGTTCCGCGCCGCGCGTACGAGTACGATCACCACTACGGGCTCACGCTGTTCGGCAAGGCGGTGCCGCAGCTGCAGAGCGCCGACAGCCGCTCGCGGTTCCTCGAGGCGTTCCACAACCTGCTCCACGTCTGCTCGATGTTCTACAAGCAGGCGGACAACACCTTCGTCGTGGCCGACGGCTTCCCGGTGCTCAACGCGCTGAAGGACGTGCACCTGCTGCTCGCCGAGGGGATGCACAACCAGTACGGCGACCTGCCCTGGACGGCGCGCGTCGAGATGCTGATCCAGATGTGGCTGCTCGCCCGCCCGGAGATGCAGGAGTTCCTCGGCGGAAGGATCAGCGTGCCCTACCGCGAGAACTGGATGAGCCGCGTGGACACGATGCGCGGGATGCTCGGTCTCGGCGACACGTCGGTCACCCACTTCAACGACCTGGCGCGCTTCGGCGAGCAGATCCTCCTCTCGGTCCGCTTCGGCGCGTGGAGCAACGTGTTCGGGCGCGGGCCGGCGGCCGCCTGGGCGATCGCGTGGCGCGACGCGATCCAGGGCTACATCCACGCGTACCGCGCGGTGACCGGCGTCGACCTCTCGGCCGCGATCAACGCACGCCGTGTCGATGCCACGCTGCCGTCGATCCACCTCCGTAACCGGCTCGCCGCCGCGGGCGTCGCGAGGAGGCCATGAACGATCGCCTGGTCGACGAGCTGCTGTCGGACGTCGCCGATCCGTTCGCGGAGGGCGAGGCCGATCGGGCGGACATGGAGGCGGCGTACGAGGACGTCGATCCCGCCAGCAACGAGTACGAGGCGATCGATCCGTCGAGCAACGAGTACTCCGGCGCCGAGGGGATGTTCGAGCTGGATGGCTTCGAGCTCGACCCGTCGGCGGCCGAGATCGATCCGTCGGCCGCCGAGCTCGACCCCGAGCTCTTCGAGGCGGTGGCGCTCGGGCCGAGCGCCGAGCGCGCGCTGATCCTCCCGCAGATCGCGGTGGGCAACCGCGACGAGAACGGGCTCACGAACTTCGTGTTCTGGCTGCGTCACCCGGAGCTGAAGGGACAGAAGCTCTCGAAGGGACAGGACCGTCTCGTCGCCGAGTGGCTCCGGATCCGCGACTCGATCGTGCGACCCGCGCTCGCGCAGCTCGGCGGCACCGCGTCCGCGAGCAGCGGGGCGGCCCCCGGGACGCTCGGCACGCTCGTCGCCGACCTCCCCAAGCGGCGCTTCACGTACGCGTTCACGCCGGACGATCTGCTCTGGACCGCGCGCTTCATCACCGGCGAGGCCGGCGGCCGGGACGACGCGCAGAACCGCGCCGTGCTCTGGGCGATGTTCAACCGCTACGCCTTCTTCCGCGACAAGGTCCCGAGCTGGGGCAGCTTCGGCTCGTTCCTCCGCAAGTACTCGACCCCGCTCCAGCCGTACCTGAAGACGTACGATCAGGTGAAGGCGCACGTCGCGAAGTGCAACCCGAGCTTCGACAACCCGGGGTGCAACTACCAGCCGACGAGCACCGAGGTGTACCCGGGCACGAACGTGCGCAAGGGACAGCTGAAGACGTTCCTCGCGCTCCAGCGCAAATCCTGGAGCGAGCTGAGCCCGACGGCGCGCCGCCTCGCCGAGCAGATGCTGACCGGACGCATTCCGAACGCGATCGGCAACGCGAGCGAGTTCGCCGACACGTCCGTCTACTTCCGCCGCAAGCACGGCCGGACGCCGACGCGCGCGGAGTGGGAGCAGTACACGCGCGACTACGCCCGCCAGAAGAAATGGGTCTGGCAGGAGCAGGCGCCGTACGACCAGTACCGGAACAACGTCCTCTTCATCAACGGCGCGGCGCGCGCGTTCCCGCCGAGCGCCACCCGCGTCGTCCCGCCCGGAGGTGCCGCGGCCCCCGCACGCGCGCCCGCATCCGCTCCGGCGCCCGCCCCGCGGGGGGCGCCCGTCACCGGCGATCCCGATCGGCAGCTGCTCTTCGACGGGAAGACGCCGGCGCCCGGGACCACCGAGTCGCGGCGCTCGCACCTCACGCATCCGCCGGTCGTCGGTGATCCGTCGAACCGAAACCGCATGCGCTACGAGAACGTGGTCAACCAGTTCGCGCCGGGGAAGAACCCGCGGTACGCGCAGAAGCGCGACGACAGCGGGCGCATCAAGAGCACGTACTGCAACATCTTCATGTGGGACGTGACCCGGGCGATGGGCGCGGAGGTGCCTCACTGGGTGGACGAGGGCGGCAACCCGGCCGCGGTGGGCAAGGGCAACGAGATGAACGCGAACGCCACGTACGACTGGCTGCACGCGCACGGCGCGCGGTTCGGCTGGCGGCGCATCGCCGATCAGGCCGAGGCGCAGAGGCTCGCCAACGCCGGTCATCCGGTGATCGCCGCGCTCGAGAAGCCGGGCGGCATCGGCCACCTCGCGGTGATCAGGCCCGGCGAGATCACCGACAAGGGCGCGGCGATGGCGCAGGCCGGGGCGAAGAACTTCACGTTCGGCCACTTCCACGACGTGTTCCGCCGGGGCAGCTCCGCGGAGCTCTGGGCGCACGCCTGACGGTCAGCTCGGCATGTCGCCCGAACGGCGGCGGAGCTGGAGCGCGCGATCGGTGACGCCCAGACGTCGCGCCGCGCGCTGCAGGTTCCCGTCCTCCTCGTCGACCACCACGCGGATCGCCGCGTCGGTGGCCGCCCGCCCGATCTCCTTGAGCCCGACGCCGCGCGCGAGGGCTCGACGAACGGCGTCCTCGAGCTCGTCGCTCGACCCGGCCTGCGCGGGGAGGGGACGGTCGACGACCGGGATGTCGCCGACGGTGATCGGGCCGTCGCCGACGTGACGCTCGGCGATCCGCGTGATCATCTGCCGGAGCTCGCGGACGTTCCCCGGATACTCGCGGCGGAGGAGGAAGTCGCGGACGGCGGGATCGAGATCGAGCGGCGGCGCGTCCGGACGCATCGCCGTCAGGAAGTGACGGACGAGCGGGAGGATGTCGCCCGTGCGCTCGCGGAGCGGAGGGATGCGGCACTTCACGCTCGCGATGCGGTGATACAGGTCGTGGCGGAAGCGTCCGGCGGCGACCTCCGCGGCGAGGTCGCGGTTCGTCGCGCAGATCAGCCGGAAGTCGCTCCGCTGCCAGGTGTTGCCGCCGACGCGCTTGAACGTGCGCTCCTGGATCACGCGCAGCAGCTGGGCCTGGAGCGCGAGAGGGAGCTCCCCGACCTCGTCGAGGAACAGCGTGCCTCCGCGCGCGAGCTCGAAGGCGCCGTCGCGGGCGCTCGCCGCTCCGGTGAAGGCCCCTCGCTCGTGCCCGAAGAACTCGCTGCCGGCGAGCTCGGGGACGATCGTCGAGCAGTCGAGGACGACGAGGCTCCGCTTGTCGGCGCGCGGATCGAGCGCGTGGACGACGCGTGCGATCAGCTCCTTGCCGGTGCCGCTCTCTCCGAGCACCAGGAGCGAGCTGCTGGCGAAGCGCGCGACCTCGATGAGCTCGCGGACGACGAGCCGCCACGCCGTGCTCTCGCCCACGAGGTGATCGCGGATGAGCGGCGAGAAGAGGAGCGCGTCGACCTCCGACCAGCGGCGGATCCGCGCGACGATCTGGGCGACGCACGCCGGATCGTCGCTCCACGCCA
Organism: Labilithrix sp.; assembly: GCA_039809525.1. Lineage (GTDB taxonomy): Bacteria > Myxococcota_A > Polyangia > Polyangiales > Polyangiaceae > Labilithrix. The sequence goes on along the minus strand of JBDHVD010000145.1, from coordinate 4,576 downwards.
TCACGTCGGACGCGCCTGCGTCGAGGTACTGCCAGCACGCCTCCGCGTCGACCGCGGCGCTCGGGGGGATCAGCGCGAGGACGCGGTCGCGGCCGAGGTGGCTCTTCTGGCGCAGGAGCTCGCAGTCCGTCTCGACCGTGCCGCTGACGAGGACGACGCCCGCCGGGCGTGCGTCCTCCGTGCTCGACGGGCGACGGATCCCCGCACGCGCCAGCACGTCGATCACGTCTTCGTGTGCCGGGAGCGACCGAGCCTCCACGACCCAACCAAGGTGCATCGTCTCCCCCCGCGAACGGAGGCGAGCTTAAGCGGCGCGGCAGTGGGACACAACGGCCCGCGGGCCGCGTCTACGTGCCGCACATCGCGCGTGCGCGCGCCACGAGCGCGGAGACCTCCTCCTGCGCGCGCCGGGTGAGCGGTCCGGCCTTCGATCCCTTCGCCACGTCGATCGGCGTGCCGACGACGAGCGCCATCTTCGTGCCCTCGCTCTTCGCCATCCGCGAGAGGTGCTGGGGGAACGTCTCGCCGACGAAGGCCGCGCCCGACGCGCGCGGGTAGGCGAGCCCGACCGGCAGCACCTCCGCCCCGGCGCGCGCGGCGGCGATGAACGCTCCGCCGAAGAACGGCCGCACGTCGTCGCCGTCGAACGTGGTGCCCTCGGGGAAGAGGAGGATGGTCGCGCCCTCGTCGAGCCGTCGCTGGATCGCGCGGATGGTCGCGGCGCCGCTCTCGGCGTTCGAGCGATCGACGAACACCGTGCCCACCGCGCGCGCGGCCTTGCCGACCACCGGCCAGCCCGCGAGGTCCGCCCGGCTCACCATCACGCCGCCGAACGTCGAGAGGAGCACGCCGATGTCGATCGCCGAGCGGTGGTTCGCGACGATCAGCCGGCCGCGCTCGCCCTTGCGCGTCGGCGGCGGGACCGATCCGTGGACCACGCACTCGATCGAGAACAGCGACAGGAGCGCGCGCGCCCAGCGGCGCACCCAGAGATCGCGGACGGTCTCGCGCTCGCGCTCGGGCACCTTGCGCTGGTGCGCGAGGAACACCGGGAGCATCGCCGCGGTGAGACCGACGAACCCGCTCGCGCGATAGGCTTGGCGGACCTGCTTCACCAGAGCTTCCTCAGCGCGTAGGCCATGTACTCGACGCCGCGCCGCACGAGCGGACGCGCCCGCCACTCGAACAGATCGAGGCGCGTCGCCTTCTCGACGTCGCGGTCGAACCACTTGCGGACGTACTGCGCGAACGCCTCGTCCTCGACCCCGACGTTGACCTCGAGGTTCTTGCTCCGCGAGCGCTCGTCGAGGTTGTAGCTGCCGATGGTGGCGTAGCGATCGTCGATGATCGCCGTCTTCGCGTGCATCATCGGTCCGGGGAGCGCGAACATCTCGATGCCGTGGCGGAGGAGCGACTCGACCATCGCCTCGAGCGCGAACTGCACCACCGCCACGTCGCTCTTCGAAGGGACGAGCACGCGCACGCGCACGCCGCGGAGGACCGCGCGGTAGAGCGCGTTGCGCACCGGGCGCTCGGGGATGAAGTAGGAGTTGGCGATGTCGATCGACGAGCGCGCGCGGTTGATGCGCGTGAGGTACTCGCGGCGGAGGCTCCGCCGGTTCCGCCGCAGGCTCGCGAGGACGTACACCTTGCCCACCGGCCGGCGGCTGAGCGGGACGAGGTCCTTCGGGACGTTCAGCCCCGCGATCTCGTGGGGCCGCGAGAGGAGCCACACGCGGCGCCACGTCTTGTAGAAGAGCGTGCGCAGCTCCTGGGCGGCGTACCCCTTCACCTCGATCATGTCGTCACGCCAGGCCTCGCCGCCCTCGTCGAGCGGGAGCCACGGGCGGGCGAGGTTGAGGCCGCCGGTGAAGCCCCGCTCGCCGTCGACCACGAGGATCTTCCGGTGGTCGCGCTGATCGATGCGCGCGACGTCGAACGTCGGGCGGAGCGGCGAGAGCGGATGGTACTCGCGGACCTCGCCGCCGTTCGCGACGACCGGCTGCCAGAACCCGGGCGTGATCGCCAGCGAGCCGACGGCGTCGTAGATGACGCGCACGGTGACGCCTTGTCTCGCCTTCTGCGCGAGGGCCTCGCGGAACTTCGTCCCGACCGCGTCCGCGCCGACCCAGTACATCTCGAGGATGATCTCGCGCTTCGCCGCGGCGATCGCCGCGAGCATCGCGGGGAAGGCCTCGACGCCGTCGCGCAAAAGGCGCACCTCGTCGGTGCCGACCTTGAACCACGGACCGGCGACCTCGGTGCGCGACCACCACGGCTCGCGCGCGCTCATGGCGTCCTCGGCCGGCCGGGGCGCGCGGCGACGACGATCATCGTGTCGGGCGAGAGGTACTTCTGCGCGAACGAACGGACGTCTTCGCTCGACGCCTTCACGCGCGGAGCGGAGGGGGGCACCGGCTCGCCGCGCCACGTCGCGACGACGCGCGCGCGCGGATCGAGCGCCGAGGCGACCCAGCTCCGCGCCGCGCTCGCCTGGGCGCGATCGAGATCGGCCTGCGGGACGCCGCCCTGGCGGAGGCGATCGATCAGCGCGCGCGTCTGCATCACGGCATCGTCGAGCTGCGCCTGCGTGCTCACCACGCGCACCACCAGCGCCGGCGCACGCGGCCAGCCGAGCACGCGCGCCGACGACGTCTGCGCGAGCGCGGCCGCTCCGCCGAGCGCCTTCTCGAGCAGCGCACCGTCGCCGTCCAGCGCGCCGGCGACGATCCTCGCGGCGGCGCGCGCGCTCTCGTCGCCCGCGGGGAAGGGGAACGCGAGGTACGCCTCGGGCGCGGCCCCCGGGGACGGCTCGACCGCATAGGTGCCCGGCTTCGGAGGCGCCGCCGCGGGCGCGACCTTGCACGAGCGCGTCTCGCCGCTCCTCCGCTCGATCCAGCGATCGATCGCGCGCTGCGCCGTCTCCGCCTGCGCGGCGTCCGCGTTCGCGAGCACGGCCACGCGCAGCGGACCCGAGCGGATGGCCTGCGCGCGCGCGATCACCGCGGCGTCCGCCGATCGTGCGAGGACCTCGTCGCGTCCGGTCGCCAGCACCCACGACGGATGCTGCGGCGAGAGCGCGGTGGCGAGCGCGGAGAACGCCGCGCCGTCGGCCATGGCGTCGTGCCGGAGGAGCGATCCGCGCGCGCGTGAGAGCGCCGCGGGCACGAGCGGCTCCGCCGCGAAGCTCCGCCCGACGAGATCCGCCAGGCGTCGCGCGTGCGCCGCCGTCGTCTCGCCGGGGAGCGCGGGGCCGTGGACGAGGACGCCCGCTCCGTCCGGGACGATCCACGGCTCGACGCGCGCGTCGGGCGAGCCCGCCGCCATCTCCGCCGCGGCCGCGACGAAGAGCGCGGTCAGGCCCGCGTCGGCCTCGCTCTCGGCGTCGGTCCCGCACGGCGACGCGACGAGGATCCACGTCTCGCCCTGTCCCGGCTCGACGCGCACGCGTCCCTCGGCGACCGGCTTCTTCCACGCGACCGTCGCGCGTTCGACGGCGCCCGAGAGCGTCTCCTTCGCCGGCTCGATCGCCGCGTCCTTCTCCTTCGGAGCGTTGCGCCTCCCTGGCACCGCGAGCATCACCGATCCCGCGGTCGTGCCCCGCGTGCGCGACGCGGCCGGGCTCGCGGGCGTCAGCGCCCACCACGCCGCACGCTCCGCGGCCTCGCGCGCATCGCCGGCGCGACGTGCGAGGGTACGTCCGTCGCGCGCGGCTCCGCCCTCGGCGAGATGCACGTCCGCCTCGACCTGGACGAGCGCGATCGCATCGGCGACGCGCGCCGCGAGATCGGTCGCCCGATCCTTCGACGCCGCCTCGAGCACGACGCCGACGCATCCGCCGCGCGCGTGCGCCGTCCCCGTCACCTCGCGCAGGCGAAAAGGGAGGTCGAGCCCCGAGAGGCGCGTCGCGAGCGGACCGCGCGGATCGCCGAGCGCCTCCGCCGCGGCGACGGCGGCGCTGCTCGATCCGACGTCGAGCGTCGCGTACACGAGCGGCGTCGTCTCGCCCGCGGCCTCGAACACGTCGACGTCGATGCCGGACGTCTCCGTCGCCCGAGGCACCGGCGCGCCCGTCTTCCACGCGGGGCCGCGCGCGACCGCGGCCGCGACCTCCTCGCCGACCGCGGGCTGCGAGGCGACGGCGAACGACGTCCGTCCGAGCCCGTGCGAGGCCGCGCGCCACGACTCGAGCTTGCCGATCGCGAGGTCGTCGTACGTCCTTCCCGCGCGCTCGGGCGCGGCATGAGGCGAGCCCACGCAGCGCGCCCATCGCGCGAGCGCCGCGTCGCGCAGCGGACGGAGCGCGAGCGCGGCGAGCTTCTTCTTCGCGGGCGCGAGGTCCTTCTCCTCGATCGGCGCGAGCAGCGCGTCGCGCAGGGCATCGGTCGCGGCGCGGGCGGCAGCGGCCCCGTCGACGAGCACCGCCGCGCGGAAACCGTCCCACGACGGCGTCACGAGCGGCGCGAGCCCGCGCGCGGCGAGGCGCGCCTCGACGACGCCGGCGAGCGCGACCGCCGGCTCGGGATCGCCGTCCGCCGTCGCGGTGGTCACCGCCACCGCGACCGCGCCGGCGGGA
>JBDHVD010000144.1:0-17884 GCA_039809525.1 Labilithrix sp. | reverse complement strand
CATCCGCGCATGGCTGCGCGAGCGCGCCGGCGAGGCCGCCGACGTCGCGCAGGTGACGACCGAGGGCGGCTTCGTTCATCTCGACGGCGTCGTCCTTCCGCTCGGCCCGCGCGGGCTCGTGTCGCTCGAGCGCGCGACCGCCGCGATCGGCGGCGCGGCGCAGCGCGCGGCGGGCCTGCCGGAGGCGCGGCTGCATGCGTTCCGCGGCGTCGTCCGCTTCGGCGAGACGGGCGAGCCTTCGTTCGTCGCCGACGTCGCGTTCCGTGCGGAGCCGCACGTCGACGAGCGCGCGTGGATCGCCGGGGAGCTGGTGATCGAGCGCGCGAGCTGGACGCCCGCGCCCGGGATGATCGAGGCGCGGGCGATGCGCGGCGAGGCGAAGCTCTTCGTGACCTCGAGCGACTGGCGCCTCGAGGACGGCGTGCTCGAGAGCGAGCGCGCGCGCGTGCGCTTCGCCGGGCGGGGGACGCTCGACGCGTCGGCGCGAGGAGGCGGCGTCGCGGACGCGACCCTCGTCCTCGACGAGGCGAAGGTCGGGGCGTTCCTCGACGCGGCCTCGGCCATCCTCGGGCGGAGCATCGCGGTCCCCCCGGGCGTGCCGATCGACGCGGGGATCACCGGCGAGCTCGGATGGAGCGGCGAGGGCGGAGGGCGGGGCGAGCTCGCGATCGACGCCGAGGGCCTCGAGATCCGCGCGCGCGGAACGGTCGGCGCCGACGGTCGCGACCTCGACGCGCGCGTCGACGCCCGCGTTCGCCCGGCGATCGCCATGAGGAACGCGAAGCTGTCGCCGAAGCTCCTGCCGCGCGACGAGGACGAGCTCGTGCTCGATCTCGCGGTGACCGGCGACGTGGCGAAGCCGGTCGTGAAGGGCGCGGTGCGCAGCCGCGAGATCGTGTTCCGCGCGGGCCGCCCGAGGTTCGCGCCGCCGGCCGCCGTGGTCCGCGACGTCACGTGCGAGCTCGCGGCCGAAGGCGAGCAAGCGCTCGCGCGGGCGACCGCGCGCGCCGGCGCCGGCCTCCTCACGCTCCACCTCGACGTGCCGGTGCGCGAGCCGCGCCGCGCGCAGGCGCGCGTCTGGGTGAAGGACCTCGATGCCGCGTGGGTCTCGGAGCTCCTGTCGGCCACCGGCGCGCGGGTGGCCCTCCCGCGCGACGCGCAGGGCTCCGTCGAGCTCGTGGTCACGCGCGAGGAGGTGACGGGCGAAGCCTCCGTCGTCACGCCGCGATCGCGGATCGTGCTCGCGCCCCTCGTCGTGCGCGACCGGAGGCTCGACGGCACGAGGGTCGCCGGCGACCTGTCGTTCGAGGACGCGCTCACGCTCGGCCTCGCGGGCCTCGCCGTGCGCCCGCTGCCGGACGGGACGCTCAACCTCGACCTCGCGATCCGCGGGGACGTCGCCGAGCCGACCGCCGAGGGCGTGCTGGTCGCGCCGCGGATCTACCTCGTCGTCGCCGCGCGCGAGGACGCCGGGCCGATCGAGCTGCTCGATGCGCGCGGCGCGGTGACCGTCGCGAGGAGCGGCGCGCGCTTCGGCGGGCTCGCGTTCCGCGCGTACGACGCCTCGCTGACGTGCGACGCGACCATCCCTTTTTCCGGTGGCGAGCGCGCGTCGGCGACGTTCCGCGGCGAAGGAGGCGCATCGTTCGCGGCGGCCGCGGCGCGGTTCATCCCGCGCACCATCGCGCCGGCGGCCGAGACGCGCATCTCGGGCGAGTTGACCGTCGGCGGCGCGGCGAAGGTGCGGGCGGACCTCGCCCTCGCGACCGGTGCGGAGCGCGGGACGTCGCTCGCGGTGGCGTTCGGGATCGCTCGCGACGGGCGCGTCGACGGATCGACGGTGCGCGGCCATGTCGGGATCGCCGATCTCGCGCTCGCGCTGCCGGCCGGCGCACGCGTCCGCCTCACCCCGCCGGGCGTCGTCACCGTCGACGCGGAGCTCTCGGGGCCGAGCGACGGCATCGTCGTCGCCGGATGGGCCGCCGGCGACATCCTCCGCGTGGTCGTCGCGGGATCGTCCGACCAGCCCTTCGTCTTCACGGGCGTGAGCGGTCTCTTCCGCGTCGACCCGGCCGCGATCGTCTGGCACGAGCTCGAGGCGAGCGCGTACGCCGGGAGCGTCGCGTCCGCGGGTGTCGTCCGTCGCGGCGGCGGCACCGACCTCGTCGCGAAGGTCGGCGCGCGCGACGTCGCGATCGAGGCGCTGCCGATCGGTCCGCCGGGGAACGTCGAGCGGTTCGTCACCGGACGCCTCTCGGGCGCGGTGCGCATCGAGCGAAAGGACGGAGCGCTGCGCGGGGGCGGCGAGCTCGCGCTCGACGACGCGTTCTTTCCCGTGCTGACGCGCGCCCGCGGCGAGCTCGGGCGCTACGGCCTCGAGCCTCCGCACCCGCGCGCCAACGCGCCCGCGCGCGTGGGCGTCCTGCTCGACGATCGCGGCGTCGCCCTGCGCTCGCTCCGGGCGTCGGTGCCCGGATGCTCGGCGGAGGGCGATCTGCGCGTCGATCGAGACGGCGCGCTCGAAGGCACGCTGACGGTGACGCTCGATCAGGAGTACCTCGCGTCGAGCGCGGTGCTCGTGCTCCCGTCGGTGCTCGCCGAGCGCCTCACGCTGCCGGTCGCGCTCGGCGGGACGGTGCGCGAGCCGCGGATCGACGCCGAGCTCGCCGCGTGCTTCGGCAAGTTCATGACCGAGAACCGCGTCAGCGCGTTCGTCACCGATGCGGTCGAGGAGGTCGCGGCGCTCCTGCGCTCGCGTCCTCCGGCGCGCGACCCGGCCTCGCCGCCCCAGGTCGTGGCGAACGAGGACGAGGACCTCGTCCGCGAGCTCGAGCGCGCGCGTCCCGACTGGGCGCGGCTCGAGCCTCGGCTCGTGGCGCACCGCCGGACGATCCGCCGCGTGCGGATCGGCGACGGATGATCAGGTCTCGCTCTCGGCTTCCTTCTTCTTCTTGCCGCGACGGCGCTCACGATAGACGACGCGCACGGGAACGCCTTCGAAGTCGAAGTGCTTGCGCAGCTGGTTCACCACGAAGCGCTGATACGAGAAGTGCACCGCCTCGGGCGAGCTCGAGATGACCACGAACGTGGGCGGGGCCGTCTCGGCCTGCGTGATGTAGAAGAGGCGCGGCGCGCGGCCCCCCATGGTGGGCGGCGGGCGCGTCGCGAGGACCTGCTCGAAGAAGCGGTTGAGCTCGCCCGTGGGCACGCGGCGGCGCATGGCGGCCGCCACGCGGTCGACGGTCTCGAACAGGTCGTTCATGCCGCGGCCGGTCTTGGCGCTGATCTGGACGACGGGGGCGAACGGCGCGAAGGAGATCTTGTCGCGGGCGTCCTCCTCCGCCTTCGCGAGCTCGCTCTTCGACAGGAGATCGATCTTGTTGAGCGCGATGATCATCGCTCGTCCGCGATCGTTCGCGAGGCCGAGGATCTTCGCGTCCTGCTCGGCGACGCCTTCCTTCGCGTCGCAGACGAGGATGACGACGCCGGAGCGCTCCATCGCCATGATCGCGGAGCTGATGCTCGCCGTCTCGACCGCATCGGACGCCTTCGTGACCTTGCCCTTGCGGCGGAGGCCCGCGGTGTCGACGAAGATGTATCGCTTGTCCTGGCGCTCGACGTAGACGTCGATGGCGTCCCGGGTGGTGCCGGGGCGCGCGTCGACGATCATCCGGTCCTCGCCGAGGATGCGGTTCATCAGGCTCGACTTGCCGGCGTTCGGCTTGCCGATGATCGAGATCCGCGGGACCTTCTCCGTGGGATCGGCGAGGGCGGCGCGCTTGGCGGGGAACGCGGACACGATCGCCGACTCGAGCTCGCCGATCCCGCGTCCGTGGAGCGCGCTCACGGGGTACACGTGCTCGACGCCGAGGCGATACAGCTCGAACGCGTCCGCGTCGCCGAGCGGAGAGTCCGCCTTGTTCGCCGCGTAGAGCACGGGCTTGTCCGCCTTGCGCAGCAGCTTCACCGCGACGCGGTCGGCGCCGGTGAGAGGAACGGTGGCGTCGGCGACGAAGACGATGACGTCGGCCTCCTCGATCGCCTCCTTCACGTGCCTGACGATGCCCGCCTTCATCGGGTCGTCGCTGTCCGGATCGAACCCGCCGGTGTCGACGAGGGTGTAGTCGCGGCCGAACGCGGTCGTGTCGACGTAGTTGCGGTCGCGTGTGACGCCGGGCTGGTCGTGGACGATCGCCACGCGACGGCGCGCGAGGCGGTTGAAGAGCGTCGATTTGCCGACGTTGGGCCGTCCGACGACGGCGACGACGGGCAGGCCGTGCGAGCCCGCGGGGAGCACGCGCGATACGACGCGCGGATGGTGCTTGGTCACCCGCTCTTCTCCTTGTCTTTCTTCTTCTGGGTGCGCGGACGCTCGTCGGCGTAGCCGAGATCCGCGAGGCGCCGGGGGTCGTCGAACCAGCCGGGCGTCGCGCGGACGAACGTCGTGAGGTGGACCTTGCGGCCGAGCAGGTGTTCGGCGCGCTCGCGCGCCGCCTTGCCGATGGCGGCGAGCATCTTGCCGCCGTCGCCGATGATGATGCCCTTGTGCGAGTCCTTCGCGACGTGGACCGTCACCGCGATGCGCGTCGCCTTCGGACCCTCCTCGAAGGTGTCGACGGTGACGGCGACCCCGTGGGGGATCTCCTGGCGCGTGCGGCGGAGGACCTGCTCGCGGACGAACTCGGCCACGAAGAAGCGGATCGGCTTGTCGCTGAGCTCCTCGGGATCGTAGAGCGGCGGTCCCTCGGGGAGGTGCGCCTCGACCTCGTCGAGGATGCGCTCGATGCCGTCGCCCTTGAGGGCGCTCACCGGCACCACGGCGGCGACGTCGCGGAGCGCGCCGTACGCCTCGAGCACGGGGAAGAGGAGCGACTTCGGCTTCACCCGGTCGACCTTGTTGACCACGATGAGCGTGGGCGTGCCCGCCGGGATGGTCGTGAGGATGGCGCGGTCGTCCTCGCGTGCGGTCGCATCGGGCGTCTCGCGCACGTCGGTCATGAAGACCGCGACGTCGGCCGAGGCGGCGGTATCGGCGGCGAGGTCGTTCATCCGCTCGCCGAGGCGGTGGCGCGGCCGGTGGATGCCGGGGGTGTCGAGGAACACGAGCTGCGCGTGGTCGCGGTTGACGATGCCGGCGATCCGGTCGCGCGTCGTCTCGGGGTGGTGACTGGTGATCGCGATGCGCTCGCCGAGCAGCGCATTGAGCAGCGTGCTCTTGCCGACGTTCGGGCGACCGACGAGCGCGATCGTCCCGGCGCGGAACGGCGCCTCCTTCTTCCGGCGATCGGTGCTCGGCTTCGGGCCCATGGATGCGAGCCGTCCATACCACACTCGACTTCGTGCCGGCCGCGAGATGGGGTATGACCGGCTCCGCCAGACCATGTCCGAACGCGACGACGACAAGCCGGAACCGACGGAAGAGGCCGATCGCACGGAAGAGGCCGCACCCGAGGAAGGTGCGCCGGCGGCGATCTCCGCGCGTCCCCCCGTCGAACGGCGACAGGGGCCCGCCTGGCTTCCCCTCGCGATCGCCGTCGCCGCGCCGCTCCTGCTCTTCTTCGTGCTGCCGCCGCTCACGCGCGCCGGCCTCTGGGATCCCCACGAGCTCAACGTCGCGGACCTCGCGCGCCGGGTCGCGCTCAACCTCCACGGCGCCGCGAACCTCGCGCTCGAAGGCGCGGACAACTCGCTGCCGCACCTGAACGATCTCGGCCGGCCGCAGCTGCCGTTCACGTCGATCGCGCTCGGCTTCAAGCTCTTCGGCCTGCACGAATGGGCCGGACGCGCGCCGCTCGCGCTCTGGGGCCTGCTCGGCGTGCTCGCGACGTACGGCTGGGTCTCGCGCCTGATCGACCGCCGCGCCGGCGTGTTCTCCGCGGTCGCGCTCACGACCATGCCGCTCTACTTCGTGCAGTCGCGCACGATGCTCGGTGACATCGTCTCGATGAGCGCGTTCGCGATGGCCTTCGGCGGCCTCGCCGTCGCGACGTTCGGGCGCAAGGACGACGGCTCGGCCGACGCGAAGGTCCGCGGGGCCTGGCTGGTCGTCGCCGTGGCGGCGCTCGTCGCCGGATGGTTCACCCGCGGAGGGCTCGTCGGCGTCGGCGTCCCGCTGCTCGCCGTCGGCGCCGCGTTCGTCCTCGCGCGCCTGAACGACCGGAGCCGGCTCGACGGGCTCGGCAGCGCGGTCGGGCTCGTCTCGCTCGCGCTCGGCCTCTACTTCACCTACCGCTCGGTGCGCGCGATGCAGGGCGACGCGTCGCCCGATCTCGATCCGTGGGTCGGCGCGATGATCCGCCCGCCGGCGAAGTACCCGACCTACGACGCGACGATCGGTCACGTCGCGGCCGCGCTCGCGCCGTGGAGCGCGTTCGCGCCGTTCGCGTTCGGCCGCCTGTTCATGGCGCCGGTCGGCCGCGAGGCCGGCGTTGCCTGCACCCGCGAGAGCCAGACGCGCCTCCTCCTCGTGGTCGGCGCGGCCGTCGCGTTCGTCGCTCACGGATGGATGGCGGCACGCACGGACCTCATCGCGTTCGCCGCCCCGTCGGTGATCGCCGCGGTGTGCGGCGTCGCCCTCCGCGACTACGAGCGCGGCGCGCATCCGTCGGTCGCCGTCGGCGTGGGCACCGGCGTGCTCCTCGGCCTCTTGCATCACGAGATGCACAAGCTGCCGGAGAAGGCGTTCAACGCGTTCGCGCTCCTCGGCGGGACGTTCCCCGAGAGCTTCAAGAACCACTCGCTCGCGATCTGGACGATCGTGCTCGTGGGCTTCGCCGGCTTCGCGTTCCTCGCGTTCGTCGAGCGCGACTCCACGCGCGAGCCGTTCGAGCCGAAGTCGTACCTCCGCGTGCTGCTCGCGCTCCGCGACGCGTGGGACGGCATGCTCGCGCTCGCGTACTTCGCGATGGTCGCGGGCGCCTCGCTCGCCGGGCTCGCGGTCTGGATGGGCACCCGCTACCACGCGAAGTGGCTGCCGACGCTGTCGTCGCAGACGCGCGACCTCGTCCTCAACGGCTGGTGGGTGACCGCCTTCGTCCCGCTGGGCGTCGTGTTCGCCATCTACTTCTGGTGCGACGTGTTCCTCTGGGCCTTCCACCGCGCGCGGCCGGACGAGCCGTTCGGCAAGTCGGCGACGCGCGGCTTCGAGCCCTTCGAGGAGCTCGCCACGTGCCTCAAGCAGGGTCGCCTCGGGGAGACCGTCCCCGCGCTGATCAAGGGCAAGCTCGAGGTGACGCGCGAGAAGCTCGACGACGGCGTCGGACCGATCGCGCTCTTCGTCCTCGCGCCGCTGATGTACCTCCAGGTCCCGGCGATCCTGTTCCTCCTCCTCTGGCTGAAGATCGGGATGAAGCCGCTCGTCGCGGGCGCGCTCGCGATCCCGTCCGGCGTCGGCCTGTTCCTCGTGCTCGGCGTGCTCGGCGATCTGCTCCGCGGCAGCCGCGCCGCGTTCCTCGCGCTCTCGGGCGTCGTCGTCGGCGCGGTGCTCTGCTTCGCGTACTACCCGGCGCTCGCCAACCAGCTGTCGCCGAAGGAAGTGTTCGAGAGCTACCAGCGCCTGCACAAGAGCGGCGAGCCCCTCGCGCTCTACGGCGTCGGAGGCCGCACCGCCGCGTACTACGCCGGCGGCCAGCCGATGATCATCCGCGACGCGAACGGCGCCTACGACTGGCTGATGGGGGGCGAGCCGTCGTCACGGCGCTTCCTCGCGGTGCGCGCCGACGAGCTCGCGCGCCTCAACCGCACGTACCGCGAACGGACGGCGAAGGGCGAGAACCTCCCGGTGCTCGACGCACGTTCGAGCCAGATCCTGCTGGTGGCCTCGTCGCTGAAGAGCGGCGAGAAGAACCAGAACCCGCTCGACAAGATCATCCTCGACGAGCCGCCGAAGCCGCAGCACAAGCTCGAGGCCAACCTCGAGGACAAGCTGCTGGTGCTCGGCTACGACATCACCGACGCGAACGGCCGCTTGGTCGACTACGTCTCGCCGGGCAAGAAGTACCACCAGCGCACGTACTTCAAGGTGCTCGCGCCGGTGACGACCGACTGGGAGATGTTCATCCACATCGACGGGTTCCGCCGCCGCCACAACGGCGATCACAAGGTGACGAACGGGAAGTATCCGATGTCGCTCTGGCTCAAGGACGACGTCGTCGTGGACGACCACGAGTTCACGCTCGAGCCGAACTTCACCCCGGGCGCGTACACGAACTTCTTCGGCCTGTTCCTCGGCGAGTCGCGCCTCAAGGTGAAGTCCGGTCCCTCCGACGGCGAGAACCGGGTGAACGGCGGCCCCCTTCGCGTGCAGTAGGACGCTCTCGCGCCGCGGGCTCCGCCCGAGAGGGAGCAGCGCGCCTTCGCGCGCGCTCTTGCGAGCATGGGGAGGGAGGCTCACTTCGGGCGAAGCCACGAAATGAGGGAACCGTCGGTTCCCCGAGGAGCCGGGCTTTTTGGCTGGCGTCGGTCCGGACGCCACGCTAAGGCCCACGGAACCTTTCGGGGAGGGAACGGCGCGATGATGGGCAAGGACGAGCTGGCAGGGACGGACGGGGCGGTGGACGAGTCGCTCGCCGACCGTCGCAACTTCGATCGCTACGACGTCGAGTGGGCGGTCGACTGCGTCGCGTCGGATACGTTCCTCTACGCGTCGATCACCAACATCAGCGAGATGGGGATCTTCGTGCGGACCAGCGAGCCGCTGCGGATCGGCACGAAGCTGCGCCTGACGTTCGCGCCTCCGGGCGGCGACGGGTTCGAGCTCGAAGGCTGCGTCGCGTGGGTGAACCGCGTGAAGCCCGAGGGCGAGAACATCAACCCGGGCATGGGCATCCGCTTCGTGAACCTCCAGCTCGACGAGCGCGAGCGCCTCGTCGAGGTGATCCGGACGATCGCCTACCTGCGCGACCTCCCCCAGTACGACTGATCGCCCCTCCGCGATCGCGCGCGGGCTCGCGCAACCCGTCGCGCAACGGGGCGTCCATCGGCGGCGGAAGCGTACAACGCCGACGAAACATCGGAAAAACAGGGCTCCCGGACGTGCACATCCGGCGCCCGCTGCTAGGGTGCCGGGCCGTTCGACAGCGGCGGGAGGCTGGCCCGATGAGCACGAGCGATCTCTGGCACGTGAAGCTGTCCGAGGGTTGTGTCGTCGAGATGACGCTCGACGAGGTCGACACGGCGTTCAACGCCGGTCGCATCCACGCGGGCACGTCGGTGCTGGCGCCGGGCGACTTCCGGTGGACCACGCTCGGCGAGGCCGCGGGGCTGGAGGACGACCGCGAGACCGAGCCGGTCCCGTACAGCATCGCGCCCGTCGCCGCGGACGTCACGCCCGCGCCGCCGATGATCGACTTCGAGGCGCCGACCGAGGTGGCGCCCGACGCGATCGTGCCGCGCCGTCGCGCCGGCCGCACGATCGCCAGGGCGATCGGTGTCACCGCGCTGTTCGCCGTGCTCATCGCCGCCGGCATGGTCGGCGGCGCGTACGCCGCCGGTCCGTCCGAGCTCGCGTCGCGCGTCACGATGCTCCGCGAGCGCCTCGGCCATGCGCCGCCGCGCGCCGCTGCCGCCGTCGCGGCTCCGCCTCCCGCGCAGGCCGCGCCGCCGGCCCCGGTGACCGCGGCCGCTCCCGAGCCTGCGCCCGCGCCTCCGCCGCAGGCCTCCGTGACGACGACCGCGCCCGCGACGGCGACGGTCGGTGTCGATGCGCTGCCCGACGCGAAGGCGGCGGCGAAGGCGAAGAAGAAGAGCGCCGCTCCGAAGACGAAGCGGAAGTGACGATCACTCCGAGGGCAGGGGGAAGCGTCGCGCGAGGATGCCGGCGTTCGGCGCCGCGCCCGTGTCCTCCCACCCGATGGCGACGAACGGGCCCGCGCCGCCGACCGCGACGGCCGGGTTCGTGCGCGAGCGACCCTCGACGCGGCTCGCCTGGAACTCGGTCGACTGGCCGTTGACGTTGTTGAAGAGGAAGCCGCTCGACCCGCCGAGGAAGCGCGCGCGCACGTGGCCGCTCGCCTTGTCGAGCCACGCGACGACGTAGCTGCCGCCCGCGGCAGGGGTCGCCGCGATCACCGCGCCGACCTGATCGCCGTCGACGAGCTGGTCGTTGATCGGACGGTCCTGGTCGCCGGCGATCTTCGCGCCCTTCGCGTCGAAGCGCTGCACGAACACGTCTCCGCCCGCCGACCACGCGACGGCGAAGCGTCCGTCCGCAAGCGAGGCGACGCGCGGTCGATCGAAGTCGGAGCCGCCCTCGCTCACCGCGGCGTCGGTCCCTTGCGGGGTGCCGTCCTCGTTGAGCGCGCGGAAGCGGATGCCCGTCCCGCTCTTCCACACGGTGACGAAGCCGCTGCTGGTCGTCGCGACCGAGGGCTGGGCGTTCGCGTTGCCCGTGCTGATGTCGTTCTGGCTCCCGAAGGACGCCGGCGGCGTGAGCGTGCGCCCGACGATCTTCCCCGCGCCGCTGTCCTCCCACGCGATCAGCAGGCGCGTCTTGCCCGCCGCGATCGACGGCGACGCCTGGATCCCGGCCTCGCCGGTCGAACCGTTCACGACCAGCGGATCGACGCCCTGATCGGACTGCAGCACGTCGTCGAGGCTCCGCAGGTGGATGTCGAGCCCGAAGCTGCTCGGCGAGTTGTCGTCCTGGAACACGACCCAGTACTTGCCGCCGAGGAACGCGGCCTGGGGCATCGACTGGCGGAGGGGCGCGGCCTGCGGAGGGAACCCGGTGCCGTTCGAGAGGAAGATCGATCCCTTCGCGAGCGCCGGCGGCGACGCGAGCGCCGACAGATCGTCGGCCATCGCGCGGATGCCGACGTCGGTGTTGTTGTTCGCGCCCGTCTGCTTGTCGGTGAAGAACGCGAGGAACCGGCCGCCGTTTCCGGTGCCGCTCGGCCACAAGAAGGACGGATCGGTCTTGTCGTTCGGACCACCGGTGTCGGTGTTGTTCTGCGCGCTCCCGAGCGACAGCAGGATCTCGTTGGACTGACAGCCGTCGTCGCAGAGCGCCGTGCCGGGCGGCTCGCATTGCTCCGTCGGCTGCACCGTCCCGTCGCCGCACACCGCCGGCTCGAGGTAGCGGAACATCTGGATGGCGAGGGGGAGCGTGTCCTGCTCGACCTTCGCCGACGCGCATCCCACCGCGAGCGTCGCGTTGCTCGCGTCCTTCGCCGTCGCGGCGAACACGCGGAGGGCGTCGGACTTCTCGACCGACACGTTCCCGCAGAAGCGCACGTTCGCCGCGCAGCCGGCGTCGCCGAGGTCCTGCTTCGCGATCTCGCGCGCGCCGGTCTCGTTCGAGACCAGGCCCTTGGTGTCGTCGCACGCGACGGTCCCGCCCTCGAGCACGCGGAGCTCGAGCTTCGTGGCGCGCGTGAGGAGCGCGCGCGGCGCCGTGAGCTTGGTCACGATCGCCACGCGGGTGTCCTCGTCGCGCGCGCACGAGGGAGCCAGCAGCGAAGCGGCGAAGGTACCGAGGAAGGCGAAGCGGAGGACGCGCCTCATCGGCGGCGGACTCTAGCACTACTTGCGCCAGGGCAGACGCAGCCACTTGCGCGGCGGGAGCGCGTCGCGGGCCTCCACGCCGACGAGCCGGAGCGCCTCGGCGATCTCCCGCTTCGCCGCCTCCGGCCCCGCGACCACCGCCGCGCGAGCCCCCGACTTCGACACCTTCGCCGCCACCTTCGCGGCCCACTCGGCGAGCCCCTCGCCGTCGTCCGCCGGGTGGCCCGCGGCGATGGCCACCGTCGTGTCGTCGAGCGGCACGAGGCACGCCGGCGGATCCCAGGCGCGCCTGGCCTCCTCGCGCTCGGCCTGCCGGATCGCCGCGAAGTAGCCCTCGGCGACCGATGCGCGTGCGCTCGGGACGCGCGCGCCGTCGGGCGCGACGCCGACCGATGCGAGCGCGTGCGCCGCGCCGTCGATGGTGGAGACGGCGAGGGAAGGGGATGCCCCCGCATCGGCGAGCAGGCGACCGAGCTGCGCGCAGGCGTTGTAGAGATCGCGCGCGGGACGATCGAAGAGCTCGAGGACGAGCGCGCGCGCGGCTTCGGTCGCGCGCACCGCCTGACGATCGACCGGGTGGATGCCGCGCGCGACGTCGTGCTCGCGCCATGCCGCGAGCGCCCGTTCGACGCGGGAAGGATCGAGCCCCGCGCTCAATACCCGGCCGCGCGGTCCGTGGTGTTCGCGGTCGCCGCCGGCTTCGCGGGAGCGCGTGCGGGCGCCGCCGCGGCCTTCGGCGCCGCGTGACCGCCGCCCGACACGGTGCCCGCGCGTCGCGCCGCCACCTCGTTGAGCTCGGCGAGCGCCTGCTTCGCAGGGGTGGCGTGCGAGGGGACCTGCGCGAGCTGGTTCAGGCGATCGCGCGCCGGATCGAGGTTGCCCATCGCGATCTGGCAGCGCGCCGCCTCGAGCGAGGCCTCGTTGCCGTGCCAGCTGCCGGCCGCCTTCTGCGCGACCGACTCGAAGCGCCCGAGCGCGGTCGCGCACCCCTGGCCCTCCTTCGTCGCGCGCGCCGCCCAGAGCGCGGCGTTCTGATCGCCGGTCTGCGCCGCGGCGTCGAGCTGCTTGGTCGCCTCGGCGAAGTTGCGCGCGCGGTACGCGGCCATGCCGAGCGTGAACGGGTCCTGCGGCGCGTCCGCGGCGCCTCGCTTCCCGGCCCCGAAGCCTTGCGCCTGCTGCGACGCGTACGGATCGCCGGCGGCCGCGCCGGTGCTGGTGCCGGCGCCGAGCTGCGCGGGCGCTCCGCCGGGGACGCCGGCGTTGCTCGGGCCGTAGCCGTAGCCGGTCCCGGATCCGCCGCCGCCCGCGCTGCGCGCCGCGAGGCTCTTCTTCTCCGCCTCCCCGTTCGTGTCGGCGAGGCTGCCGAGCGCGTTGCCCTCGTCCGCCTTGCCCTTCGCCGCGTTCGCGAGCCGATCGGCGAGGCCTGCGCCCTCGTCGGCCGCGCCGCTCGAGGGCGCCGGCGCCGCCGCTGCGACCGGCGGCAGGACGATCGGCCCGTGCGCCGCCGCCGCGGACTTGTCGTCGAGGCGATCGCTCTCCGACGCCGCGGTCGCGGCCGCCTGCGGCGAGCCGGCGACGGTGACCGAGACCTGCGCCTCGCGCGCGCCGTCGCGCTTCGAGCTCCGGAGGAGGAACGCGCTCGAGCCGATCATGAGGAGGAAGACGGCGGCCATCGCCGTCTGCGGACGCATCGCCCACGAGCCCGCGACGGACACCATGCGCGAGAAGCGGCCCCGGATCGGGACGACCTTCTGGGCCTCCTTCGCGGCCGCGAAGATCCGGTCCTCGAGGCCGACCGGCGGCTCGACCATCGGCAGCGACGAAGGCGTGATCAGCCGGCGCGTCGCGCGCATCCCGTCGAGCGACGCCTTGCAGCGAGCGCACCCCGCGACGTGACGCTTCAGCGCCGCGCTCGTCAGCTCGTCGAGCTCTTCGTAGAGCTCGTCGAGCAGCAGGGGTTCGAATTTCTCGCAATCGGTCGTCATCTCTTCTTCTCGGCGGCGGCGTAGAGCGTGTTCCTAGCGCAACGCCCTCGCGTAGTCCTCGTACTCGGCCAGTGCTTCTTGCAGCCGCTCGAGGGCGTACCTCATGCGGCTCTTGACGGTGTTCTCGGGCACTCCGGTGATCTCGGCGATCTCCTTGAACGGCAGGTTCGCGATCTCGCGCATGAGGAAGACCTCGCGCTGCTCGTCGGGCAGCGTGTCGACGGCGCGCGCGATGCGCTCCTTCAGCTCCGTGCCCGTCGCCTCGCGCTCCACGCTCGCGCGCGGATCCGCCGTCTGCTCACCCAGGGTCGGCCCGTCTCCTTCCTCTCCCTTCGACTCGTCGAGCGACGGGTGCTTGCGGAGTGCACGCTTCCGCAGGTGGTCGATGCAGAGGTTCCGCGTGATCGTGTAGACCCACGTGGTGAAGCGCGCCTCGTGCTTGAAGTCGGCCGCGTTCTGCACGACGCGCACGAACGTCTCCTGGATGACGTCCTCCGCCACCTGCGGGACGCGCACCTGGCGGAGGGCGAAGTTGTAGAGCGGCGCCTGGTGACGACGGACGAGCTGGGCGAACGCCGAGCGATCGCCCTGCTGATACCGGAGCATCAGCGTCTCGTCGGGCGGGTCCTTCGCAGGCGCTGTCATCGGATCGCTCGCACGTGCGTCGAGAAGGCCATTCCGGTCCAACGCACGAGAGCGCGCGAACCGACAGGCCACCCAAGCTTAGCCGCAACACCGAGCGTCGCATTTCCTTGGTGGTCTAGACGGGCGAGCGCCGGGAAAGTTTTCCCGGTCGCTCTGCGTCGAGGTGGTCGCTCGACCGACCAGGCCGGCCGGATGGACCGCGCCCATGACGCACCGCGCCTGAGATCCGCTCGAGCTCGTGCGTGAAGCCCACCCGCGATCACGGCCAGGTCTCAATACGCGGCCTGTGGTCAGGGCTCAAGCCGGCGGTCGCGCGCGCGCGCCGCCGCAGCCGACACCTCAGCCGCCCGTTGCAACGAAGGGTCGTCGCCGCCTACACTCGTGCTCGCCGAAGTCCGGGTCGACGCACTGCGCGACGTTGCGTCGTGCGGGGTCCGGTCACGCGGCACGTCGTACGTCACGGATTCTCGAATCGACTTTGGGTGCACGGGAGGCGCGCGACATTCGCGCAGCCGCTGAAAGGGAAGCACGCATGCGACGTCACGCGATGGGCCTTGCCTTCTTCTTCGCCGCCGGTATCTCGGTCAGTCTTCTTCCGCTCGACGCGGAGGGGCAGCAGCCCGCGGCTGCGGCGAAGGACGCGGGCGCGGCGGCGCCGGCCGCCGGCAAGGATGCGGGTGCGGGGGCGACCACCACGACGGCGACCGCGGGCGGAGACGCCGGGGCGGCGGCTCCGACGGCCGGCGGGCCCGCCGTTCCGATCCCCGACAAGCCGGCGATGGACGGCGCGACGTACGGCGTTCGCCTCCGGGACCTCGAGGCCCGCGTCGACGAGCTGAAGGACCAGATCCGCCGGAGCCACACGCGCCTCGCGCTCCTCTCCGACACCATCCTCTCCGGCGGCGCCGCCGGCTCGCGCGCGGAGATCGTCTTCCGCAACGAGATGTCGAGCGCCTTCCGCCTCATCCAGGCGATCGTCATCGTCGACGGTGCGGTGCAGTACAACCGCGCGGACGAGACGGGCGCGCTCGCGGATCAGAAGGAGATTCCGATCTTCAACGGCTCGATCCCGCCGGGCGACCACACCGTCCAGGTGAAGCTGAAGTTCCAGGGCAACGGCTACGGCGTCTTCACGTACCTCAAGGGGTACAAGTTCGACATCCAGAGCGCCCATCAGTGGACGGCGGTGGAGGGCAAGACCATCGGCCTCATCGCCGTCGCGCTCGAGAAGGGTGGCGTGACCACGCCGCTCGAGCAGCGCCCGCAGGTCCAGTGGGAAGAGAAGATCGGCGCGATCGGCGCGGGCGTGCCCGCCGCCGCGCCGCCGGCCGGCGCCGGACCGTCGGGCAACGTGCAGACGTCGGGTCAGGCCGGCGGAGGCGCCGCGTCGGGCAACATCTCGATCGGGGGAGGGAAGTAACAGTGAAAGGCAGGCTTTCGCTTGGCCTCGCGATCGCGCTCGCCGCGGTCGCGGGAGGCGGGCCGGCGTTTGCCGCCGACGCCGACGGCGACGCATCGCGCGCGCAGACCGAGGTCAATGCCGTCTCCAACGAGGTCGCGAGCGTCCAGGCCGCGATCGAGAAGGCGAAGGGGCAGCGCTACACGGTCGAGCAGCGCATCGCGAACGGCGAGCTGCTCTACCGCACGAAGGACTACCCGCGCGCGATCGTCGTCTTCAGCGAGATCCAGGAAGAGTTCCCGGACACGCCCTCCTACGTCGACGCGCTCTGGCTGCGCGGCGAGACGTTCTACGCGCAGAAGGAGTACCTGTCGGCGCGGCGCGACTACCGCGCGATCGTCAATCGCGGGAGCGAGCCGCGCTTCAGCCCGTACTTCGGCAAGGCGCTCGCGCGCCTCGTCGACGTCTGCCTCCGCATCAACGACATCAAGGGGCTCGACGAGGTCTTCGCCAAGATCGATCAGGTGCCGCCGGCGCAGGTCGACGCGGCCCTCCAGTACGCGAAGGGCAAGGGCTACTACTTCAAGGGCGACTACCAGCAGGCGAGCGCGGCGCTCGCGGCGGTGCCCAACGGCAACACGTACACGCACCAGGCTCGCTACTTCCAGGGCATGGTCGCGATGCGCCAGGCACGGCCGGCGACGCCCCCTCCGCAGCCTGCGGGAGCGCCCGCGGACGCGCAGCCGCGCGTCGCGCCGGTGAACTACAAGCAGGCGATCGAGACGTTCAAGATCGCCGCCGATCTGCCGCCGGACACCGAAGAGCACCGCCACGTCATCGACCTGTCGTGGATGGCGATCGGGCGTCTCCACTACGAAATGGAGAACTACACGTCCGCCGCCGAGGCGTACTCGAAGGTCGGCCGCGACTCGCCCGAGTTCGGCACCATGCTGTACGAGCTCGCGTGGGTGTACGTCCGCCTCGGCGACGTGCAGCGCGCCGAGCGCGCGCTCGAGGTGCTCCAGGTCGCCGATCCGTCGGCGCCGATGGCGGGCGACGCCACGCTCCTCCGCGCCGACCTGCTGCTCCGTGCGGGCGCGTTCGACAAGTCGCTCCAGCTCTACATGAGCGTGCGCGAAGAGTACGAGCCGATGCGGGTGAAGCTCGAGTCGTTCATCGACGCGACGCAGGACCCGGCCGTCTACTACGAGAAGCTCTCGCAGCAGCAGCTCGACGTGCTCGATCAGAACGAGCAGATCCCGCCGCAGGCGGTTCGCTGGGCGCGCGAGGCCGAGGACGGGCCGATGGCCTTCGCGGTCATCGACGACGTCAACCAGTGCAAGTCCCTCATCCGTCAGAGCTACCTGCTCATCGACAAGCTCAACATCATCCTCAGTGCGTCGAACCGCGTGCGCGCGTTCCCCGACCTGATGGCGGGCGAAGAGAAGGCGCTCTCGCTCCTCAACCGCATCGCGAAGATGCGCCTGATGATCGCCAAGGGCATGGATGACGAGGAGCCGCGCGAGCTGTCCGGCGAGATCGGGCAGGTGCGCGAGCAGCGTCGCCAGGCGCAGGGCGCCATCGCCGCGCTACCGGTCTCGAGCGGCGAGTTCGCCGATCGCGACTACCAGGGCATGCGCCAGTGGAACCACGTCTCGCAGGAGCTCACGCGCCGCGGGATCGAGATCGACTACCTCAACGCGACGATCAACGGCCTCCGGCGGATGTTGAAGGAGGACGCGCAGCGCGGCGTCACGCGCTCGCCCGAGGACGTCAAGCGCTTCAACGCGGAGCTCGACGACAACGAGCGGCTCCTCAAGCAGCGCCAGGAAGAGGTCGTGGAGCTGCGACGCCAGATCGAGATCGGGCGCGCGCAGATCGGCATCGGCGACGCGCGCTACCAGAACGACGCGGTCGCCCGGGTCTCGTTCCGCGACGCCCTCGAGCGCGAGGTGATGCTCGCTTCGCAAGGGCAGGCGGGCGGCGGGGCCCAGTCCTACGCCGGCAAGGTGCGCCCGGCCCTCGAGCAGGCGCGTGCGGTCGAGGACCGGCTGGTGCAGCAGTTCGCGCAGCTCGAGCAGCAGGTGGCGGCGAAGATCGGCGAGGTCCAGGCGAAGGTCGAAGCCGAGCGCGTGAAGATCAACCAGTACAACGTGCAGCTCGGCGCGCTCGATGCCGAGGCGCGCGATCTCGTCGGACAGGTCGCGAAGCGGAACTTCCTCTTCGTGCGCGACAAGATCCGCGGGATCGTCCTCCGCGCCGACGTCGGCATCACCGAGCAGGCGTGGGAGGTCCGCGAAGAGGAGCTCGAGCGCGTGCACAACCTCCAGACCGAGCGCGCGCGCGAGGAGCA
>JBDHVD010000143.1:0-17902 GCA_039809525.1 Labilithrix sp. | reverse complement strand
CCCGACGCAGGCTCGCGCTCGAGGTACACGGAGACCAGCGCGGCGGTGCCGGCGAGCACCGTCGCGACCAGCGCCCCGCCCGCGAGGAGCCCCCACACGCGGCCGCGCGGCGGCACCCCCGCCGCGACGACCGAGCCGGTCTCGAGCGCGGGCGAGGACGACGCGGGCTTGATCGCCGGCGGCGGCGGAGGGAGCGACAGCGCCCTGTTCGCGGCGAGCGGCTCGAGCTGCTCGAACGCGCTCGCGAACGTCGCTGCGCTGCGGAAGCGCTGGTCGAGCGCGGGCGCGAACGCACGCGCGAAGAAGTCGCCGACGATCTCCGGCAGGTCCGGACGGCGATCGCGGATCGGGACGTGCCGCGCGCGCGAGAGGCGCTGGAGCAGCTCCTCGAACGTCTCTCCTTCGAACGGGTACTCGCCGGTGAGGAGGTGGTACGCGATCACGCCGAGCGCCCAGACGTCGGCGCGGTGGTCGATGTTCGCGCGCCCCTTCCCCTGCTCGGGGCTCATGAACGCGGGCGTGCCGAGGAGGAAGCCGTGCAGCGTCGCGTGCGCCGCCGCCTCCGCGACGCTGCTGTTCGCGGCGACCGGCATGGCGCGCATCGAGGCACGCAGCTTCGCGATGCCGAAGTCGAGGATCTTCACGAGCGCCTTGCCGTCCTCGTCCTTCGTGACGAAGACGTTCGACGGCTTGAGGTCGCGATGCACGATGCCGTCGGCGTGCGCGACCGAGAGCCCGCGCGCGATCTGCGAGACGAGGGGGACGACCTTCGCGAGCGGGAGCGGACCGGTGCGCGCGAGGCGCGCGTCGAGCGACTCGCCCTCGAGCAGCTCCATCACCAGGTAGGCGAGCGGGCCGTCCTCGCCGTGATCGGTGACGCCGACGATGTGACGCGTCTTGCGCGACAGGCTCGCGGCGACGCGGGCCTCGAGGCGGAACCGGCTCTCGGCGGTGGTGCCGTCCTCGTGCGCGACGTCGCGCATCACGAGCTTGATCGCGACCTCCTCGTCGAGCGACAGATGCTTGGCCGCCCAGACCTCGCCCATCGCGCCCGAGCCGAGCTTCCGTGTCAGCTCGTACTTTCCGGCGACGCGCATGCCCGCGCAGAGACCGGGCGGCAGGGAAGCGGATCGCGGAGCGGGCGCGGCGGCGAACGGATCGTTCTCGGACGGCATGGCCTGTAGGCATCAGTATACCAACAGGTATGGTTCGCGCACCCCCTTCCGAGGGTCTCTGTCCGCCCGCGAGAAACGCTGCTAAGGGCCTGCCATGAAGCCCGTCGCGCCGGATCCCGAGCACGCGAAGCGCGCCGTCCGTTCGCTGCGCTCCGCGATCGCGAGCGTCCCGTTCTACGCGAAGGCGGGGGTGGCGGCGCCTCCGGAAGATGTGCCCCTCGAGGAGGCGCTCCGCACCCTGCCTCTCCTCACGCGCGACAAGCTGCGGCTCACCCTGCCGAAGGCGTGGATGCCGGAGGGTCGCGACATGAAGGCAGAGCTCGCGTCCGGGAGGCTCTCGGTCGTCGAGACCGGCACGGGCGACGCGCGCATGCGCTTCCTGTTCGACGCCGAGTGGTGGCGCGCGCAGGAGCGACGCGCCCTCGGCGTGAATCCGCGCGCCGCGTCGGCGCTCGCGGGCGAGCTCGGACCGTACAAGGACGCGGTGCTCTGGGTGCCCGAGCGAGGCACCGGGTCGTGCGGCGCCGGCGATCCCGCGTACGAGGATCGCCTCGACGGGACGCGGCTGCACCTCAACTCGCGCCAGGACCCCACGTTCTGGACCGAGCCGGTGATGACCCGCATGCTCGACGAGCTCGGCAAGCACGAGACCGTCGCGCTCGAGGCCGACCCCTTCTACCTCGACGTCCTCGCGCGGCACGCCGACGCCCTCGGACGGAAGATCGACGTCCGCGGGTTCGTCGCGCGGACGCGCGCGCTGACGACCGCCGCCCACCACCGCATGCTCGAGCGCGTCTACGACGGCACGGTGATCGACGTCTTCTCGGCGCGCGAGGCCGGGACGCTGTTCGTCGAGGGCGACGACAAGAAGCTGCATCATGCACCTTTCACCACGCACGTGGAGCTGCTCTCCGCGAAGGTGGAGACGCCCGGCGCCGAGCGCGTCGCGCTCGTGGTGGTGACCACGCTCGACCGCGAGGTCCAGCCGCTCGTCCGCTACGTGCTCGGCGATCTCGTCTCCGTGGCGGACGGCGCGTCGCGCTTCACCACCGTGCCACCGCTCGCGTCGGTCGAGGGCAAGCTCGACGACGCGGTCCTCCGGCCGGACGGCGCGCTCGTCACGCCGCGCGCGATGGACCGTGCGCTCGCGCCGCTCGGCCTCCGCGCCTACGAGGTCATCCAGCGCGAGACCGACGCGGTCGACGTCGAGGTGGTCGGCGGATCGGTCGACGCGGTGCGTGACGCGCTCGCGCCGCTGCTCTCGGGCATGCGCATCTCCGCGCGTGCCGCGACCGCGATCGCCGTCGAGCCGAACGGCAAGTACAAGACCTCCCGCCGGCTCGTCCCTCTCGCGTCGCCCATCGACGCCGTGTTCGCCACTGGAGCTTCTTCATGAAGGAAAGCATCAACAGTCTCGCGTCGCGTGTCAGGCCGGAGTTCCCGCTGCTCCGGCGCGAGATCTCGGGTCGCCCCGTCGTGTTCCTCGACAACGCGTCGACGACGCCCAAGCCGCGGAGCGTCATCGACGCGGTCGTCGGCTACTACGAGAACGCGACCGCGAACGTGCACCGCGGCGTCCACTCGCTCGGCGAGGAGGCCTCGCGCCTCTTCGACGACGCGCGTCGCGAGGTCGCGAGCCTGATCGGCGCGGCCCCGGGCGAGATCGTCCTCGTCCGCGGCACGACGGAGGCGATCAACTTCGTCGCGAACGGCCTCCAGCTCGGCCCCGAGGACGAGGTCGTCTTCCCCGCGAGCGAGCACCACGCGAACTGGCTCCCGTGGCGCGTGCACGGCAAGCCGGTGCCGATGCCGATCGACGAGGACGGCCTCCCGCGCTGGGAGACGCTCGACTCGCTCATCACGTCGAAGACGCGCCTCGTCTCGATCGGCCACGTGTCGAACGTGACGGGGGCGATCGCGCCGGTCGAGGAGGTCGTGCGGATCGCGCACGCCAAGGGCGTCCCGGTGCTGCTCGACGCCGCGCAGTCGCTCTCGCATCTGCCGATCGACGTCACGAAGCTCGGCGTCGACTACCTCGCCTCGTCGAGCCACAAGGCCTTCGGTCCGTCGGGCGTCGGCATCTTCTGGAGCAACAAGGAGTTCCTCCAGAAGTGTCCGCTCTACCAGGTCGGCGGCGGGATGGTGTCGCTCAACCAGGACATCGACGTCGGCGGGTTCGTCCCGCGCGACGCGCCGTTCAAGTTCGAGGCGGGCACGCCGGCGATCGAGGCGACGATCGGCTTCGGCGCCGCGGTGAAGTGGATGCGGAAGCTCGGGCTCGAGGCGATCCGCGAGCACGACCTCGCGATGAGCAAGTACCTCATCGAAGGCCTCGCCGACATCCCCGGTGTCCGCGTGCTCGCGAAGAAGGTCCCCGCCGAGCGCCGCATCGCCCTCGCGACGTTCGTCGTCGACGCGCCGGCGATGACGCAGGAGAGCGTGGCGCGCGCGCTGTGCGACATGTTCGGCGTGTGCGTGTCCGCGGGCTTCCACTGCACGCACGTGCTGCACCACCGCGCGCACCTGCCCGGCACCGTCCGCGCGAGCCCGCACGTGTTCAACACCACCGAGGAGATCGACGTGCTCCTCGAGGGCGTCCGCGAGATCGCGGGCTGATCGCTACAGCGACGCGAAGAAGTCCCAGCTCGCCTTCGGTCCCTCGGACCAGACGCGGTGGCCGATGCCGGGCACCTTGCACCAGACGACCGGCTTCGCGCACCCGTCGTAGGCGACGCACGGGCTCGGCGCGATCGGCTTCGTGGTCTTCTTGCACCCGTTCGCCCATGCCCAGTGGTCGACGGACAGCTGGCCGTCCTCGACGCTCACGTTCGTGTCGTTGTCGCCGTGGAAGACCATCGCCGCGACGGGCTTGCCCTCGCACTTCAGGTGGCCGGCCTCGTCGTAGGCCGAGTCGACGTCGAACGGCCCGCCGCCCGCGTGCGGGGCGATCGCGCGGAGCGCATCACCGCGCCGGCAGCCGAGCTGGTTCGAGAAGTAGGCGCCCATGCTCGAGCCGGTGGCGAACACGCGCGTCTCGTCCATGCACGTCCGCGCCTTCAGATCGGCGAGCAGCGCATCGAAGAAGGCGACGTCCGCGTTGTCCTTCGTCGGCGTATCGAGGTCCCACTCGCCCCGCTTGCCGTCCGGATAGACGAAGATCGCCTTGTCCTCGGCGATGCTCTGGAACTTGAAGTAGTCGCGGGCCTTCGCGCCCGTGCCGCCGCCCGAGTGGAAGACGAACACCACGGGGTAAGCGGTGAACGCGTCGTACCCGGCGGGGATCGACAGGAGGTAGGAGCGCTTCTCGCCCTTCGCGTCGATCGACCTCGCCTGCCCCCCTCCCGGCGCGATCCCGGCGGCGCCGCACCCCTTCGAACCGTTCGCGGGGACGGTGCGCGGCGGAGCCGGCGCGGGCGCGGCCGGATCGCCCGAAGAGACCGGATCGGCCGGCGACTCCGCGGTCGACGGCGCCGCGGCGGGCGCATCGTCCGCGGACGAGCAGGCGGCGACGACGAGGGCGGTGGAAGCGAGAAGAAGCAGAAGAAGAGGAGGAGGAAGAGGACGCTTGGTCATGGAAGGGTGAGCGGCGCGCGCTCTAGCACGCGTACGGTGACCTGCACGCCGATCTTCCCGTCCCTCACCTGACCGGCGCTCGCGGCTCGGGCAGCAAAGAGGAAAGGTCGCGCTTTCTCGGACGGTTCCCGGGACGGTCCTTCGTCGCCGCATCGCCACGCGGTGTATAACGATGCCTTCATGGGCGAAGGGCACCCACGGATCCCAGCCGAGCTCGTGCCGTTCGTGACGAGCGGCGTGTCCATCCTGGTCGGAACATCCGACGAGCACGCGAGGCCGCATGCGACGCGCGCGGTGGGCGTGAGGGTGCACGAGGCCCGCGACGCGCTCACCGTCTTCCTCGCCGACGCGCCGGCCGCGCGCGCGATCGCGAACCTGCGCGCGACGGGGCGCATCGCGCTGACGTTCACGCGGCCGGTCGACCATCGCTCGATCCAGGTGAAGGGCGCGGTCACCGGCATGCGCGCCGCCACCGACGAAGAGCGCGCGATCGTGACCGCGCACCTCTCCGCGTGGGGCGAGCACGTCGAGCTCGTGGGCCTCCCGCGCGCGCTCGCGGCGCGGGTGACCGACTGGCCCGCGACGGCGATCGACGTCCGCCTCGAAGCGATCTTCAACCGGACGCCCGGCCCGTCGGCGGGCGAGCGCCTCGCCTCTCCGTCGTCATGACCGTTCGCCTCCGCGACATCTCCAACTGCTTCCAGGGCGTCATCCCGTCGATCCTCGCGACGTCGTCGAAGGCGGGCGAGCCCGACGTCGGCTACGTGAGCCAGGTCCACTACGTCGACGACACGCACGTCGCGCTCGCGTGCACCGCGTTCGACAAGACGCGGGTGAACGTCGACGAGAACCCCTACGCGAGCCTCCGGGTGCACGAGCCGGCGGCGTTCGACGCATACGAGCTCGATCTCCGCTTCGATCACGCCGAGACGACAGGCCCGCTCTTCGACTCGATGGCGGTGCGCATCCAGGCGATCGCCTCGCAGACCGGGATGACCGGCGTGCTCCGCCTGGTCTCGGCCGACGTCTACGAGGTGCTCGACGTCCGGAGGCTCGACGCGTTCCTCCGTCCCGCCGCGCCCGACGCACCGAAGCTCGTGCCGGCCACCGATCACCGCTCCGAGCTCCGCGCGCTCCAGGTCGTCTCCGACGGACTCAACCGGGCGAAGGACCTCGAGTCGCTCCTCACGACGCTGCTCGCGGCGCTGCGGCAGGAGCTCGGCTTCGAGCACGCGAGGATCCTCCTCGCCGACGATCAGCAGGCGCGGCTCTTCACCGTCGCGAGCACCGGCTACGGCGAGAGCGGCGTCGGCGCGGAGGTCGCCATGGGCGCCGGCCTCATCGGCACGGTCGCACGCCAGAAGCGCATCCTCCGCATCTCCGACGTCGAGAGCGACATGCGCTACGGCCGCGCGATCCGCGGCGAGGTCACCGGCTCGAGCCTCGCGCACGTGCTCACGCCGGAGATCCCGCTGCCGGGGCTCCCCGATGCGCGGAGCCACCTCGGCATCCCGCTCCTCGTCCACGATCGCCTGGTCGGCGTGCTCGCGGTCGAGAGCAAGAGCCTCCTCGGGTTCGACGAGTGGCACGAGGCCTTCCTCAACATCGTGGGCAACCAGGTGGCGATCGCGATCGATCGCATGCTCGACGTCGAGGACGAGCCGCCGCCGCCGAGCCAGCGCGCGTCGGCGCTTCCGCCGCCGTCGGTGAAGGCGCGCACGTTCAAGTTCTATCGCAGCGACGACTGCGTGTTCGTCGACGACGAGTACCTGATCCGCAACGTGCCCGCGCGCATCCTCTGGAGGCTGCTCCAGACCTTCCAGCGCGAGGGGCGCACCGAGTTCACGAACCGCGAGCTCCGGCTCGATCCGTCGCTCGGCCTGCCGCCGGTGAAGGACAACCTCGAGAGCCGGCTCATCCTCCTGCGCAAGCGGCTCGAGGAGAAGTGCCCCGACGTCCGCATCCCGTCGATCGGACGCGGACACTTCCGCCTCGAGCTCGAGTGCGGCCTGGATCTCGTCGAGATCTAGAGCCCGAAGTGGTGGACGATCTCCCACGCCTTCGCGAGGGTGATCCCCTGGTGGTGATCGACGCTCAGCGGATGGTCGGTGGGCTCGAGCTCGATGAGCGGCCGGAGGTTGCCGCTCCGGAAGTGTGCCCGGGTCTTCAAGAGGAACGTGTCCTCGGCGTAGTAGCGGATCCGCGTCGACAGCCAGCCGAAGAACGGCCCGATGTCCGCGGAGTCCGGGTTCGCGAGATAGAGCTCGAAGTTCTCCTTCTTCTGCGAGACCCACACGCCGAAGCCGAAGTACTCGTCCGGCTCGCCGTCGACGATCGGCAGCGAGAGCACGCCGCGGATGAAGAAGTGCTCCCCGTCGATGCTGCAGTGATCGGCGGTGAGGATCGCGCGCCGCTCGCGCTCGTCCTCCGGGAGGTCGAACCAAGGATCCGGCTTCTGGAAGCCGACGTCCGGGAGCCCCTCGTGCTCCCGGTCGCACGTCTTGCAGCGGAACCCCACGTCAGCGCACGAAGAGCCGCTCGGCGATCTGCACCGCGTTGAGCGCCGCGCCCTTCCGCAGGTTGTCCGCGACGACGAACATGTCGATCGCGCCGCTGACGCCGAGGTCGTCGCGCACGCGCCCGACGAACACCGGGTCCTGACCCGACGCGAGCGCCGGCTGCGGGTGCTTGCCGGGCGCGTAGGCCTCGTCCATCAGCACGACGCCGTCCGCGCCGCGGAGCAGCTTCTTCGCCTCCTCCGCGCTCATCGGCCGGTGGAACTGCACGTGCACCGCCTCCGAGTGGCCGTTCACCACCGGGACGCGCACCGTCGTGGGCGACACCGCGATGGTGTCGTCGCCCATGATCTTGCGCGTCTCGTGCACCATCTTCAGCTCCTCTTCCGAGTAGCCGTCCTCGCCCGCCTTCCAGTCGCTGAGCACGTTGAACGCGATCTGCCCCGGGAAGACGCTCGGCTCGACCTTCTTGCCCTCGACCACCGCGCGCGCCTGCGCGAGGAGGTCCTCGACCGCCGCGTGGCCCTTGCCGCTGGTGGCCTGGTAGGTCGACACGACGATGTGCTTGATGCGCGCCGCGTCGTGCAGCGGCTTGAGCGCGACGACCATCTGGATCGTCGAGCAGTTCGGGTTCGCGATGATGCCCTTCGGACGGTGCTCGGCCGCGGCCATGTTCACCTCC
This sequence comes from Labilithrix sp., assembly GCA_039809525.1. Classification (GTDB taxonomy): domain Bacteria; phylum Myxococcota_A; class Polyangia; order Polyangiales; family Polyangiaceae; genus Labilithrix. The sequence goes on along the minus strand of JBDHVD010000143.1, from coordinate 9,956 downwards.
GGCACCACGAGCGGGACCTCGGGGTCCATGCGCCACGCGCTCGAGTTGTCGATCACCACCGCCCCCGACTTCGCCGCGATCGGTCCGTACTCGCGCGAGACGCTCGCGCCCGCGCTGAAGAGCGCGATGTCGACACCCTCGAACGACTTCGGTCCCAGCTCCTTGACGACGATCTCGCCGCCCTTCCACGGGAGCGTCCGTCCCGCGCTGCGCTTGCTCGCGAGGGCGACGACACGGGAGACCGGGAACGCGCGCTGCTCGAGGGTGCGGAGCATCTCGCGCCCGACTGCGCCGGTGGCCCCGGCGACGGCGACGACGAACGACTTCTGGGTGGTCATGGGAGCCCCATCGGTTAGCGGGTTTTCACCCCGTTAAGAAGAGGAGACGACCGAATCCATTGGCACTGCAATCATGCACGAGCATGGATCTTCGGCCCACCAAGGTCGGGCGCGGACCTTCCACCTCGTGGCCCGGTTTCGCGCAAAAGCCCGCGCATTCCGGCGTTGCCTACATGAGAGCACATCGGTCACCGCTGGCATACACGCTGCACGGTTGGGCTACCCATGCGCTCCAAGCTCCTCGCCGTCTCGATCTTCTCGATGGTGGTCGCGCCCCTCGCCGTCGCGTGCGGCGTCGTGGGCGACGACGCGGAGACCTCGGACGAAGCCCTCACCGAGGAGGAGCTCGCGACCAAGTCGCTCCAGATCATGGGCGGCAAGGTCCCGGGCGCGCAGCAGCAGTGCAACCGCTGCCACGACATCAACACCGCGACGTTGAAGAAGTGGAGCGACGACTCGAAGCGGGCGCTCGCGTTCCTCTCGGACGAGTCGAAGTCCGCCGACGAGCGCATCGACTACATGCGCCGCGATCCGACCGACCCGACCTCGACGTTCGCGCCGGCGAAGCTCGGCTTCCTCTCGGCGGGCACGCACCTCGGCGCGAGCGCGGCGATCAACAAGGACAAGAACCCCGCCGCGTTCAAGCACGGCGAGATGCTCAAGAAGCTCTTCGAGGGCAAGGCGGCCATCTACAAGCAGTTCCGCGAGCAGACGCTGATGCCGATCGAGGCGGAGTACGACCGCCTCACCGCCGGCGAGTACGACACGATCGCGCAGTGGATGGAGAAGGGACTGCCCAAGATCGGCGACGTGCTCCACGAGGAGCCGCGGCCGACGACGTGCACCGACGACTTCTCCGCGCTCCGCGCGCACGCGAGCGAGATGAAGACGAAGGGCTGGGAGGCCCGCAACCGCGCCGATCGCGTGGCCATGTTCGCCTGCCCGCCCGACGCGAAGGCGACGGAGTGCTTCAAGCAGCAGGACGGCGGCAAGGAGGTCTTCCCGGTCGCCGAGTCGAAGGCCTACGGCAAGGGCTGGGCGCAGGACGGCTCGAGCGTCCGCGTGCTCCGCGAGCTCGGCTACCGCACGTTCTTCTGGACGCGCACGTCGGCGGACGGCCGCTTCGTCGCCAACGGCATGTCGGGCGGCGGCGAGGACGGCGCGATCATCGCGGACCTCGCGGCCTCGCTCACCCCGGGCAAGACGCGCGACATCGGTGCGTCGGCCCGGTACGACCCGGACTTCTGGCCGGACAACAAGGGCTTCATGTTCCAGGGGACGCCGAACGGCGGCGTGTTCTGCGCGCAGAGCCTGCTCACGAACCCGGCGACGAAGCGCGTCAGCTTCAACGAGCCGGAGTGCTCGAAGCTCAATTCGGTCGGCCTCTACCAGACCGTCGGACAGAAGATCGGCGACAACTCGATCGCCGATCACTTCATCGTGAACGGCAAGTTCGCGAGCGACAACCCCGGCCAGACGGCGAGCGACCACGATCTCTCGACCACGTTCGGCCCCGACGCCCAGGCGATCGTCCGCGTGATGTTCGCGAAGGGCAACGAGGCCGAGGACGGCTACGAGGTGAAGCAGTCGACCGAGCTCTCGGTCCCCTTCGAGGGCGACATCATGATGTCGCGCTCGGGCACGCTGCTCGGCGCGCGCGTCGCCGGCGAGAACGGTCAGCTCGGCTACTCGGTCCGCCAGCTCAGCTCGACGTTCTCCGGCAGCGAGTATCGCTTCTCGCTCAAGCCGATCGGCCGCATCTGCATGAAGGGCAACAAGGCGAACTTCTCGTTCGACGAGCGCTTCCTCACCACGCACCACTACCTCACGCGCGAGGACTTCGGCAGCGACGCGGAGTGGGACGAGTACAAGGACAAGGGCGCGTCGGACATCTTCGTGGCCGACTTCGTCACCGGCAAGAAGGTGCGCGTCGCGCACATGAAGCCCGGGCAGTTCGCGCTGTTCCCGCACTTCCGCTCGGACGGCTGGCTCTACTTCATCGTCCGTGACGCGAGCGGCGCGGAGAAGAAGGAGTACATCGTGGCCAGCGACTGGGCGATCCGCCAGGTCGAGACGACGCCGACGCCCTGACGGGCCTCGCGGTGCACGCGCCGCCGCAGCCCGCGACGCCGCACGCCACGAGAGGTCATCCTTTCGGGCCCGGCAGGGAATGCGCACGCCAAAGAAGGCGTCGATCTCCGTGTTACGATCCGGAGTGGCATGCGCGTGAAGCTCGCTCGGCTGGTGCCCCTCCTCGTCCTCGCGGCGTGCAGCGGGTCGGGCTCGCGCGTCAAGAACGCGGAGGTCGGCGCGTTCCGCGCGACCGGCGTCGGCGCCGCCGTCGATCCGACGGTGAAGGGCGCGCGGCTCCTCCCCGAGAGCGTCGACGCGACGACGTCGTACGGCACGGAGTCGGGCGGCGGCGTGCGCGCGATCACCGCCGGGCTCCGGGTCGTCGCGTCACCGAACGGCGCGATCGTCGCGGCGGACGATCGGCTCCCTCAGGGACCGCAGATCACCGCTGCGCTCCCCGAGCGCCTCGGCGGCGGCTTCCTCTTCGTGCTCGGCCCGACGGTGTGGCGCGCCGATCGCTGGCTCGGCCCGGCGACGCCCATCTTCACGTCGGCGCAGTCGCAGTCGATCCAGGCGATCGTCCCCGGCCTCGATCGCGTGTACGTGCGCACGGCGACCACGTACCTCGCGATCGACGGCAAGAGCGGTCGCGTGCTCGATCTCGGGCCGTGGCCCGCGAGCCCGTACGTCGCCTCGTACGCCGCGGCCGACGGCTGGCGCGCGGCGGCGGTCACCGATCTGCGCGGCGTCGTCGCGACCTCCGACGCGGGCGCGACGTGGCGCTCGCTCGATCTCCCGCTCGAGCCGCGGAGCGTGGTGGTCAGCGGAGACAACCTCGCGATCGGCGGCCTCGAGAACGGACGCACCGAGGTCTGGTTCGAGGTGCGGGCCGACGGCGGCGTCGCACGCCTGAGCGGCCCGCCGCGCGAGGCGAAGGGGAAGATCCACGCCGCGCCCGTCGCGAGCATGCGCTTCCCGTATCCGTATCCTTCGGGCTACCCCGGCTCGCATGCCGTGCCCCCGCCGTTTCCGACGTATGCGCCCGTCGCGAGCGCGCGCCCGGAGCCGAGCGCGCCGTCGCACGAGAACGAGCGCGACGCCGAGACGCCGCCGGATCTCGGCGTGAAGATCTTCGGCAAGCGCCCGCTCGCGGCGGCGATCGAGGACGGCTGGCCGCTCACCGACGGCACCGCCGTCGTCGCGCGCGACGGAGCGCTCGGTCGCGTCCGCCTCTCCGACGGCGCGCTCACCGAGATCGTGCAGGACGCGTATCCGATGAAGCCGTCGCGCTGCCATCCGGTGTCGCTCACGCGCACGAACGCGGCCGGCGCCTTCGGCTTCGTGTGCGGCGAGCCGCGCGGGACCACGGTCATCTACGCCTACGAGCCGCTGCGCGGAAGGCTCTCGGAGCTCAAGCGCTTCGACAAGCCGCGCGTCGTGACCTCGTCGGGCAACGGCGCGCTCGCCGTCCGCGGGAGCTGCGCCGAGGACGCCGATCCGCCGCCCGCGCCGAGCGTCGAGCCGCTCAAGGTCGAGGAGAAGAAGAAGGACGACAAGCCCGGCGCGAAGGACAGGGGGCGCGAGAAGGCGCGCACGTTCCTCGATCCGGACGACGACGACGAGGACGACGACGCGAAGAAGCCGGCGAAGAAGGCGGACAAGGACACGCGCGTGTCGAGCCCGCCGGCGGGCCTCTCGCTGCCGTCGCCCGCCCCCGAGGTCCGTCCCTACTGCGTGCTCGGCCACGACAACGTGTGGCGCGAGGTCCACGTCCGCGGCGACGCCTCCGGCGAGCGGGTCGTCGTGCTCGCCGACGGGAAGATCGCCGTCGTGTCGCCTCCGCAGAGCCCGACCGCGCCCGCGCGGCTCACGCTGCTCGACAAGGGCAAGGCGACGACCGTCGCGATCGCCTGGCCGAAGGTGACGCCCGACGTCGCGCGCGTGCTGCGCCTCGGTCTGTGGCTCGACGGCTTCGAGGAGCGCCGCCCCGGCGTGCTCGGCGGATGGATCGAGGCGCGCGGCGCGATGCTTGGCGTCGAGATCGCGCTCGACGGCAAGGCCACGCTCGGCCAGTTCATCAGCGACGCGGGCTCGCCCTTCGTGTCCGGCAAGTACGGCTTCGGATGGATGCCGTCGCGGCGCGGATACGAGACCACCGACGGCGGCATGACGTGGGCGCCGATCGATCTGCCCGATCCGCTCGCGACCGGATCGAAGATCGAACGCCGCGCGTGCGGTCCGATCGGCTGCATCGCGAACGGCTGGATGCGCGTCGGCTGGGGAGAGACGAAGAAGGCAAAGCCGGTGACCGCGCCTCCTCCGTACCGCGCGACGTCGTCGGTGTCCGCGTCCTTCCTCGCGCTCTCGTGCGAGCCGCTCGCGGGGACGCCGCCTGCGCCGGCGGCGCCGAAGGTCGCGCGACCGACGCCTCCGCCGCCGACCGCGCCGCGCCGTCCGTACGGCGGCCCGCCGGTGCTCGGCGGCTTCAACGGCGTCACCGAGTTCCAGCCGTTCTTCGGCCAGTCGGCGCCGGTGCTGCGCGAGGGCGAGCGCGGGCTGCCGATCGACATCCGCGATCTGCCCGAGCGCTATCCGACGATGGGCCAGCTCGGGCGCATCTACGCGTGGGGCCCGAAGACCGGCGAATGGGACACGCTCGGCCGCTGGCAGGTGAAGTGGGTGTCACCTTTCTCCGGCTGGAACGACGTGCGCTCGAGCGTCGCCGTGCTGCCGCCGCAGGTGATCCTCGACTTCGCGCGCGCGGGTTCGTCCTACGGCAGCTACGGCGGTTACTACGGCGGCTACGCGGGCTACGGCGGTCAGTTCCAGCTCGTGCCCGGTGACGACGCGAACCACGCGCTCCTCGTCGGGCGCCGCACGATGAACAACCAGATCGTGCTCTTCGAGCTCGAAGGCGATCGCGCCCCCGTCGAGCTCCGGCGCGCCGACGGCGAGCCGTTCGGCGAGATCGAGGGCTACGTGCGCGCGGCGGGTCGGTGGTTCCTCGCGACGCCGCACTACGGAGGGAACGCGCCGCCGTCGACGATCCTCTGGCAGGTCGACGGCGCGGTCGCGCGCGAGCTCGTGCGCGTGCCGCGCGCGGGCATCGGCGAGGGCGGACGATCGGCGGGGTCGAAGCTCGCGCGGCGCTCCGACGGCCGCTCGCTCGGCCTCGTCGTCGACGGACAACCCACCGCGGAGCGACCGACGTCGGTGCGCTGGGTGCTGCCGGTCGACGTCGACACCGCTCAGCTCGGCGAGCCCGAGCCGCTCGGCTACACCGACCTCGCGGGCCTCGCGCTCGACGCGTGCGGCGACGACGTCGTCGGCTGGGTGCTCGACGCGCCGCTCGCCCTCGGCTCGAACGTCCGCGTGAAGCTCCCCACCGCGCAGGGATCGATCCACTCGGTGTACGGGCGCGTCCGCCTCACGAGCGCGCGCGCATGCATCGAGCGGATCGCGGGCACGTACGACGGTCAGTCCACCGAGCGCGCCGCGCAGCTCACGCGCCCGGGCGCGCCGTCGAAGGGATCGCCGGAGCGGCGGCCGGGCGAGATCCTCGCGACCGCGATGAGCGCGCAGACCCGCTATGCGCTCCGCTGCACGATCGCGAAGTGACCGCATCGGGCTAGCCGGACCGACTCAACTGCGTCTCGTCCGGCTCGATGCTTCGCCGCTAACGAATCCCTGCGGCGGTGCAATCTCGACGTCCGGCCTTTCAGTTCTGAACGGATTTTAACCCATTTCATCCATGCAAACGCCTGATATTATGGCATTTTGCAAATGGCACGCATAGTGCAGATTGTCCAAACGCTCGCGTGGAGTGCGGCTGCCCCCCCGGCCCCTTCGCGCGAGCTTTTTTTTGTCCGCCGGCCAGGCCCCGAACGGAGCGAGCGAGTTCGGTATCCTCGCGCGCCGCATGCTCGTGCCTCTTCGTCCTCGGTTCTTCGCGCTCGCCGCGATCGGTCTCTTCGCGTCCGTCTCGTGCTCGGACGATCCCGCGCCCGCGCCGCTGCCCGAGTCGAATCTCGAGCCCGGCGAGCTGTGCGATCCGGACAACCGCCCCGAGCTGAAGCTGCTCTTCGATCCGCCCACCGTCGTCGTCGCGCCCGGCGCGGTGAGGCCGGTGCGGCTGACCCTCGAGCCCGACGCGTGCGTGCCTGCGACCGCGACGCTCGCGATCGCCAACGCGGCCGTCGCCGGCGCGCCCGCCGAGGCGAAGTTCGATCTCCGCCATCCGACGTTCGACTTCCAGGTCCGGGGAAACGTCGCCGGCAAGACGACGATCACCGCGTCGATGACGTCGAAGGACGTGAACGGAACGCCGTACCTCGTGAAGGTCGACTTGCCGATCGACGTGCGCGACGGCGCGCCGCCCACCTGCTCGCGCGGCGACTCGCCGAGCGCGCAGGGGACGATCAGCGGGTCGAACACCACGCTCCGCGGCGCCGGCCGCCTCGAGAAGGCCGCCGTCTCCGTGCGCCCGCAGGCGTTCGCGCGGAGCGACGAGTTCGCGATCCCGCCCTTCCCCGCCGATCTCCTGTGCGAGGAGCAGGACCTCACCGCCGCCGAGGCGCTCGAGGGCGCGAAGCTCGTGAAGCTCGGGCCCGCGGTGACCTTCGGCGCGCAGGCCCCGCTCTCGAGCACGAAGCCGCTCCGCCGCGAGATCGACTTCACGCTGCCGATCAACCCGGCGACGTTCCCCGCGTCGGCGCGCCTCCGCCACCTCGTCGTCCTCTACTCGGGTCCGCGGGCGAAGGTCCCGCGCCCGATCCCGGTGGCGAACCCGCGCATCGAGCTGGACGGCAACGACTACGTCCTCAAGTTCGCCTCGCCGTGGTTCGGCACGTACCAGGCGGCGGTCGCGCAGGACGCGGGCAGCCGCATCCGCAAGCGCCGGCTCACGCATCGCGGCGTGATCGGCATCTCGATGGGCGGCGGCGGCGCGGCGACGTTCGGCATGCGCCACCACGACAAGATCGACGTCATCGGCGCGCTCGGCGGTCCGGTCGACTACACGTGGCTGCTCTACTTCCTCGAGCAGCACGCGCTCGGCGGCTTCTGCCCCGCGGGCAAGACGTGCCCGAAGACGCCGCCGAACCTCTATCCCATCGACTCGCCCTACGCGCACTCGATGGACTACGACCACTGGTTCTTCGAGAAGGGTGAGGGCAACGGCGGCAGCTGGGGCCGCGACGGCCTGATCCAGGCCATCGAGGACCTGTCGATCGCGATGGGCAACCCGAACGGCTGGAACCAGGAGCCGGGCCTCCTCCACGTGGTGCCCGGTCCGAAGCCGAACGATCCGTGGGTGAAGGGACCGGACGGCCTCGACTGCACGATCCCGCTCGAGCCGATCAAGGAGGATCCGAACAACGCCAAGCAGCGCGCGCACCAGGAGGCGTGCAAGGCGTGGCGGTGCAAGCCGGAGAACCAGTACCGCGCGGCGACCGGCTACTACGACGACGAGTTCAATCCGGACGGGTCGCTGCCGGTCATCAGCTTCTGCGACGGCAACCAGCAGGGCGAGGCGCCGTACAACAACTCGTGGGCGCCGGGCGGCGACAAGCCGATGAACCTCGCGCTCGCCGTCGACCTCAACAAGAACGGCGTCCGCGACGAGGGCGAGCCGATCATCCGCTCGGGCCACGAGCCCTACGACGACTGCGGGACCGACGGCCTCTGCAACGAGCAGGAGCCCGGCTACGACCCGGTGACCAACCCGGATCCGAACCAGGACGATTTCGACTACACGATCAACCCCACCGGCACCGAGGGCAACCACCGCTACGACGCCGGCGAGCCGTTCCGCGACCTCGGCCTCGACGGCGTGCCCGACACCGCGGGCAAGCACGTCGCCGGCGATCCCGGCGAGGGCAACGGCAAGTACGACGAGTCGCCCGGCTACACGTCGTTCTACGCGAACGATCCCCACGCGATCGTCGCGCAGCGCGCGGTGCCTCCGGGCGGACCGCTCACCGACGACGCGCTCCGGCGCATCGACGTGCTGACCGACGGCGGCGTGCGCGATCTCTTCAACTTCGGCGTCCTCTCGACGCACCTCGCCGCGCAGATCCACGGCCGCCGCGGCGCGGACGGGCTGCCGCTCCGCTCGGTGACCTACTACAACGGCTTCGACAACATGCCCGGCCAGACGCCGGGCGCGCAGAACGACTTCGCCGCGCACGCGCTCCGCTGGAGCGAGATCGCCGACAACCCGAGCATCCGCTACGGCGACGTCGACGCGACGCCCGAGCAGATCGCGCGCGGCGACGGCAAGCACGTCGGCACCGGCCCGCAGATCCTCTCGCGCCTCCAGGCCGCGTTCTTCTACGTCGGGCGCTCGTGGCCCGACGCCGATCGCCGCCTCACCGTCGAGTCGCGCGAGAACCCGGCGACGACGACGAAGAACGAGCTCGGCGTCGACTGCGAGATCACCGGCAAGTGCTCGACGGTGTTCACCGGCCCGCGCACGAAGCGGAGCGGTCCGGTCTCCATCTCGCTGCCGCCGGGCTACGCGAGCGCGGACAACGTGAAGCGCGACCTCCGCTACCCGGTGCTCTACGTCCTGCACGGCTACGGGCAGACGCCGAGCGAGCTCGAGGCGCTCGCGATCTTCTCCAACAACTTCATGAACCTCGCCCAGCGCTCGAGCGCGACGCGGCTCGGGAAGTTCATCATCGTCTACGTCGACGGCCGCTGCCGCGAGCAGAACGGTCAGCCCGAGTGCATCCGCGGCACGTTCTACCTCGACTCCGCACGTCCCGGCGGCGCGCAGGTCGACTCGTGGTTCGACGAGCTCACCGACTACATCGATCGGAACTACCGCACGATGCCGCCGAGCGACGTCGAGGTGTCGGACTGATCGGCCGGTCGACGCACGCCGCTGAGCAAGAGGTCGCAGAGATGAGCAGGTGGCTCGAGCCTCTTCGGTGCACTCCGGTAATGTCGTGAACGCGCGAACGAAGAAGGTCCTGGACGAAGCGCTGGAGCTCTCCGCCGAGGACCGCACGCTCGTCGCAGGCATCGACGGCGACGTCTTCACGAAGGCGACAGTGCTCCAGCGGGACGCGCTCACCGCGCTGCTCGATGCGATGGACCGCGAGCTCGGCAAGCCAGGCGCGGCCGCGACGCGATGGGCCAAGCGCGTGCTGAAGCCGTCGTCCTCGACGCGGGCGCGCTGACCACGGCAGGCGTCGCAGGCACACGGCGTGCTGACCTGGGTGCATGCGCACGCAGGAGCAGAACCACGAGCGGCGCGCGACGTGGTCGGTCGCGCTCGTCGGCGCGGCGCGCACCGCGTTCGGCGTCATCTGGGCGGTGAACGCGTACCTCACGTGGCGCCCGTCGTTCGCCGCGCACTACGTCGGTTACCTGCACAATGCAGCAAGAGGCCAGCCGCACGCCCTCGCGTGGTGGTTCGACGCGTGGATCGCGGCGGTCGCGCGCGCGCCCGAGGCGTTCGTGCTCGGCACGCGGATCGTCGAGACGTACCTCGCGCTCGCGCTCCTGACGGGCTTCGCGCGACGGCTCACCTACGCGCTC
>JBDHVD010000142.1:0-18036 GCA_039809525.1 Labilithrix sp. | reverse complement strand
GTCGTTGCCCTTGTGCGTCGAGCCGTCGCCGAAGACGTGCACGCCGTCTTCGCGCATCGCGCGCACGATCGCCGTCGCGGTGACCGCGCGGCCGAGCGGCGTGGTGTTGAAGTACTTCTTGCCGCCGGTGCCGAGGTGGAACGCCCCGCACTGCAGGGCGACGACGCCCTCGCGCGCGAGCGCCTCGCGGCAGTCGAGCAGGCGCGCGGCAACTGCGCCGTGACGCAGCGCCTCCTTCGGGACGTCGCGGACGTCCTTCTCGTCGGGCTGCGCGAGATCGGCGGTGTACGCGTGGACGTTCAGCCCACGGTTCTTGATCCAGGCGACGGCGGTGCGGGTGTCGAGTCCGCCGGAGAACGCGATGGCGACGGCCTGTCCCTTCGGGGGGAGCTCACGGAAGATGCGGGGCATTGCTTTGTGCGGCTCTAATAAGCACTGCTGCGCCCGCACGTCGAAGATTTCTTGAGTAAGCTTGGCGCCGCCATGCTCGACCTCCCGACGCCGAAGCCCCTCCCTCCGAACGAGCCCGTCCTTTCGTACGCGCCGGGGTCGCCCGAGCGCGCCGCGCTCGTGGCGCAGCTCGCCGCCCAGGCGAAGGAGACGGTCGAGATCCCGCACGTCGTCGCGGGCAAGGAGCTCCGCGAGGGCGCCGTCTACGAGGTGCGCGCGCCGCACGATCATTCGCTCCTCCTCGCGAAGGCGCACGACGGCGGCGCGGCGGTGACCGAGCGCGCCATCCAGGCCGCGCTCGCCGCGGCGCCCGCCTGGGCGGCGACGTCGTTCGAGGAGCGCGCGCGCGTGTTCCTCCGCGCCGCCGACCTGCTCGCCGGTCCGTGGCGGCAGGTGATCAACGCCGCGACGATGCTCGGCCAGAGCAAGACCGCCTACCAGGCGGAGATCGACTCGGCGTGCGAGCTCATCGACTTCCTCCGCTTCAACGTCGCGTTCGCCTCGCGCCTCGCCGAGCAGCCGATCTCGCCGCCCGGCTTCCTCAACATGCTCGAGCTCCGGCCGCTCGAGGGCTTCGTCCTCGCGGTCACGCCGTTCAACTTCACCGCCATCGCCGGCAACCTCCCGAGCGTCTGCGCGCTGATGGGCAACGTGGTGGTGTGGAAGCCGGCGGAGAACCAGTCGCTCGCCGCCTACCACACGATGCGCCTCTTCGAGGCCGCGGGCCTGCCTCCCGGCGTGATCAACGTCGTCTACGGCGACGGCGCGAAGGTGGCCGACACGTGCCTCCGCCATCGCGATCTCGCCGGCATCCACTTCACCGGCTCGACGCGCGTCTTCCAGTCGCTCTGGCGCGGGGTCGGCGAGAACATCGCCGGCTACCGCACGTATCCGCGTCTGGTCGGCGAGACCGGCGGCAAGGACTTCGTGTTCGCGCACCCGTCGGCGGAGGTCGAGGCGCTCGCGGTCGCGCTCGTGCGCGGCGCCTACGAGTTCCAGGGACAGAAGTGCTCCGCCGCCTCGCGCGCGTACGTCCCGAGGTCGCTCTGGCCGAAGCTCCGCGACCTCTGCGCCGGCCACATCGAGCAGATCCGGATGGGTGACGTCAGGGACTTCCGCAACTTCATGGGCGCGGTGATCAACGAGCGCGCGTGGACGCGGCTCGACGGGTGGCGCCAGCGCCTGGCGAACGACCCCAAGGCGAAGATCGTGAAGGGCGAGGGCTGGTCGCGCGACAAGGGCTGGTTCTGCGGCCCCACGCTCGTCGAGGTCGCGGACGAGGCGCACCTGCTCCTCGCCGAGGAGCTGTTCGGCCCGGTGCTCGCGGTGCACGTCTACGACGACGCGAACGTGGACGCCGCGCTCGATCTCGTCGACCGCACGAGCCCCTACGGCCTCACCGGCTCGGTGTTCGCGCGCGACCGCGCGGCGGTCGGCAAGGCCGTCACGCGCCTCCGCCAGGCGGCGGGCAACATGTACATCAACGACAAGCCGACGGGCGCCGTCGTCGGGCAGCAGCCGTTCGGCGGCGGGCGCGCCTCGGGCACGAACGACAAGGCGGGCAGCGCGTACAACCTCCTGCGCTGGGCCTCGCCGCGCGTGGTGAAGGAGACGTTCGTGCCGCCGCTGTCGGTCGGCTACCCGTTCATGCAGGCCGAATGACGGTCGTTGCAGGATGCACGCGTCGGTAGGGGCGTGATGCCCCCGCCGGGGCTGTCCTGGGGGTATGGCGAGGACGAAGAAGGTCAGCGTCGCGCTCCGTGAGGATACGCTCCAGGCCGCGAAGAAGGCGGCCGCCGCCGAGGGGCTCAGCCTCTCGGGGCTGCTCATGAAGCTCCTCACGGCGCATTTCGAGCGGCAGGCGAGGTTCGACGCGATGGACCGCTTCATCGAGAAGTACGCGCCCGACGTGCGTGTCTCGGATGCCGAGCTCCAGGCCATCCGTGACGAGATGACGGCGCCGCTCGCGCCCGTGAGGCGGACCAAGCGGCGGAGGCGCGCGGCGTGATCGTGTTCGATACGGGCGCGCTCATCGCGCTCGAGCGGAGGAAGCAGCGCGCGCTCCGCATCTGGACGATGGCCAAGCGCGACGAGATCGAGATCTTCGTGCCCGGCGCCGTCATCGCGGAATGGTGGAGGCACCGGACGGACGTACGCGAAAGCATCCTCGCAGGCGTGACCGTCGAGCCCGTCGAGACCCGGCTCGGGCAGGCCGCCGCCGAGGCGATCGCCGCGGTACCGGGAGCGACGGTGATCGACGCGATCGTCATGGCGCTCGCCGCGCGGCTCGGCGCGACCGTCTTCACGTCGGACGTCGACGACCTGGAGGACCTGCGCGCCTTCTTCCCGGCGGTGCGCGTTCTCTCCGTCTGAGGGCTCACCGCGGGAGCAGCGCGAGCGCGCGCTTGGTCCGCGCGAGCTTCGCGTGGCGCTCGCCCTCGCACGCGCCCGACCCGCGCTCGAGGTCGCGGCAGACCTGCGGGCGGCGCTCGTAGACGCTGCACGCGAAGGTCCCCGCGGCCGCGTCGACGACGAGGGCCGCGCACCGGCGCGCGCCCTCCTCGCCGGCGAGCTTCATGAAGGCCTGGTTGCCGATGAACGCGACGAGCCGCTCGGCGTCGTCGCCGAGGCGCTCGTGGTCGTCTCCCGTCACCTGCGCGTGTCGCGGCGACTCGGAGAAGCAGCAGGCGCCGCACCGCATGCACTCGTCCATGGCGCGGACATGGTAAGTTCGATCGCGAAATGGTCGAGGATCGAACGCGCTCCGTCGTTCCGCGCGCGGCCGATCCGTCTGCCGGCCTCCGCTTGATCGTCTTCTGCGGAGGTCAGGTGACGTCGCACGCGCTCCCGCGCAGCGGCGAGGTCGTGCTCGGGCGAGGCGAGGACGCCGGGATCCGCATCGAGCACGTCACGGTCTCGCGCCGCCACGCGACGCTCCAGCTGGGAGAGCAGCTGAAGGTGGTGGACCACGGGAGCTTCAACGGCACGGCGATCGGCGGCAAGAAGGTCACGCCGCACGTGCCGGTTCCGGTCGGCATCGCGACCATCCTCGAGCTCGGCGAGACGATGGCCGTCGTCCAGGTCGAGGGCGGCGAGGCGGTGACGGGCTCGCGCGGGCTCTCGAGCCCGGCGCCGCGCCCGGACCTGTCGCCCGGCATGCAGCACCTGCTCCGCATGGTCGACAACGTCGCCCAGAGCAACATCACGGTGATCGTCCGCGGCGAGACCGGCACGGGCAAGGAGGTCATCGCCGAGGAGATCCACCGGCGCTCGGCGCGCGCGCCGAAGCCGCTCGTGAAGCTGAACTGCGCGGCGTTCCCCGAGCAGCTCCTCGAGGGCGAGCTGTTCGGCTACGAGCGCGGCGCGTTCACCGGCGCGACCCAGGCGAAGCCCGGGCTCATCGAGGCGGCCGAGGGCGGCACGCTCTTCCTCGACGAGGTGGGCGAGCTCACGCTCGCGACGCAGGCGAAGCTCCTGCGCGTCGTCGAGAGCCGCGAGGTGATGCGCCTCGGCAGCCTCCGGCCGAAGGCGGTCGACGTCCGCTTCGTCGCGGCGACGCACCGCGACCTCGAGGAGATGGTGGGGACCGGCGCGTTCCGCCAGGACCTCTACTACCGCCTGAACGGTGTCAGCGTGGTGATCCCGCCGCTCCGCGAGCGCGTGGAGGAGATCCCGCGGCTCGCGAACGAGCTCGCGGCGCGCTTCTGCCGCGAGTCGAAGCGGCCGATCATCCCCATCTCCGACGCGGCGATGGCGGTGCTGAAGACGTACTGGTGGCCGGGCAACGTGCGCGAGCTGCGAAACGTCATCGAGCGCGCGATCGTGTTCTGCCGCGGCATCGCGATCGCGCCCGAGCACCTCGGGTTGCCGGAACGCACGTCGCGCCCGCCGAGCGCGCTGCCCCCGCGCGTGTCGCCGTCGCAGCCGCCGACGTCGATGGGCCCGACGCCGAGCGCCGCCGCGTCGACCATCGCGTTCGGATCGACCCTGCCCGACGAGATGGCCGATCTCGAGCGCGAACGCATCCTCGCGGCCCTCGCCCAGTGCGGAGGCAACCAGACGCAGGCCGCCGAGATGCTCGGCATCTCGCGCCGGACGCTGCTCCGCCGTCTCGACGAGTACGCGGTGAAGCGCCCGCGCAAGACCTGAGGCCGTTTTTGCTAGAGTGGGCGCGTCATGCGCGTCACGCACGCCCTTCTCTTCGCCGCCCTCGCGACCGTCGTCTCCTGCAAGAAGGCGCAGCCGATGCCCGATGCCGCGCCCTCCGCGCCCGGGCAGAGCGCCAGCGTCACCGCGCCGGCCGTTCCGCCGCTCCCGCCGGGCGCACGCATCGAGGACGAGAAGAACACCATCGCCGTCTTCCGCGCCGCGGCGCCGTCGACGGTGTTCGTCACGCAGACCCGCGTCGTCGTCGACTACCTCGCGGGGGTCGCCCAGGAGGTGCCCGCGGGCTCGGGCTCCGGCTTCATCTGGGACGAGCAGGGCCACATCGTCACGAACTATCACGTGGTCGAGGGCGCCCGCTCGCTGAGCGTCGCGTTCCACGATCAGCAGACGTTCGACGCGACGCTGGTCGGCGTCGAGCCGCGCAAGGACATCGCGGTGATCAAGGTGAAGAACGCTCCGCCGAGCCTCTTCGTCCCGATCAAGCTGGCGAAGGGGCAGCAGCTCGAGGTCGGCCAGAAGGCGGTCGCGATCGGCAACCCGTTCGGCCTCGATCACACGCTCACCACCGGCGTGGTCAGCGCGATCGGGCGGCAGGTCCAGGGCGCGGGCGGCGTGAGCATCCGCGACATGATCCAGACGGACGCCGCGATCAACCCGGGCAACTCCGGCGGTCCGCTGCTCGACTCGCAGGGCCAGCTCATCGGGATGAACACGATGATCTACTCGAAGTCGGGCGCCTCCGCGGGCATCGGCTTCGCCGTCCCGGTGGCGACGATCGCGCGCATCGTCCCGCAGATCATCAAGACCGGACGCGCGGAGCAGCTCGGGCTCGGCATCGGCATCGATCCGGTGCAGAAGCTCGAGCGGCGCGTCGGCATCCGCGGGGTGATCGTGCTGTCGGTGCCGGACGGCAGCCCCGCGGCGCAGGCCGGGCTCAAGGGCATCACCCAGACCAACCGCGGCATCGTCCTCGGCGACATCATCATCGGCGTCGACGACCAGCGCGTGCAGAACTTCGACGATCTCTACACCGTGCTCGACTCGCACAAGCCGGGCGACGTGGTGAAGGTCACCGTCCAGCGCGGCGACGAGACGAAGACCATCGACGTGAAGGTCATCGTGCTGAACCAGCCCGGCGGGACCTGATGCTCCCGCGCGACGAGACGTCGTTCTTCGGCCGCGGCGCCGAGCTCGAGGAGATCGAGCGGCGCTTCGCGTCCGGCGCGCGTCTCGTCAGCATCGTCGGCGTCGGCGGGGTGGGCAAGACGCGGCTCGCGCTCGAGGCGGCGGCACGCACGCCGGGGGCCGCGTTCGTCGCCCTCGCCGGCGCACGTACGCTCGAGGCGGCGGTGCGCGCGACCGCGGGCGCGGTCGGCGCGAAGGTGTCCGCCGAGTCGAAGGCGACGCAGGGCCTCGCCGCGGTCGCGAAGGCGATCGCGCGCGCGGGCGCGGCGCTGCTCGTCCTCGACAACGTCGAGCAGCTCGGCGCCGCGGGCGAGACCCTGGTGACCGCGATCCTCGACGAGGCGCGCGAGGCGCGGATCCTGGCGACCTCGCGCGAGCCGATCGGGGCGCGCGGCGAGGAGAAGGTCCTGCTCGCGCCGCTCGCGGACGAGGACGCCCGCGCGATGTTCCTCGAGCGTGCGCGCACCGCGGCCGGCGGCGCCGTGGAGATGCGCGACGAGGACGTCGCCGCGATCGTCGCGCGCGTCGACCGGCTGCCGCTCGCGATCGAGCTGGCGGCCTCGCGCCTCGGCCTGCTCACCGCGCCCGAGCTCCTCCGGCGCCTGTCCGAGCGCATCGACGTGCTCGCGGATGCGCGCGCGACGATGCGTGCGACGCTCGACTGGTCGTGGGACCTGCTCGGCGACGCGGAGAAGAGCGCGCTCGTGCAGCTCTCGGTGTTCGCCGCGCCGTTCGGCATCGAGGCGGCCGAGGACGTGCTCGCGCTCGAGGGCGTCGAGCCGCTCGACGTCGTCGAGGGCCTGCTCCGCCGCTCGCTGATCGTGCGCGCGGACGCGGGCTCGGGCCGCGCGCGCCTGCGGATGTTCGAGACCGTGCGCTCGTGGGCGCGCGAGAAGATCGATCCCGCGAGCGGGGTGCTCGCGCGTCACGCCGCGCACGTCTTCGGCGAGGCGAAGTCGTGGGCCGCGCGCACGTACGGCGAGGACGGCGTCCGTGCGCTCGACGCGCTCGGCGAGCTCTTGCCCGAGGTGATCGCGGCGTTCGAGGCGACGCGCGAGCGCGATCCGGCGGCCGCCGCGGACGGGGTGCTCGCGCTCACCGACCTGCTGCTCTTCCGCGGGCTGTTCGAGCTCCGCGCCGACGTGCTCGCGCGCGCGGTCGACACGGCGGAGCGGGCCGGCGATCCCGCGCTCCTCGCGCGCGCGCTCGTGGCGAAGGCGCGCGTGACGCTCGAGGTCGGGAAGATGACCGATGCGGAGACGGAGCTCCGCCGCGCGCTCGATCTCGCGGCCGGCGCCGGCGACGAGACGACGCGCGCGGAGGCGACGCGGAGCCTCGGCTGGGCGCTCACCGCGATGGCCCGCCTCGCCGAGGCGGAGGACGCGCTCGAGCGCGCGCGCGCGATGCACCGCGCCCAGGGCAGCGCCCGCGGCGAGGCGGACGCGCACGTCGCGCTCGGCATCCTGCGCGCGTTCCAGGGCAAGCCCGACGCCGCGCTCGCGCACCTGCGCGACGCCCTCGCGATCCACGTCGAGCGGGGCGACGTGGTCCGGCAGGAGAAGGTGCTCGGCTTCGCGCCGCTCGTCGGTCAGGACGCGCGCGAGGTCGCCCGCGGTCTGCCGCGCGAGGTGCTCGCGCGCGCGCCCGAGGCCTCGCTCGACCGGCTGCCCGATCACGTGGCGGCGATCGTGGCGACCGAGCGCGAGGCGGGGGAGCGCTGGCGCCACGCGATCGCGCTCTATCGCGACGGCGCCGCCGCGCATGCCCGGGGCGAGCACGCGGCGGCGGTCGACGCGTTCGATCGCGCGCTCGCGGCGCTGGCGCGAGCCGGCGTGATGCGCGGGAGCGCCGTGGTGCACGGCCATGCCGCGGTCGCGCTCGCCGCGCTCGGCGATCTCGCGGAGGCGGATGCGCGGCTCGCGCGGGCCAGGGCCGTGGCGGCCGACGATCCCGCGTCCGAGCTCGCGCTGGCGCTCCATGCATCGGCGGTCGAGCTCCTCCGCACGCGCGGCGCGACCGGGACCGCGCGCGACGCCGCCATGCGCGAGGCGCGGGCGATGCTCGATCGGGCGGCGCACGCCGAGGCCGCTCCGCCCGACGTGCTCGTCGCGCGCCGGGTGGTCGAGGACCTGCTCGAGGCCTCGCCGGTGTCGCTCCGGGCGTCGACCGACGAGGCGCATGCGCTCGTCGTCGGGCGCGACGCGCGGTGGATGACGCCGCCGGGCGGCGCGCGCGTCGACCTCGTGCGCTACGGCCCGGTGCGCCGGCTCCTCGATCGGCTGGTCGAGGAGCGCCTCGCGCGTCCGGGCACCGCGCTCTCCGCCGAGCAGCTCATCGACGCGGGCTGGCCCGGCGAGCGCATGCGTCACAGCGCGGGGCTCCTCCGCGTGTACAGCGCGATCCGCCGCCTGCGCCGCCTCGGCCTCGAGCCGCTCCTCGTCACCCGCGACGACGGCTACCTCCTCGACGCGCGCGCGCCCGTCCGGCGCGAGGCGTAGCCGAGAACGCGCTCTCGGGCCGGCGATCGTTCTATGATTGCGCGCGTGATGACGACGCGCCGCGCGCTCCTCGTGCTGTGTGCTTCTGCCGCACTGGTCCTGGCCGGCTGTCCGAAGGACGGCGCGAAGACCGAAGGGGACGGAGGCGCCGCGAAGAGCGGCCGGATCAAGATCGCGGTCATCCCGAAGGGCACCACGCACGAGTTCTGGAAGAGCGTGCATGCCGGGGCGGTGAAGGCGTCGCGCGAGCTCGACGTGGACCTCGTGTGGAAGGGGCCGCTGAAGGAGGACGACCTCAAGGCGCAGATCGACGTGGTGAACACGTTCGTCGCGCAGGGCGTCTCCGGCATCGTCCTCGCGCCGCTGAACGACACCGCGCTCCGCGCGCCGGTGAAGGCGGCCTCGGCGGCGAAGATCCCGGTCGTGATCTTCGACTCGGATCTCCAGGGCGAGGACCACGTGAGCTTCGTCGCCACCGACAACCAGGCGGCGGGCAAGCTCGCGGCCGAGCACATGGCGAAGATCCTCCCCGGCGGGAAGGGCAACGTCGTCGTGCTCCGCTACCAGGAGGCCTCCGCGAGCACGATGAACCGCGAGAAGGGCTTCCTCGACGCGGTGAAGGCGACGCCGGAGCTGAAGGTGATCAGCGACAACCAGTACGGCGGCGCGACCACCGAGAGCGCGATGGCGAAGAGCGAGAGCCTGCTCCTCGCGCAGAAGGCGGCGGAGGGCAACGTGCAGGGCGTGTTCACGCCGAACGAGTCGACGACGTTCGGCATGCTGCAGGCGCTCAAGAAGACGGGCGTGGCGAAGAAGGTGAAGTTCGTCGGCTTCGACAGCTCCGAGAAGCTGATCGGCGCGCTGAAGGAAGGCGACGTCGACGGGCTCGTCGTCCAGAACCCGTTCAACATGGGCTACGTCGCGGTCAAGACGATGGTCGAGCACCTCCGCGGAGGGAAGGTCGAGAAGCGCATCGACACCGGCGCGCGCCTCGTCACCAAGGAGAACCTCGAGGACCCGGCGGTGAAGGAGATCATCCAGCCCGATCTGAAGAAGTGGCTGAACGAGTGACGGCGCTGCTCGGGCTCGACGCGATCGAGAAGTCGTTCGGGCCGGTCTCGGTGCTCCGCGGCGTGACCCTGTCCGTCGCCGCGGGCGAGGTGCACGCGCTGCTCGGGGAGAACGGCGCGGGCAAGAGCACGCTGATGCGCATCCTGCTCGGCATCGAGACGGCCGACCGGGGGGCGATGACGCTCGGCGGCGAGGCGTACCGGCCGCGCACGCCGCGCGACGCCCGCGGGCGAGGGGTGGTGATGGTCCCGCAGGAGCGCACGCTCTGCCCCGATCTCACGGTGGTGGAGAACGTGGTGCTCGGGCTCGAGCCGGCGAAGGCGGGCGTCGTCCGGCCCGCCGAGGCGAGGGCGGTGGCCGAGCGCGCCATGCAGCTCGTCACCGGCGATCCGAGGAAGATCCCGCTCGACGCGCACGCCCGCGAGCTCCGCGTCGCCGATCAGCAGCTCGTCGAGATCGCGCGGGCGCTCGCGCAGGGCGGCACGACGGCGAAGGTGCTCGTCCTCGACGAGCCGACCGCGAGCCTCGGCCACGACGACGCGCAGCGGCTCTTCGAGCGCGTGCATGCGCTGAAGGCGTCGGGCGTCGCGATCATCCTCGTGACCCACTTCCTCCGCGACGTCCGCGCGCATGCCGATCGCTACACCGTGCTGCGCGACGGCAAGGTGCAGGGCTCGGGCGACGCGAAGGCGACGCCGCCCGAGCAGATCGTCGCCGAGATGCTCGGCCGCGAGCTCCAGGAGGCGCGCAGGGAGACGGAGGCCGCGGCCGAGGCGGCGCCGAAGGAGGACGGGCGCGAGGTCCTGCTCGAGGTCGAGGCGATGGCGGGCGAGGGCAAGCCGCGCTCGGTCAGCTTCGTCCTCCGCCGCGGCGAGATCCTCGGCATCGCCGGCGTCGTCGGCTCGGGGCGCACCGAGACGCTCCGCGTGATCGTGGGGCTCGACCGGAAGCGCGCGGGCAGCGTGCGCCTCCGCGCGCCCCGGGGCGCCGGCCTCCTCAGCGAGGACCGCGGCGGCGAGGGGCTCATGCTCGCGCGCTCGATCGCCGAGAACGTCACGCTGTCGCGGCGCGGCGCGCTCTTCGCCGCCCCCGCGTCGCTCTTCCGCGAGGGCGCGGCGTGGATCGAGCGGCTCGCGGTGCGCGCGAGCGGGCCGGACCAGGCGGTGGGCGATCTCTCGGGGGGGAACCAGCAAAAGGTGCAGATTGCACGTCTCCTGCGCGAGGATTACGACGTGCTCCTGATCGACGAGCCCACGCGCGGGATCGACGTCGCCTCGAAGGCGCAGGTGATGGAGCTCCTCCGCGAGCTGGCGAGGCAGGGCAAGGGCATCGTGCTCGTCTCGAGCCAGCTCGAGGAGCTCGTCACCACGTGCGACCGCATCGCGGTGCTCAAGAACGGCGAGCTCGGGCCCTCGAAGCCGGCGGCCGAGTGGACCGAGGAGTCGCTCCTCCTCGAGGCGGCCTCGTGAAGCGCCGCCCCGCGTGGCTCGGCCCGCTCGCGGCGCTGATCGTCGTCTACGTCTTCTTCGCCGTCCTCACGCCGAAGGGCTTCGTCACCGGCGCGACCACGCTCACCATCGCGCAGCAGACGGTGATCGTCGGCATCTGCGCGCTCGGCATGACCATGGTCATCGTCACCGGTGGCATCGACCTGTCGATCGGATCCCTCGTCGCCCTCACCACCGTGGTCGTCGCGAAGCTCCTGAAGGGCGGGGCGTCTCCGGCGACCGCGGTGCTGGTCGCGCTCGCGGTGAACGGCGGCGTGGGGCTGTTCACCGGCGTCCTCGTCGGGCGCTTCCGCATGATGCCCTTCGTGGTGACGCTCGGCACGATGAGCGCGCTCCGCGGCGCGGCCAAGGGCCTCGCGAACGAGGCGACGGTGCAGGCCGACGCGCAGGGCCTCGATCACCTGCTCACCGCGAACGTCTCGTCGCCCGGCGTGTGGATCGCCCTCGCGCTGGCGGCGCTCGTCGCGGCGACGCTGACGTTCACGCGCTTCGGCCGCCACGTCTTCGCCGTCGGATCGAACGAGGCCGCCGCGCGCCTCTGCGGGATCGATCCGTCGGCGGTGAAGCTCGCGGTGTACGTCGCCTCGGCGATGCTCACCGGCGTCGCCGGGATCATGCAGTTCTCGCAGCTCTCGGTGGGCGATCCCACGGTGTCGGTCGGGCTCGAGCTCGACGTCATCGCGGCGGTCGTCATCGGCGGCGCGCCGCTCACGGGCGGGCAGGGGAGCGTCGTCGGCTCGGTGCTCGGCGCGCTCCTCATGATCGTCATCCGCGTCGGCGCGACGCAGCTCGGCATGCCGGGGTGGGTGCAGGAGATCGTGACCGGCGGCATCATCGTGGTGGCGGTGGCGCTCGACCGCGCGCGCCATCGACGCCGCCGCGCCTGACTTGATAGGCTGCCGTCCTCTCGAATGGAGGACTGCCCATGCGCCTGAAGGACAAGATCGCGCTCGTCACCGGTGCGAGCCGCGGGATCGGACACGCGAGCTCGATCGCGCTCGCCAAGGAAGGCGCCACGATCGTCGGCGTCGCGCGCAAGAAGGCGGACCTCGAGCAGCTCGAGAAGGACGTCGCCGCGGCCGGAGGCAAGTGCAAGACGTTCACCTGCGACGTCACGAAGTACGCCGACGTCGCCGCCGCGGTGAAGGGCGCGGTCGACGCGTTCGGGCGCATCGACATCCTGGTGAACAACGCGGGCATCGGCGGCTACCGGCCGTTCCTCGACTGGACCGAGGAGGACTACGACCGGATCATGGCCACGAACGCGAAGTCGACGTGGGCGTTCTGCAAGGAGGTCATCCCGCACATGCTGAAGCAGGGCGGCGGGAACATCGTGAACCTCTCGAGCGTCGCCGGCCTGCAGGGCTACCCCAGCGAGGGCATCTACTGCATGTCGAAGTTCGCGCAGGTGGCGCTCTCGCAATCGCTCGACCGCGAGTTCTACCAGAAGAACATCAAGGTCTCCCTCGTGTGCCCGGGCGGGGTCGAGACCCACTTCGCGATCGGCGACGGTCGCACCTACGACGGGGCCAACATGAAGGGCTTCTCCACCGCCGAGGACGTGGCGGAGGCGGTGCTCCTCGCGGTGCTGCCGCGCGATCGGACGCGCGTGGTGAACGTCATCCTCCGCCCGATGAACGAGATGACCTGATCGCTCAGCGGATCGGCAGGCGCACGGGCGTCCGCTCGGTGCGCGCGCCGCGCTTTCCGCCGTACGGCCACGTCCCCCAGCACCAGACCTCGTCGCTCGACGCGACGGCGCACGACATCGATCCGCCGGCGGCGAGGTCCCGGACCGACGGGAGGCCCGCGACGACCGCCGGCGCGTACGGCTCGTAGCCGTGGCGCGCCTCGTCCTCGCGACCGAGCTCGCCGCCGCTGTTGAAGCCCCAGCACCACACGCGCGCGTCGCGCGTGAGCACGCAGGCGTGCGAGCCTCCGACCCGCACCTTCGCCGCGCCGCGGATCGCGGTCTGGGTGCCGAGCGCGTAGCTCGATCCGAGGCACGTCACGCCGTCGCTGCGGACGGCGCAGAACGCGCCGCTGCCCGCCGCGAGGTCCTCGGTCTTGGCCAGCGAGGGCACGCGGAAGGGCGTCTCGTCGTTGTGGCCGCGCGCCTTCTGCTGCTCCGGCCCGATGCTCGTGCCCCAGCAGCGCACGTCGCCGCTCTTCGCGAGCGCGCACGTCGAGCCGTAGGTGAGCGCGAGCTCGATCGTGCCGGACACGCCCGGCACCGCGTTCGCCCGGACGAGCTCGCGCGCGGCGGGCGCGTACGACGTCGTGCCGCCGGTCTCGCCGTTCTGGTTGTCGCCCCAGCAGCGCACCGTCTCGTCGTCGAGGATCGCGCACGCGTGCAGCTCACCCATCACCACCCTGCGCGCGCCGCTCACGCCGAGGACCTGCACCGGCGCGTCGCTGCGCTCGTCGCGGAGGCCGGCGCCGAGCTGTCCGTGCGAGTTGTCGCCGAAGCAGTGGACCGTCCCCCGGCGTGTCGCGACGCATCCGGCGATGCGCCCGAGGCTCACGTCGATCGCGTCGTCGATCCCGGGCAGCGACGGCCACGCCGCGACCGGCGCGTCTGCCGGCGCGTCGGCGTCGCAATGGACCTTCCCCTCGAGGCGCACGCAGATCATCGTCCCGCCGATGGCGATCTCGATCGGCGCGCCCTCGAACGCCGGGGGTCGCGCCGCCTCGCCGGAGACGACGAGGGGCGGCGCGGTCACCGGCTCGGGCGCGACGGTGATCGACTCGCTCGCCCGCACGCCGCCGTGCCCGCACGCGGCGACGGCCATCGCGAGCGCGAGCCGCCTCAAGGCTTGCCCGCCTTGAGATCGACCTTCACCTTGCGCAGCGCGCCCGCGTTGCCCGCCTCGTCGATCGGCGCCAGCCCGACCCACGCATGCGCGGACGCCGGGAACGCGAAGTCGTGCGGCATGCACAGCGACGACTTGCCGAGCACGAGCGAGCCGCGCGAGGCGCGGAGGAGGCGCGCCGGCGGCTTCGTGTCGTCGATCTTGCCCGACGCGTCGCCGAGCCAGACACCGATGAACAGCTGCGCGTCCGGCCGCCCGGGATCGGTGAGCGCCACGTCGTCGAACGTCACCCACGGCCCGGGCACCCCGCACGAGCTCGACATCGCGTTCGCGCCGGGGCGCGACGTCACCGGCGGGCCGAGCCGATCGAAGCGCGGCGCGGTCGTATCCGACGTCGCCGCGCCGGTCTTGAACGTGCCGAGCACGTGCACCGGCGGGTGGCGGCTCCGGTCGATCGTCGCGACCTCGTACTGCGTCGACGGCGCGAGCGGCGCCGCCGGCGTGAGCTCGATCACGTCGAGATCGCCGCCCGCGATCTTCCGGGTCGTCACCGGGACGTCCGCGCCGCCGTGGACGCGCAGCAGCGGCGCCGCCGCGCCGGCATACGAGGGGACCTCGATGCGGACCTTCGCGTTCACGGGCGCGTCGTCGACGCGGTCGGGCGCGAGCAGCGCGGCCTCGGGCGGCATGCACGAGCACGCGCCGGCATCGCGCACGACCACCGCCGCGCCCGCGAGGAGACCAGCGGCGATCACGCGGTTCATGCGCGAGAGCGTACCAGCGCGCAAGCGATCGAACGGGTGACAACTAACACATGTATCGATCGGGACAAGGCCCGGCTCGCATGCGAGATTGGATCGATGCGAAAGGCTTTCCTCGGTGGCGTCGGTCTCGCGCTCGTCCTCGCCGCGGCGTGCGACGACTCGTCCAGCCCCGATCCGGCGGCTGCACCCGATGCGGGGACGCCCAGCGCCGTGGACGCAGGAGGCGGCACCCCGGCGGCCGACGGAGGCGGCGGGTCCGAGGACGCGGCGCCGCCGGTCGACGCGGGCGGAGGCGGGGGCGCGCTCTGGACGGAGACGCATCACACCTGCGTGCTGCGGCCGTCGGGCAAGATCGCGTGCTGGGGGACGAACGACGAGGGTGAGCTCGGCGGCGGCAACAAGACGCCCGCGCTGTCGTTCGTCGAGGTGCAAGGGGTCGACGACGCGGTCGAGGTCGGCCCCGGCACGAACCACACGTGCGCGCGCCGGGCGTCGGGCGCCGTCGTGTGCTGGGGACGCGCGAGCGACGGCCAGCTCGGCGAGGGCGACGACACGAAGCTCGAGAGCCTCACGCCGGTGGCGGTGAAGGACCTCTCCGACGCGGTGGAGATCGACGTCGGCGAGTTCCACTCCTGCGCGCGACGGGCGTCGGGCACCGTGGTCTGCTGGGGCGACAACGCGTTCGGCTGCCTCGGCGACGGCACCAACGACCAACGTGCCGCCCCGGTCCCGGTGAAGGACCTCACCGACGCCGTCGAGATCAGCGCCAGCTCGCACACGTGCGCGCGCAGGGCGTCGGGCGCCGTCGTGTGCTGGGGGAAGAACAGCGACGGACAGCTCGGCAACGGCACGACGGACACGAGCTACGTGCCGGTGCCGGTGACCGGGCTCACCGACGCGGTCGAGATCTCGACCGGTCCGTACGACACGTGCGCGCGCCGCACGAACGGCACCGTGGTCTGCTGGGGCAGCAACAACAGCGGCAAGCTGGGGATCGGGACGACCGACGCGGCCGACGACGCGCTCGCGCCGGGCACGAGCGTCCTCGGCCTCGGCGACGCGAAGCAGATCTCGGTCGGTCACACCAGCGTCTGCGCGCTCCGCGCGAGCGGCGCGGTCGTCTGCTGGGGCTCGAACAACTTCGGCCAGCTCGGCAACGGGACGAAGGACGCGTCGGGCACGCCCGTACCGGTCACCGGGCTCACCGATGCCGTCGCGATCACCGTCGGGCAGTGGCACGCGTGCGCCCGGCGGGCGACGGGCGCGGTCGTGTGCTGGGGCGACAACACGAACGGCCAGATCGGCGACGGCACGAAGAACGCGAGCCTCGTGCCCGCGCCGGTCAGCGGCCTGCCCTGAGGATGCGACGCGCGCGCGGGCTCACTCGCGCGCGGTGTTCATGACCCACTGGCCCTGCTGCGACAGGTACACGTAGACCGCGCGCTTCCCGCACGCGTCGACGCCGACCTGCGCCGCGCGCATGACCACGTCCGACAGCGAGCGCGCGTGCCTCGCCGCGGCGAGGACGTGCGTGGCCACCTGGTCCTTCGGGCACGCGAGCTCGAACGACGCGCGGTTGACGATGACCGCCTCGTCGCCGCGCCAGAGCTCCGCGTCGATGGTGAAGCCGTCCTTCGCGACGGTCGGTCCGGGCGCCGGGGCGCCGCCGCACGCGACGAAGGACGATACGAGCAGCGGGATCCACGCGGCGCGGAGCACGTTCATGAAAGGGGGAGCCGCGTCGCGGGTCGTGGTCGCAAGGATTCAGCGCTGCGCGACGCGGCGCTTCGCGGCGACGAGCGTGTTCTCGAGCAGGCACGCGATGGTCATCGGGCCGACGCCGCCCGGCACCGGCGTGATGAACGCCGCGCGCTCCTTGGCCTCGCCGAAGGCGACGTCGCCGACGAGCTTCGACTTCTTCTCCGCGCTCGGGGTTTCGACGACCGAGCGAAGCGAGGGAGGAGTACCAGACAGGACGCGGTTGATCCCGACGTCGATGACGACGGCGCCCGGCTTCACCCAGTCGCCCTTGATCATCTCGGCGCGGCCCACGGCGGCGACGAGGACGTCCGCCTCGCGGCACAGCCCCGGGAGGTCCCTGGTGCGCGAGTGCGCGATGGTGACCGTCGCGCTCTGGGCGAGGAGGAGCTGCGCCATCGGCTTGCCCACGATGTTCGAGCGGCCGACGACGACGGCGCGCGCGCCCTCGAGCTTCACGCCCGTGCTCGCGAGCATGCGCATGCAGCCGCGCGGCGTGCACGGCACGAGGGCCGGGCGGCCCGACGCGAGCAGGCCCGCGTTCACCGGGTGGAAGCCGTCGACGTCCTTCTCGGGCGCGACCGCGTCGAGCACCTTCTGCTCGCCGATCTGCTTCGGCAGCGGGAGCTGGACGAGGATGCCGTCGACCGTGTCGTCGCGGTTCAGCCGATCGAGCAGCGCGAGGAGCTCGGCCTCGGTCGTCGTCACCGGCAGCGTGTGGAGCACGCCGCGGATGCCGACCTCCTTCGCCGCCTTCTCCTTGTTGCGCGTGTAGACCTGGCTCGCGGGATCCTCTCCGACGAGGACCACCTCGAGGCCCGGCGCGCGGCCGTGCTCCTTCACGAACGCGGCGACGCCGTCCTTCACCTCGGCGCGGACGGTCTCGGCGAGCTTCTTTCCGTCGATGATCGAGGCGGTCATGCGTCGCTCCCTCAGCTGATCTTGAAGACGCGCGCGAGGATGCGGTCGAGGTGATCGAGGTCCCCGTACGGGATCGCGAGCTCGCCCTTGTTGCCGCTGTCGCGCACGACGACCTTCGTCCCCGCGGCGCGGGTGAGCCTCGCCTCGAGGTCGCGGATGGCCGCCGAGGTCTTCTCCCCCGGCTTGGCCGCGCCCTTGCCGCCGCCCTTGCCCTTCTTCGCATTGCGCACCAGGGCCTCGGCCGCGCGCACGCTCATACGCCCGCGCACCACCTTCTCGGCGAGGTCCTCGATCTTCGCCGGATCGGGCGCGCCGAGGAGCGCACGCGCGTGCCCCTCGGTGAGCTCGCCGGAGATCACGCGGCTCCGCACCGAGGCGGGGAGCTTGAGGAGGCGGAGCGAGTTGGCGACCGTCGTGCGGTCCTTGCCGAGCCGCTCGGCGAGCGTCTCCTGCGTGTAGCCGTGCTCCTTCACCAGGCGGTCGAGCGCCTCGGCGAGCTCGACGGGGTTCAGGTCCTCGCGCTGGACGTTCTCGATGAGGGCGAGCTCGAACGCCGACTTCGGCGAGACGTCCTTGACGACGACGAGGACCTCGCGGAGCCCTGCCTTCTGCGACGCGCGCCAGCGGCGCTCGCCGGCGATGATCTCGAAGCGGTCCTGGCCGGGCACGCGGCGGACGACGATCGGCTCGAGGAGGCCGTGCTCCTTGATCGACTGCGCCAGCTCCTCGATCTTCTCCTTCGCGAAGTGCTGGCGCGGCTGGCCCTTCTGCGGGACGAGCTTCTCGAGGGCGCACGAGAACACGCTCTTGTCGCCGTACCCCGCGGGCGCCTTCGGCGTCGTCGGGAGCAGCGCATCGAGCCCGCGTCCGAGCGCGCGGCGCCCGGACGTCGACCCGCCCT
>JBDHVD010000141.1:0-18064 GCA_039809525.1 Labilithrix sp. | reverse complement strand
AGTTCTCGAAGCTCTCGGCGATCCATCACCTGAACGACGGCGGCGTCCGCCTCT
The DNA here is from genome assembly GCA_039809525.1 of Labilithrix sp. Taxonomy (GTDB): domain Bacteria; phylum Myxococcota_A; class Polyangia; order Polyangiales; family Polyangiaceae; genus Labilithrix. The sequence goes on along the minus strand of JBDHVD010000141.1, from coordinate 18,010 downwards.
TCGGCGTGAACGGCCACGTGAAGCGCCCCGGCGTCTTCGAGTGCGCCGTCGGTCTCACGCTCCGCGAGCTCATCTACGATCTCGGCGGCGGCATCCTCGGCGACAAGGCCCTGTTCGCGGTCATCCCGGGCGGGTCGTCGACGCCGGTGCTCCGCGCGGAGGACGTGGTGAACGCGCCCGACGAGAAGTCGCCGCTCCACGCCTGGCACGGCAAGAGCGTCCTCGACGTCCCGCTCGGGGTCGACACGTTCCGCAACATGGGGACCATGCTCGGCACCTGCTGCGCGACGGTCATGGCCGAGGGCACCGACCCGATCGCGGCGTTCCACAACCTGATGCAGTTCTATCGCCACGAGTCGTGCGGTCAGTGCACGCCGTGCCGCGAGGGATCGGGCTGGCTCTTCCGCATCGCCGAGAAGCTGATGGCAGGCACGTGCTCGATGGACGAGCTGAACTCGCTCCACGACATCGCCAACAACATCATGGGCAACACCATCTGCGCGTTCGGCGAAGGCACCGCGATGCCCGCGCTCGGCTTCCTGAAGAAGTTCAGGAAGGAGTTCGAGGCGTACGTCCGCGGCGAGCGCGCGGGCACGGACGCGAAGCTCACCGTCGCTCCACTCGCATGAGCATCCGGAGGAAGCCGTGAACCAGACAGAGTGGACCCTCGGTCAGACGTACTTCTGGTGCTGCGCCGTGCTCGCGGTCGCCGGCGCGGTCGGTACGGTGTCGGCGAAGAACCCGATCCGCGGCGCGATGGGGCTCCTGCTGATGATCCTCAGCATCGCGGGCCTGTTCCTGGCGCTGCACGCCCAGTTCCTCGCCGCGATCCAGCTGATCGTCTACGCGGGCGCGATCGTCGTCCTCTTCCTCTTCGTGATCATGCTGCTCGGCCCGAGCGCGAGCACGCCGACCGATCACCGCGGACGCATCCCACGAACGGCGTCGGCCGCCCTGTTCGGCGCCGCCGGGCTCTCGGCGATGTGGCTCCTCGTGAAGACCGCGCCGCCGGCGCCGAAGGTCCTCGCGGCGACGCCCGCGGGCTACGGCGGCATCGACGCGTTCGGACAGATGCTCTTCACGCACGGCATCGTGCCGTTCGAGCTCTCGAGCGCGCTCCTCATGGTCGCGATCATCGGCGCCCTCGCCGTCGCGCGCGGCCGTGGCGGAAAGCACGAGACGACCGTGGCCGAGCAAGCCCGCGAGGCGACGCCGGCGGCCCAGGCGCCCGCGCGCAAGATGAATCCGGAGGCGTATCCGTGATCCCCATCGACTACTACGTCGGTCTGTCCGCGCTCCTGTTCACCATCGGCGGCATCGGCTTCCTCTTCCGGCGGAACGTGCTCGTGCTCCTGATGAGCATCGAGATCATGCTCAACGCCGTGAACCTCGCGCTGGTCGCGTTCAACCGCCACCACGCGACGCTGTCGAGCACGCTGCCGAACAACGTGCACAGCGGGCAGATGTTCACGTTCTTCATCATCGCCGCCGAGGCCGCCGAAGTGGCCGTCGGCCTCGCGATCGTCCTTTCGCTCTTCCGCGTCCGCCGCACCGTCCGCTCGGACGAAGCGGACCTCTTGAAGAACTGAGTCGACCAAGATGGAACTCGGCAAAGCGATCACCGACGTCTTCAAGCCGAACGACTTCTCGCTTCTCGCGGTCGTTCTCTTGATGCCGCTCATCGGCGCGTTCGTGAACGGCGTCTTCGGGCGGCGCCTCGGCAAGGAAGCGGTCCGCATGATGGCGCTCGTCGCCGTCGGCATCAGCTTCGTGGCGGCGGTCGTCACCCTGCTCGGCCTGAACAACGTCGTCGACGCGACGGCGCAGACGGTCACCGAGCACGGGCACGAGGTCACCAAGCACGCGCACGCGAAGGTCTCCTGGCTCGCGTGGGAGTGGATGCGCGTGTCCGGGCCGCACGGCGCGCCCGTCTCGATCGACTTCCGCTTCAGCGTCGATGCGCTGTCGGGCGTCATGATGCTCGTGGTCACGGGCGTGGGCTTCCTCATCCACGTCTACGCGAGCTCGTACATGATCGAGGACAAGGGGTACTGGCGCTTCTTCGCCTACCTCAACCTGTTCATCTTCTCGATGCTCGTCCTCATCCTCGGGGACAACCTGCCGGTGCTGTTCATCGGCTGGGAGGGCGTCGGTCTGTGCAGCTACCTGCTGATCGGCTTCTGGTACGGCAAGACGCCCAACGCGTCGGCCGGCAAGAAGGCGTTCATCATGAACCGCATCGGCGACTTCGGCCTGATCGTCGGCATGTTCCTGCTCCTGCAGATGACCGGCGCGCTCGACTGGGACGGCATCGCGAAGAACGCGACGAACCTCCTGTCGACGAGCCGCGAGGCGCAGGTGCACCTCTGGCCGATCGGCGGCGGGCAGTTCGCGGACACGAGCTTCCTCGGGATCACCATCCCGCTGTCGAAGCTCCAGCCGGTGAAGCCGGTGACGATGACCGCGGCCACCGCGGTCACGCTGATGCTCTTCCTGGGCTGCACGGGCAAGAGCGCGCAGATCCCGCTCTACACCTGGCTCCCGGACGCGATGGCGGGCCCCACGCCGGTCTCCGCCCTCATCCACGCGGCCACGATGGTCACGGCGGGCCTGTACCTCATCTGCCGCCTGTCGTTCGTGTTCGTGCTCTCGCCCGTCACGATGACGGTGATCGCGTTCACCGGCGCGGCGACCGCGCTGCTCGCGGCGACGATCGCCCTCGTCCAGAACGACATCAAGAAGGTGCTCGCCTACTCCACGGTGAGCCAGCTCGGCTTCATGTTCCTCGGCGTCGGCGTCGGGGCGTTCACTGCCGGCTTCTTCCACGTCTTCACGCATGCGTTCTTCAAGGCCTGCCTCTTCCTCGGGGCCGGCAGCGTCATCCACGCGATGCACGCGCGCATCCACGACGACGACCGTTCGCAGGACATGCGCAACATGGGCGGCCTCAAGAAGTACATGCCGCTCACGTTCTGGACGTTCGCGCTGTCGACCGCGGCGATCATCGGCCTGCCGCTCACCGCCGGCTGGTTCTCGAAGGACGAGATCCTCGCGCAGACGCTGGTGAGCGTGCCCGCCGGCATCCAGCTGGGCAAGCAGGTGCCGTGGACCGCGCCGACCTGGGCGCCCTGGGTCCTCTGGGGCATGGGCATCACGGCCGCGACGATGACGTCGTTCTACATGTGCCGGGCGCTCTTCCTCACCTTCTTCGGCGACTTCAAGGGCTGGACCGTCGGCCGCCCGTCGATGCTCGCGAAGGCGGAGCAGAAGGTCGAAGGCACGCACGAAGACGAGGCGTCGCACGACGACGACGATCATCACGAGCACCACGACGACCTCACGCAGCCGGGCTACCCGCCGCACGAGTCGCCGCGGGCGATGACCATCCCGCTCATCATCCTCGCCGTCTTCGCGGTCGGCGCCGGCCTGCTGAACCCGGCCGCGCTCAAGCTCTTCGCGGCGAACATCCCGCTGCCGATCGAGCACTGGCTCGAGCCGGTGTTCGAGGAGGGCGCGAAGGGCGTGAAGCTCCTCGAGCACGACGTCGCGCACTCGCGCGAGCTCATCTCGGCGATCGGCGCGTTCCTCGCGTTCGCCGTCGGCGCCTACGCGGCCTACTGGATGTACGTCCTCCAGAAGGGCGCGCCGGCGAAGCAGATCGCGCTCGCGTGGCCGCGGCTCTACCGCATGGCGTACGCGAAGTGGAAGGTCGACGAGGCGTACGACAAGACCGTCGTCGCCGGCGTCGATGCCCTCGCGGACACCGCGTCGTCGGTCGACCAGGGGCTCGTCGACTTCGTCATCGCGCGCCTCTCGGCCCTGCTCGTCGCCGCGTTCGGCACCGTGCTCCGCGTCGTGCAGAACGGCGTGGTGCACGTCTACGCGGCGGTCATGGTCGTCGGCCTCGCGGCGCTCGGGTGGTTCTTCGTCACGCCGCACCCCGACTTCAGCGTGACCGAGACGCCGAGCGGCGATTACACGCTCGTCGCCGCGCCGGGCCCCGGTTACCAGTTCCGCTGGACCACGGACACGTCGAAGAACGAGCCGACGACGAAGGACTTCACGCCCACCGACAGCGTCAAGGTGCACCTCGACGAGGGCAAGACGCAGACGGTGAAGCTCGAGGTCCGTAACGCCTTCGGACGGACGGGCACGAAGGAGCTCGTCCTCAAGCGCGCGGCCGCGGAGAAGGCTCCGCCCACGGCGCAGATCCAGCTCGGAGATCGGTGACGCGTATGGCCACCAAGACCGTATCCTCGCCCGCCCTTCCGCCCGCGCCGGGCCGCCCCGCGTGGATCGGGGGCTTGTTCGCCTTCCTCGTCGCCGTCATCCTGATGGTCGTCGCCACGCAGCTGCTCGGCCGCGGCGATCAGGCGAAGGAGATGAGCGCGTTCAGCCCCTCGAACGCGCTCGTCGGCTCGCTCCTCCCCGCCCTGCTCGCCGGCGCGGTCGCCGTCGCGGTGCCGCGCGGCCACGGCTGGAACGTGCGCCTGCCGCTCGCGCTCATCGCGGGGCTGTTCGCGCTGTTCGTCGCCCGCATGTGGCCGGGCCTCGCGACCACCGCCGCCGAGGCCGCCGAGCCCGCCGCGGGCGAGAGCTCGAAGCTCCTGTCGTGGCTGATCGGCCTCCCGCTGGGCGGCGCCATCGCCATCCTCTTCATGCCGCGCCAGGCGCCGCGCCTCCTCAAGGCGACGACGTTCATCGTGATGCTCGTGACGCTGTTCGCCAGCATCCCGCTGATGCGCGTCGACATGGGCCGCACGTACCACTTCAACCACGACTTCATGTGGATCGAGCGGTTCGGCATCCACTACCACGTGGCGCTCGACGGCATCTCGCTGTGGCTCGTGATGCTCACGGTGTTCATCACGCCGGTGGCCGCGTACGTGTCGTTCGGATCGATCGACCGCCGGATCAAGGACTGGTGCTTCTCGCTCCTGCTCCTCGAGGCCGGGATGATCGGCGCGTTCGTCGCGCTCGACCTGTTCCTCTTCTACGTGTTCTTCGAGCTCACGCTCGTGCCGATGTACGTGATGATCGGCGTCTGGGGCGGCTCGAACCGCATCAAGAGCGCGCTCAAGTTCTTCATCTACACGATGTTCGGCAGCCTCCTGATGCTCGCCGCCATCCTGTACCTCGGGTACACGTACGCGAAGCTGAACAACGGCGTGCCGTCGTTCGACTACTTCGATCTGCAGCGCGTCCAGTTCCCCCGGCACATCCAGATCTGGCTCTTCGCGGGCTTCACGATCTCGTTCTTCATCAAGGTGCCGATGTTCCCGCTGCACACGTGGCTGCCGGACGCGCACACCGAGGCTCCGACCGCGGGCTCGATCATCCTCGCCGCCGTCCTCCTCAAGATGGGAACGTACGGCTACCTCCGCTTCTCGATGGGGCTCTTCCCCGAGGCCAGCGCGGAGTACGCCGCGACGTTCGCCGGCATCGCGGTGCTCGGCGGCATCCTCTACGGCGCGCTGTGCGCGTGGAGGCAGGACGACGTGAAGCGCCTCGTCGCGTACTCGTCGGTCGCGCACCTCGGGTACGTGATGCTCGGCCTGTTCGCGGCGAACCAGGGCTCGGTCGAGGGCGCCATCCTCCAGATGGTGAACCACGGCATCACGACGGGCCTCCTCTTCCTCCTCGTCGGCGTCATCTACGACCGCCGCCACACCCGCATGCTCGACGACTTCGGCGGGCTCGCGAAGGTGATGCCGGTCTACGCGGCGCTCTTCGTCCTCGCGTCGATGGCGTCCGTCGGTCTGCCCGCGCTGAACGGCTTCGTCGGCGAGTTCATGATCATCACCGGCACCGCCACCTCGGAGAAGCTCGGGCACGTCAACGGCATCCAGGCCGTCGGCGCGGCGCTCGGCGTCATCCTCGCGGCGCTCTACATGCTGACCGCGGTGCAGAAGATGTTCTTCGGCCCGATCACCCGCGAGGAGAACAAGCACCTCTCGGACATCAACGGCCGCGAGCTCCTCGCCGCCGCGCCGCTCGTCATCGCGATCTTCGCGTTCGGGCTCGCGCCGAGCATCATGCTCGACCAGATGCACGGCGCGGTCGGCCGTGTGCTCGACGACTACGACGCCCGCGCCAAGGCCGGCACGGGCGGGAAGTACTACGACGGCCCGATCCGCCTCACGCCCCGCAAGTCCGAGGCACCCGCGCCGATTCAGGCGGCCGCTGCTTCCACGGAGCAGAAATGATCACGCTCCTCTTCGCGCTCTCGCCCTTCCTCGTCGTCGCGTTCGGCGCGATGCTCCTCATGCTCGCGGAGGCGCTGTCCAAGAACAAGGGCGGCCTCGCCTTCGGCGCCGCGCTCGTCTTCTTCGCCGGCCTCTGCGCCTCGATCGGCGTGTGGCTGACCGGCCTCGACGGGGTCGACCGCTCGATGGTCGCGCCGTGGCTGGTGCTCGACGAGTTCACCATCTTCTTCCAGGGCATGCTCTGCCTCGGCGGCATGCTGGCGGCGCTCCTCGCGGGAGGCTACCTGCCCGAGCACGACCTCGAGCGCGGCGAGTTCTACAACCTCCTGCTCTTCTCGACGTTCGGCGCGATGATGCTGGCGGCCGCCGGCGACGCGCTCATCGTCTTCCTCGGCCTCGAGACGATGTCGCTCGGCGCCTACGCGCTCACCGCGTTCCGCCGGACCTCGCCCCGCTCCGCCGAGGGCGCGCTCAAGTACTTCCTCCTCGGCGCGTTCGCCGCGGCGCTCCTCCTCTTCGGCTTCGCGCTCCTCTACGGCGCCACCGGCCACACCGATCTCGCCGGCATCGGCGAGGCGGTCGCCCGCGGCACCGGCCGCACGCCGATGGTCGTCGTCGCGATGCTGCTCGTGATCGTCGGCCTCGCGTTCAAGATCAGCGCGGTCCCGTTCCACATGTGGACGCCCGACGCCTACGAGGGCGCGCCGACCCCGGCGACCACGTACATGGCGGTCGTGGTGAAGGCGGGCGGCTTCGCGATGCTCCTCCGCGTGCTCCTCACCTGCTTCGGCGACAAGGCGAACATGTCCTGGTCGTCGGGCTGGCCGGTCGCGCTCGCGTGGATGGCGGTCATCACCATGACCGTCGCGAACCTCGTCGCGGGCCAGCAGGAGTCGGTCAAGCGCATGCTCGCGTACTCGAGCGTCGCGCACGCCGGCTACCTCCTCGTCGGCGTCGTCGCCACCATGCGCTCGCCGCAGCCGGGCACCGCCAGCGTCATCTTCTACCTCCTCACGTACACGGTCTCGACCGCGGGCGCGTTCGGCGCGCTCATCCTCTGCGGCCGCCGGGGCGCCGAGGCCGTCTCGTACGAGGACCTCGCCGGCATCGGGCGCCGCCACCCGGCCGCCGCCCTCGCCTTCTCGCTGTTCCTGGTGTCGCTCGCGGGCATCCCGCCCACCGCCGGCTTCTTCGGCAAGTGGTTCATCTTCCGCGCCGCGATCGACTCCGGGTTCTACGCGCTCACCATCGTGGCGTTCATCAACAGCGTCATCGGCGTCTACTACTACCTGCGCGTGCTCGTGTTCATGTACATGCGCGAGCCGGCGGCGGGCGCGCCGTTCGCGACGCCGATGCAGTCTCGCTACGTCGATGCGGCGCTCCTCATCTCGGCGGCGCTCGTGCTCCTCCTCGGCATCGTGCCGAACTCGTCGCTCGACATGGCGGTCAAGGCCGCGTCGGTGTTCATCCCGTCCTGATCGCGCGGCTCCGCGAACGACCGCGGGCACCGAGCGCGACCGCGCGCGAGGATGAGCCCGATCCCGAAAGCGCTTTACTCGATCGTCCGGGAGTGGCACCCATTGCGCGTGCGTATCCTTGGAATCGCCGCGGTCCTCGTCGCGCTGTCCGGCTGTGACGGCTGCGACAAGGGCATCTCGGGCAAGGTCGATCCGTCGCCGAAGAACACCGATCCGGACGCCCAGCCGGTGAACGTGACGCCGGTGCCCACCGCGAGCGTCGCCGCGTACCTGAATCCCCACAAGCTCCCCGCGTACACCGGGCAGACCGGCAGCATCGAGGGGACCGTCACCGTCAAGGGCGAGCCCGCGGCGGCGACGCCGTTCAAGGACTACAAGTGCCCCGACGCGGAGAAGATCTGGGGCAAGGCCTTCCGCGAGGGAGAGAACCGCGCGCTCGCCGACACCATCGTGGCGGTGACCGGGTACGAGGGCTTCTACATCCCGGAGAAGGAAGAGGCGAAGACGATCACCATCGAGGGGTGCGGCTTCTCCCAGCGCACCCTCACGATGACGTACGGGCAGCGCATCGACGTGAAGAACGAGACGTCGGAGTTCTGGACGCCGATCCTCGAGCCCAGCCCGAACCTCGTGCTGCGCATGGCGAGCCCGAAGGGCGATCCGGTCCGGCTCTACCCGAAGGAGCCGGGGCACTGGATCCTCACCGATCGCGATCGACGCTACGCCGAGGTCGACGTCTATGCGTTCCTGTTCCCGCTGCACACGGAGACCGATCTGTCCGGCAAGTACCGGATCGACGGCGTGCCCGTCGGCAAGATGAAGCTCAATGCCCGTCACCCGCGGATCGACTTCGAGGTGAACGTCGACATCGACGTCAAGCCCGGGCTCGTCCACAAGGTCGACATGGTGATCGAGAACAAGGGCCCGCCGAAGACCTACGACGCGGGAAACTCGGGCTACCCCGGGCTCCGCTGATCGCGCGTCAGGCGGCTCCCGCCTGCGGCAGGTGAACGACGAGCTCGGCGCCGCGACCGATGCGGCTGTGGACGTCGATCCAGCCTCCGAGGTCTCGCACGATGCCGAACGCGATCGACAGGCCGAGGCCGGTCCCCTCGCCCACGTCCTTCGTGGTGAAGAACGGATCGAAGACGTGCGCGAGGATCTCCGGCGCGATGCCCGGCCCTTCGTCGCGCACGTGGATCGCGATCCAGCCGCGCGCCGGCTTCACGTGTGGTGGCGGAGAGGCATCGGGGGCCACGTCGACCGATACGCGGATCGCGCCTCCCTCCGTCATCGCCTGGATGGCGTTCATCAGGAGGTTCGTGAGCACCTGCCGGATCTGGCCGACGTCCACCGCCGCGACCGCGGGCGCTCGGGCGGAGAGCGCGATGGTGCATCCGCGACGGTTCGCGAGCGGCTGGAGGAGCGCGACCGTCTCCGTCGCCACCTGACGCACGTCTGACGACCCGCTTCGGCGCGTCGCCATGACGGGCGAAATCGAGGAGCCCGCGGATGATGCCGGCCATGCGCCCGGTCTGCTCGACGATCACGCTCGCGGACCTCCGGACCGCGTCGCCGGTCGCGCGCTCCGAAGCGATGAGCGACGCGCGCCCCGAGATGACGTTGAGCGGCGTCCCGAGCTCGTGGGCGATGCCCGAGGCGAGCAGCCCGACCGTCGTGAGCCGCTCGGCGTGACGCAGCTGCTCCTCGGCCGCCTGCCTGCTCTCGACCTCGACGTCGATCCGGGCCCGGAGCGATTGAAGCACTGTGGCGAACGCGAAGAACACCCCCGCTTGTCCGAGGGTGTTCCACAGCAACGCGAGGTCGTGGGAGAGCTTCCGGGGCGCGTTGACGGTCGCGATGCCGAGCCAGAGCGCGACGCAGAACAGCGAGATTGCGAACGACCAGCGCCGTCCCCGGTACCAGGTCGCGATGCCGATCGGGAGGAGGTAGAGCAGCGTGAACGCGACGTCCGCGCCGGTGAGGAAGTCGCCCATGCCCACCACGAGCGCGAGGACGACCGAGATCGGGACCGCCGTCCTCCGGCTGACGAGGGCGCGTACCGGCCCGGGCGAACGAGTGAACCACGCGCTCGGCGCGCCCTCGCTCGTCGCGCTCATCGCGAGGAGCTCCTCCCGCGAGCGTCCGGTTTGTCGGGCAGCATCTGGTGGACGAGCCGCAGCAGCGCGGCGAGGTCGAACGGCTTCTCGAGGAGCACGACCCCCAGCTTCGCCGCGCGGCGCCGGACGTCGCCGTCGGGGAACGCGGTCATCAAGATGGCCGGCGGGCCGTTGACGTTGCGGAGCGCCTCGAGCACCGAGAGCCCGCTGTAGCCCGGCATCCGCACGTCGGAGAGCAGGAGATCGAGCGCCGGTCCGCCGCCGCGCGCCGCCCGCTCGAGCCCCCAGAAGAGCTCACGCCCGTCCGCGGCCTCGGACACGTCGAGCCCCTCGGCGCGGAGAAGCTCGGACAGGAGAGCTCGCATCGCCGGATCGTCGTCGGCGACGAGCGCATGCGGACGCGGCGTGGAGTCCGGCATGATCACGCTCCGCGAGCACGGAGCATGCCGCACCGCGCCGACGGCGCGAAGCTGACGCCGCCTTCATGCCCGCACGTGCACGCGGTCACTCGGTCGCGAGCGCGCGCTCGGCCGCCGTGCGTGCGACCGCGAGGAGCCGCGCGCGTGCAGGCGGCAGCTCGTCCGCCTTCCCCATCCGCTTGGCGAGCTCGACGGCGACGGCGAGCAGCAGCGGATGCGACGGGGCCGCGGCGATCGCACGACGGACATCGGTCCAGTCGGTCGAGTCCTTGCCGAGGAGCACGCGCGCCACGGCGAAGCCGACGAGCGCGTCGCGATCGACGGCGGGCGCGAGCCGTGCGTAGAGCGCTTGCGCCTCCTTGCTCGAGGGGTTCGTGAGCACGTGGAAGAGGAACGCATGCTTCGCGTCGACGGCGCCCGGAGGCAGCGACGCGATCGGAGGCGGGGCCTCGCGGTTGCGCGCCGCGAGCTCGATCCGGTGCTCGATGTTCAGCTCGTCGGGCGAGAGCACGCCGCGGGCGGCGAGATCGACGGCGAGCGCGGAGACGACCGGATCGTGCGCGGGCATCGGCGTCCGCTGCATGCGCGAGAGCCAGGCCCGGGCCACCTCGGGGCGCGACGTCGACGCGATCGCGTCGGCGAGCACGAGCGCGCACGCTTCGGGCGCGGGCTCCGCCGCGCTCGCCGGCAGCGAGGCCTCCTGCGGCCTGGTCGCGAGCGCCGCGAGCACCATCTGCGCGCCGGAGGACCGCGGATCGGCGCGCGTGACCTCCTGAGCGAGGCGAAGCGACAGGTCGCGCCGATCGAGCAAGAGCGCGCGCGCCGCGACCTCCGCGAGGGCGACGTGCGCGCGCACGGCCCGGCGCTCGACCCGTGCCTGGTCGCCGCCGATCACCGCGTCGTCGACCGCGAGCCGGGCGACGGTCGCGTCGCGCGGGCCGTAGCCGCCGTCGTCCTGGGGGACGTCGGCGATCGCGCCGGCGACGCGACGCGCGTACGCGCCGTAGCCCTGCCCCAGGAGCTCGAGCGCGCCCCTCTCGACCTCGGGCGAGCGCGTCGGCGAGATGCGCACGAGCCCTTCGAGCCCGCGCGCGAGCAGCTCCGCGTCGGCGTGCGAGCGGCCCCAGTGCACGAGCGCCTCCCACGCGGCGATGCGCTCGCCGTGCGCCAGGGTCAGCGCGATCGTGCGCTCGCGCAGCTGCGCGTTCGGCTTCGCCGTGCGCACGACGAGCGCCTCGACGTCGACGTTCGACGGATCGTACGCCGACGCCTGCTTCGCCGCCTCGGCCGCCTCGGCCTGCTTGCCGCGCGCGCTCAGACACGCCGCTCGCGCCGCGTGGGCGGGCGCGTAGGTCGCGTCGATCTTCAGCGCGCGCCCGATCGCGTCGTCGGCCTTCGTGTCCTTCGGATCGAGGCGGCAGCGGACGTCGCCGACGCGCGTCCACACCTCCGGATCCTCGTCGTCCTCGCCGAGCGCCTCCTCGTACGCGGCCAGCGCGCCCCGCAGATCGCCCTTCTCCGCCGCGAGCGCGCCGCGGAGATAGAAGGCGTACGCCTCCGGGGGCACGTACGCGCCTTCGACGACGCGCCCGTCGTAGACGCGGACCACCTTCGATTCGGCGCCGCACGCGATGCCGGTCGACGCGAGGACGACGGCGAGGAGCGCACGCTTCATCGACGGCCTCGGGCGATGTTGCGGAGCGACTCGACGAGCCGCGCGTTCTCGTGGCCGGCGCCCACCGTGATGCGGAGCTGCGAGGCCATCCGGCCGCCCGCCGCGTGGAAGCTGCGGACGAGGATCTTGTCCTCGACGAGCGCGCGGAAGACCTGCTCCGCGGGCATCGGCGTCTTGACCCAGAGGAAGTTCGCCGCGCTCGGCGTCACGACGAAGCCGTCGAGCTCGGCGATCGCCGCGCTCGTCTCCTCGCGCGCCGCGACGATCCGCGCCACGTCGGCCTGCACCTCGTCCCAGGCCTCCTCGAGGACGGCGGCGGCCGCGATCTGGCTCGTGGCGCTGACGTTGAAGGGCTGCCTCACCTTGTCGATCTCGGCGACCAGCCCCGCGTCGGCCTCGAGCCAGCCCACGCGGAGCGCGGCCAGACCGATCTTGCTGAGCGTCCGGAGGATCCCGAGGTGCCGGTGCGCCTCGCGCCAGCCGCGCACCGACGCGTCCTTGCCCGCGTAGTCGACGTAGGCCTCGTCGACGATCGCCACCGCGTTCTTGGCCGCGGCGACCACCTCGGCGAGGCGGCTCTCGCTCATCCGGTTGCCCGTGGGGTTGTTCGGGCTCGCGACGAACACGAGCGAGGGCTGCATCATCTCGATCGCCCGCTTCGTCATGGCGACGTCGAGGTCCCAGGCCGCGTCGAGGGGCACCTCGACCGGCTTCCACCCGTGGCCGCGCGCGGTGATGCGGTACATCACGAACGTCGGCACGGGGCTGAGCACGACCGCCTGCGGGTTCTTGCCCTGCGGCCGGGCGAGCGCCGTCTGGAGTAGCGCGATGACCTCGTCCGATCCGGTGCCGAGGAGGAGGTCCTCGGGGCGCGCGCCCGTACGCTTCGCGATCGCGTCCTTCAGCCGGAGCGCACGCGGATCGGGATATCGCTCGAGCGCCACCGTGCTCACCGCGCGCGCCACGGCCTCGCGGATCGCGGGCGACGTCGCCGCGGGCGCCTCGTTGGCGTCGAGCTTCACCTCGATGCCCGGCGGATCGTGCGGGACGTAGGCCCTGAGCTCTTCGAGCTCCGGCCTCAGCAGCGCCGCGAAGCGCGCCTCGGCGAGGAGCGCCCCCGCGGCGTTGTCCACGTCCTTGGCCATCGTCGAGGCCGGAAGGCTAGCACTCAGCGCGGGCGATAGTCGCCGGCCTCGCTCAGGTCGGCGTGGCTGACGTCATCCATCGACGGCGGCGCCGGCGGCCCATGGCCGTGGTGGCCCTCCGCCTCACGGAGGCGCTCGGCGATCTCGATGATGCGGCGCTCGACCCGTCCGAAGACGCTCGATGCGGGGAAGCGCCCCGATGCGTCGCGCTCGCCCGCGGGCACGCCCGTGAGGACTTCGATGCCCTGCGCGACCGTCTCGACCGCGTAGAGGTGGAACTTCCCGTCGGCGACCGCGCGCGCGACGTCCTCGCGGAGCACGAGGTGCTCGAGGTTCGAGCGCGGGAGCATGACGCCCTGCTTGCCGGTGAGGCCGCGCGCGCTGCAGAGATCGAAGAAGCCCTCGATCTTCGCGCACACGCCCCCGATCGCCTGGATCTCGCCGAGCTGGTTGACGCTTCCGGTGACCGCGATCCCCTGGTCGATCGGCACCTCGGCGAGCGCGGAGAGCACGCCGAAGAGCTCGCTCGACGACGCGCTGTCGCCGTCGATCTCGCCGTAGCTCTGCTCGAACGCGATCTGCGCCTTCAGCGAGAGCGGGCGCTCCTGGCCGAACATGCGGGCGAGATAGCCGCGGATGATCGCGACGCCCTTCGTGTGGATCGCGCCTCCGAGGTTGGCCTCGTGCTCGACGTCCACGATGCCCTCGCGTCCGAGCGCGACGACGGCGGTGATGCGCATCGGCTGGCCGAACTCGACGTCGCCTGCAGAGTACACCGAGAGGCCGTTCACCACGCCGACGCGGAAGCCCTGCGTGTCGAGCGAGACCTCGCCGCGGATGGTGAGCTCGCGGATGTGGCGCTCGGCGGCGCCCGCGCGGTCGCGGCGCTCGCGCCAGGCGATCTCGACGTCCTCCGCGGTGACGAGCGAGCCCTTGGGCGACGTCGACGCGCGGAACGGCCGCGGCACCTGCGAGGCGGGGCCGGCCTCCTCCCAGTCGGCGGCGCCCTCGGCGCGCGCGGCGGCGAGCGCGCTGGCGAAGGCCGCCGTCTCCTCGAGCGGCGACAGGCAGACGCTCAGCTTCTGGCGATCGCCGGCGAGGCGCGTCGCGAGGTCGAGGAGACGCGCGCGCGCGGAGCGATCGAAGTCGCCCCATTCGCGCTCGCGCGCCATCGCCATCAGGTAGCCGTCGAGGGCGCGCAGGTTCTCGCTCGTGCGCGCGATCGACGGCTCGATCTCCACCTTCACCCGGAAGAGCGCGGCGAAGTCCGCGTCGGCGTCGAGCAGCGCGGCGTAGAGATCGGGCGGACCGACGAGCACGACGCGCACGCGGATCGGCACCGGCACGGGGCGGAGCGTCGTCGCGTAGAGGCCGAGCGGTCCGAGCGGATCCTCGGCGCCGATGCGCCGCTCGCGGAGGACGCGCTTCATGCGCTCCCAGATGATCGGATCGGTCATCAGGTCCGCGACGCGGACGACGAGCACGCCGCCCGATGCACGGTGGAGCGACCCCGGACGGATGCGCGTGAAGTCGGTGAGCAGCGCGCCGAAGCGCGCGCGGCGCTCGAGGTAGCCGAAGAGGTTCGGATACGTCGGGTTCGTCTCGTAGACGACCGGCGGCGGGGAGTCCTCCTCGTGGGCGACGAGCAGGTTCACCTTGAAGCGGTTCAGCCGCGTCGCGTGCTCCGGATCGTGCTCGGGCGTGTCCGCCTCGTTCGCGACCGCCGCGGCGACCTCCGCCTCGGTCGGCGGCGCGGCCGGAGGCTGCTCGACGAAGTCGGCCCAGTCCTGGACGAGCGCCTTCTCGACGCTGTCGAGGTACTCGAGGACGCCGGGACCGAAGTCGGCGAGGAGCTTCTTCATCTCCTTGCACGCCCGCTCGATGACCGTCTCCGAGAGGCGGCGCATCGCCTCCTCGCGGGCCGCGTCGAAGCGCGCGTTCTGCTCGCGCACCAGCACCGCGGCCTTCTCCACCTCGGTGGTGAGGCGGTCCTCGGCCTCGCCGAGCGCCTTCTTCGTCGACTCGTCGAGCGCGCCGAACTGCTCCGCCGAGAGCGGCTTGCCGTGCAGGATGGGGAACGTCTGCACGCCGCCCTGCACCGCGCGGATGCCGAAGCCGAGGTGCTTGGCCGTCGATTCGAGGCCGGTCAGCACCTCGCGGTTCTTGTTCTCGAGATCGCGCGCGAGCTTCTGCGTCGCGCGACGCACCTCGTCGTGCTGCGCGATGCCCGGGATCTCCTCGCGGAGGCGCTCGATGAGCGCGTCCATGGCCTCGACCAGCGTGGGCCCGGCACCGGCCGGCACCATCAGCGGCTTCGGCGCCTCGGGATGATCGAAGTCGTGGACGTAGACGATGTCCGGCGGCGTCTCGCGGCCCTGCGCGAAGCGCTCGGCGAAGCGGACGACGTCGTCCTCGATCATCACCTCGGGCTGCGCGGCGACGTAGACGTGGAACGACGGCTCGCGCGACGCCATGCCGAGCGTGAGGGCGCGGCGCGGGACCGTGCCGAGGAGCTCGAAGAGCCCGCTCGTGTCCGCGGGCTGCTCCGGGAGGAGGCCGGGATCGGTGTGCTGGGTGACGAGCTCGGTCGGGATCCGGAAGGGCTCGCGACCCGAGCCGGGGGCCGGCTGCTGGTTGGCCTCGAGCCATGCACGGACGGGGGCGCGATCGGGAGAAGACGAGCTCGGCGGCCGGTCCGAGTCGCTCGGCGGCGGGCCCTCCCTCAAGGTCTCGCGGCGGCCGGGCGCTCCCCCACCCCCCGTGGTGCGGCCCTTCGCGGATCGCGAGGGGCGGTCCGCCGGCGTTTTCGCCTGGCCCGATGGACCACGACCGTTTGCCGGACCTGCCGGAGAGGAGCCGTTTTGGCGCGCGCGGGCCATTCCCACTACATCGTACCAGACCCCGGAAGCCGTCGAGACAGATTGTCGAAGCGAGGGCGCCCGAGCAGTTCGTCCTGTGCCCGGACGGAAGGTCACGGTACGATGCGACTCAGCGATGGCGCGCTTGATCCTCGCGACGGCGGAAGGACAGCAGGCAATCGAGCTGCGTCCGATCAACAGCCTGGGCCGCCATCCCAACAACTCGATCCAGCTCCTCGACAAGATCGTGTCGAAGGAGCACTGCATCCTCGAGCAGCGCGACGGCGGCTTCGTCCTCCGCGACCTCGGCAGCTTGAACGGCACGTACGTCAACGGCGAGCGCGTGCGCGGCGAGATGGTCCTCCGCCACGGCGACGAGATCGCGCTCGGCTCGACGCGCGCGCGGTACGACGACGGCCACGGCGCGCCGATCGACTTCAACTCGCCCCTGCCCCACGGCGGACAACCGCAGCCGCACATCTCGCCGGGTGCGATCCAGCATCCGCATCCGGCCGCTCCGACGCCGGGCGGCCAGGGTCCCGGCGGCTGGCCTCCGAAGGGGCCGAGCGTCCCGCCGCCCGCGTCGAGCTTCCAGCACGGTCATCCCCAGGCGGGAGGACCGATGGGCCCGCACAGCGGCCAGCCCATGCAGGGCGCGCAGGGACCGATGGGGACGATGGGCATGCCCGCGGCCAGTCCGCAGCGCAACTCGCCCGGCCAGTATCCCGCGGCAGGCTACGGCGGCCCGCCGCACGCTCCGCCGCCGATGCCCGGCCAGTACGGCGCGCCTCCGCCGCCGCGGGCCCAGCGCCCGCCGAGCTTCGGCGGCACGCGCGTCGACGTGCTCGACTCCGCGCGCGCGATCGGCACGCAGATCGCGGCGCAGACGAAGGGCTTCGTCCCCTACGACCAGATCGCCCACGATCCGCAGCAGCTCCGCGTCGACTACGAGCGCCTGCGCCTCACGTGGGAGCTCACGCGCGACATCGGTCTCGAGCGCGATCTCGATCAGCTGCTCCACAAGATCCTGATGTCGCTGTTCAAGTTCGTGAACGCGGACCGCGGCGTCATCCTGCTGCGCGAGAGCGACGGCTCGCTCGCGCCCCGCGCCGCGCACCGGCGCGACGGCACCGACGCGCCGATCCAGGTCAGCTCCACGATCCTGAACCACGTCATCACCGAGCGCGCCGCGGTGCTCACGCACGATGCGTCGATGGACTTCGCTTCCTCCAAGGGAAAATCGATGATCCTGAACCGCATCTCCAGCGCGATCGTCGTCCCGCTGCTCCACGAGAAGGACGTCCTCGGCGCCCTCTGGCTCGACTCCGAGTCGCTCGCGCAGTTCCAGCAGAAGGACCTCGAGCTGGTCACCGCGATCGGCGCGCAGGCGGCGATGTTCATCGAGAACAACCTCCTCGCGAAGAAGATCGAGCAGGAGATCGTCAACCGCGAGCGCTTCAGCCGGCTCCTCTCGCCGAACGTCGCCGAGCAGGTCCTCTCCGGCAAGCTCGAGGTGAAGAAGGGCGGCGTGCACGTCCCCGAGTGCACCGTCTTCAACTCGGACATCCGCGGCTTCACCCGCATGAGCGAGGGCGCCACCGCAGGCGTCATCAACGACCTCCTCAACGAGTACTTCGAGCTGATGGTCGAGACGATCTTCAAGTACGAAGGCACGCTCGACAAGTTCATGGGCGACGGGATCATGGCGTTCTGGGGCGCGCCGATGGCGCATCCCGACGACGCGATCCGCTCGGTCCAGTGCGCGCTCGATCAGATGGAAGTGCTCGGCCGCTTCAACCGGAAGCGCGTCGAGGGCGGCCACCCTGCCCTCGCCGTCGGCATGGGCCTGCACACCGGTCCGCTCGTCGCCGGCTACGTCGGAAGCAGCAAGGCGATGAGCTACACGGTCATCGGCGACACGGCGAACACGAGCGCGCGCCTCTGCGGCATCGCGCTCGCCGGTCAGGTGATCGTGAGCGAGAACACGCTCGCGCGCCTCGGACCTCGCTTCGAGGTCGAGGAGCTTCCGCCGGCGCACTTGAAGGGCAAGGAGAAGCCTCTCCGCATCTTCAACGTGAAGCGCGAGAAGCCGAGCGCGGTCGCGAAGGT
>JBDHVD010000140.1:0-18100 GCA_039809525.1 Labilithrix sp. | reverse complement strand
TTCGAGAGATCCCCCATGGTGTGCATGCGTCCTTCTTACACCCGAGATTTTCGAGCTCCTGAGACGCGCCCCAGCGCACGATCGACGGCCCGAACACCTCGAAAGCCCTCCGGCACGCGCGAGGTCGCCACGACGGCGGGCACGCGCCGGACGATGGCTCGAGCGATACGTGTTGCGCGATCGGGCGTGCGTGCGGTCCAAACCGCGTCAACGAGAAAAGGTGTCGCCGAACGAGATTTCACCCGCGAGCCAGCGCGCGATCGCGCCGCCGCGCCATCGTCGGCGCTCGTGTCGGCACCGTGCGCCGACCTGAGGCGTCGACCGCACGTTTCGCTCGCGACATCCGCGAGCGCGAGAGGTCGATCTTTCTTCACGCTGCGCGCTCCACCGCCATGCGACTGCTCGTGGCGGAACCGATAGAGCCGGTCTCGGAACGCGTGAACCGAGAGCCCACGGCGCTCGCAGAACGCGACGTGGCGCTCTCCGCCCGCCTCGAGCTCGGCCACGATCGTCTCCCACTCAGCGCGGCTCCGCCGCATTGCCATCGCGCGCGTCAGGCGACCAGGGATCACGCTGAGCCGCTACGCGTCCGTCGCCCGACGGATCCATCGATCTCGTCACGAGGCCGAAGCCGCGCGTCCTGCCGATTGGCTCGCCGTGCCGAGGCCCCGACGACGATTCCTACTTGCGATGACGCAAGTCGATCACGGCTCGCGACGTCCGCGAGCGGGAGAGGTCGATCTCGTCACGAGGCCGAAGCCGCGCGTCCTGCCGATTGGCTCGCCGTGCCGAGGCCCCGACGACGATTCCTACTTGCGATGACGCAAGTCGATCACGGCTCGCGACGCGGAAGTAGCCCCGGTTCGATGGGCACCGACCCAGAGACCACGGAGGGTGAGCATCGATCGCTCGCGACGGCCTGATCCCTCCTGATGACCGCCGGCGGATCGTCGAGCTCTGGGAGGTCGAAGGGGCCGCGAGAGCCTGGGGCAGACCGGCACAAGCCGACGAGGAGGAAGCGCGGCGACGCGCTGACCGCCGAGCGACGCCTCCTCCTTGCGATGACGCAAGTCGCGCGCGGCTCGCGCCGGGCTCAGTCGCGGGCGCAGCGGAAGCCGCGCGCGTTCGACCGGCTGTCGTAGCGATCGTAGTCGGACCGCGTGTTGCGGAGGGTGGAGGCGGAGGTCGTGTTCCACGCGCCGCCGCGCAGGATCATGAACATGTCGTCCCTGGCGCCCGGTGCGGTCCCGCGGAGATCGGCGAGGACCAGGCTCGCGCAGTCGACGCACGGGCTCGGCAGGACGATGCCGCGATCGAAGTTCCCCGTCTGGTCGAGCACCCACTCCTGCGCGTTGCCCGCGAGATCGAGGTGGCCCCACCTGCCCGCGCCCTTCGGGTAGCTGCCGACGGTGGCGACGTCCGCCGGGTTCGAGCACCCGTAGCACGACGTGTTGCAGGTGCCGCCGAGGTTCGTGCAGGTGGTCGCGTCGCAGGGCGATGCGCCGTTCGCGGAGCAGGCGGTGGTGCAGCCGTAGGCCGGCTTCGTCACCGCGCAGTCGTAGGCGGCGTACGAGGCGTCGATCGTCGTCGACGTCACCGGCGAGGACCACGGGTAGTAGCGCTGCTCGTCGCCGCCGCTCGCCGCGAAGCCCCATTCGGCGTTCGTGGGCAGGCGGCCGCCGTCCCAGGCGCAGAACGCGAACGCCTCGAACCAGCGCACGTTCGTGATCGGGCGCAGCTCGCTCGTCTCGTCCGGCAGGTCGGTCCAGGTGCCGCCGTCGAGGCGCTGCTTCAGCGCGGCGGTGTCGGCGGCGAGCTCGCCGTTCCATTCGGGGAGCCAGCCGCTGTTCGGGATCTTCGGGTGCGCGCCCGCGCCGGCGAGCGGAGCCTTCGTGGCGATGCCGTAGCCCGCGTCGACGAAGGCGCGGAAGCGCGCGACCGTCACCTCGTACTTGTCGAGGCGGAACGCGCCGACCGTCGCGGGGTACGAGGCGCTGTCGTTCCGCGCGTACGTGCCCCCGGGCAGCGCGAGCGGCTCGCAGCAGCTGCCCTGCGGGGTGCCGCACGTCGAGCCCGCGGGGTTGCGGCAGCTCTGGAACGGGAGGCACTCGCCCGCGGCGCAGACCTCCGCGCACGGCGTGGTCTGGAACTTCCCGTCGACGCAGACCGCGGCGAGGTTTCCGCTGCAGCGCTTCTCGCCGGTGGTGCAGCTGCCGGGGAGGCTGTCGGCGTCGTTCGCGCCGTCGCCGGCGGCGGTGGCGGCGCCCGAGTCGCGCGCCGGTGCAGGCTCCGATCCGTTCGGGCAGTCGGGCCCCTCGCACACCGCGAGATCGCCCGCGCCGGTGATCGCGTTGCAGGCGATCACCGCGAGCGCGCCGAGCGAGCCCCAGACGAGTCGACCCCTCACACGTCGATTCTAGCTCCGCCGTGGGGCGGGGAGCGAACCGGAGTGGAGGGGCCGCTGCGGGGGATGTCGTCTTACTGGTTCTTGCGCTGGAAGGCCGGGATGTCCCAGACCTGCTCATGCGCGTTCTCGAAGGCCGGGAACGACGAGCTGCGACGCGGCTCCGCCGAGTACGGCGCCTCGCGGACGGCGATGCGCTGGCTCACCGGGGCGACGCGCTCCTGCGCGACGGGCGCCGGGGCGCGGCGGCTCGCGAAGGCCTGGACCGGCTCCGCGACGCGCTGCGCCGAGGCGTGACCGACCTGGGAGTACGCCTGACGGGACGCGTGGTGCTGGACCATCGGCGTCTGCATCGAGGCCACCGTCTGCGGAGCGACCGAGACGCGCGCGGCCTCGTTCATCGCGGCCATGCGCTCCTGGACGTCGAAGCCCGTCGCGATGACCGTGACCTTCACGTTCTCGCCGAGCGACTCGTCGATGCTCGCGCCGAAGATGATGTTCGCGTCCTCGTGCGCCTGCTCCTGGACGAGGCTCGCCGCCTCCTGGATCTCGCGCATCTTGAGGTCGGGGCCGCCGACCACGTTGATGAGGACGCCCATCGCGCCGTCGACCGAGAGGTCGTCGAGGAGGGGCGAGCTGACCGCCATCTCCGCCGCGAGACGCGCGCGGTTCTGGCCCTTGGCGATGCCGGTGCCCATGAGCGACTTGCCCATGTTGCTCATCACCGTCTTCACGTCGGCGAAGTCGACGTTGACGATGCCGTTCTGGGTGATGAGGTCGCTGATGCCCTTCACCGCCTGGAAGAGCACCTCGTCCGCCTTGCGGAACGCGTCGATGAACGAGAGGTCCTCGTCGCCGAGCATGAGGAGCTTCTGGTTCGGGATGGTGATGAGCGTGTCGACGTGCTCGGCGAGCTGCGCGAGGCCGAGCTCCGCGCGGCGCGAGCGCTGGCGGCCCTCGAAGAGGAACGGCTTGGTGACGACGCCGACGGTGAGCGCGCCCTCTTCACGGGCGAGCTGCGCGATGACGGGGGCCGCGCCGGTGCCGGTGCCGCCGCCCATGCCCGCGGTGACGAAGACCATGTCCGCGCCCGAGATCAGCTCCTTGATGCGCGCGTGGTCCTCGAGCGCCGCCTTGCGACCGCGCTCCGGATCCGCGCCGGCGCCGAGGCCGCGGGTGACGGCGTTGCCGATGTTGAGCTTCGTGGGCGCGGCGTTCGCGTTGAGCGCCTGCGCATCCGTGTTGACGACGATGAACTCCACCCCCTCGAGGCCGAAGTTGATCATCGTGTTGACCGCGTTGCCGCCGGAGCCGCCGCAGCCGATCACCTTGATGCGCGCCTGGTACTCCTGCTGCTCGTCCGCGAAATCGATCGAGAAACTCATAGCGTCTTCTCCCGGGAATTCCTGTTTCGCTGTGCGCGATCCGAAAGGCGCCTCTTCCTCGCGGTTCGCGGTGAATCTGGATGTTTCGAAGTCAGAAGGCGGCCTTCAGCCACTCCCAGAGCTTCGAGGACTTCGGCGCCTCTTCGGCGCCCTTGCTCGCCTCGACCTCGCGCTTGGCGGCGGCCGTCATGCGCATCATCGACTGCGCGGGAGCGGCCGCGCGCGCGTGCGCGTCGGCGATCGCCTGCGCGCCGTACTTCACGAGGCCGACGCCGGTGGCGTACTGCGGGCCGTGGACCAGCTGCGTGATGCCACGCACGCCGGTGGGGAAGCCGATGCGGACCGGCATGCCGAGGATCTCCTCGGCGATGTCCGTCGTGCCCTCGAGGAGCACCGAGCCGCCGGTGAGGACCACCCCCGCCGAGAGCTGCTCGAGCAGGCCGGTGTCCTCGATGCGCTTGCGCACCACGGCGAAGATCTCCTCGACGCGCGGCTCGATGATGTCGGAGAGGACGCGGCGCGGGGCGCGGCGCGGCTTCTGTCCGCCGACGCCCGGGACCTCCACCTCCTCGTCGTCCGCGACCATCCGGCCGAGCGCGCAGCCGGCCAGCCGCTTCATCCGATCGGCCTCGGCCATCGGTGTGCGGAGCCCCGCGGCGATGTCGTTGGTGACGTTGTTGCCGCCGACCGGGACCACGCTCGCGTGGGCGATGCCGCCGTCGACGTACAAGAGGATGTCGGTGGTGCCGCCGCCGATGTCGACGACCGCGGCGCCGATCTCGCGCTCGTCGTCCGAGAGCACCGCCTCCGAGCTCGCCAGCGCCTCGAGGACCACGTCGGCGACGACGAGGCCGCAGCGCTCGGCGCAGCGGATGACGTTCTGCACGCAGCTGGTCGCCGCGGTGACCAGGTTGACCTTCGCGCCCAGGCGGACGCCGCTCATCCCGATCGGGTCGCGGATGCCGTCCTGGATGTCGACGATGTACTCGCGCGGCAGGACGTGGAGGATCTGGCGGTCGGCGTCGACCGGGATCGCGCGCGCTCCCTCGAGCACGCGCTCGACGTCCGCGCGGGTCACCTCGCCTCCGGCGATGGCCGCGACGCCGTCCGACGCCTGCGACCGGATGTGGCTGCCGGCAACCCCCGCGTACACCGTCCGGATCTCGACGCCGGCCATGGTCTGCGCGGCCTCGATGGCGTCCTTGATCGAACGGACGGTCCAGTCGATGTTGCTGACGATGCCCTTGCGGAGGCCGCGGCAGGGGACGGTGCCCACGCCCAGGATGGTGATCCCGTCCTCTGCGATCTCGCCGACGACGGCGCACACCTTCGTGGTGCCGATGTCGAGACCGACGACGATCTCCCCTTGCGAAGCGTTCGAAGAGCTCGTGCTCACGCTTCGAGGGTTCGCACGGTTGCCCAGCGTGGGCCAAATAAGTGACGCAGCTCCCGTTCGTGAACCGTTCGCGAAGGGCGAGGGGCGCGCGCCGGTGCGTGTTCCCACGCTTCCCGGGCGCGCGGCCCTCGGTGCGGCCGGCCCCCCGGCACGATGGAGTGAACCCCGGCGGAGCGCGGCGATCCATGGTCAAATGTTTTTGATCGAGCGCGTGACGAGCGAGCGGCGCGTCGCGCTGCCCGTCTTCTGGAGCAGCGCGGCGACCTGGTTCGCGATGGTGCGCACCGAGCGGTTGCGGATGCGCGCGATCTCCCGGTTCGAGAGGCCTTGCGCCAGGAGCTCGAGCACGTCGCGCTCCGCCGTGGTGAGCGCGAGGTCCTCGAAGCGCGCGCGCGGATCGCGCGCCAGCATCGCGGCGAGGCGCACGAGCTCGATGCGGGTGGCGACGCCGATCTTGTGCGCGGCGCTCGACAGTCGCGCCGACACCGTCGACGTCGCGATGCCGAGCGCATACGCGACGAGCTTCGACGAGAGCCCACGAGCCGCGTACGAGACCACGTCGAGCTCGCTCTTCGTGAGCGCGCGCAGCGGCTGCGAGGCGGGGGCGTTCTCGACCACCAGGTAGTGGCGCCGCGCGCCGTCGGCGCGCTCGACGACGCTCACCGTCCCCTCGACGAGCGTGCGCCAGAGCGCGACGGCCTGCGGGTCGCGCCGGTTCTTCCGCAGGCGCGAGCGCTCGATGCGCTTCACGCGCGCGGCGAGGAGCGTCCTCTCGGGCGCGCCGCGCTCGTGATGGAGGATGCGGCCCTCCGGGGAGATCACCGCCTTCACCACCTCGGGGCGGAGGCGCAGGCGGAAGCCGGCCTCCACGTGCAGCGCGAGCTGCGCGAGCACCTTCTTCGGATGCCATCCGAGGACGACCTCGCGGGAGTAGGCGGCGTAGAGCGCGGCGGCGACGCCCGGCTCCGGGTGCACGAGGAGGCCGACGCCGTCGTACGCCCCGTGCGAGGCGCGGTACCTCCGGAGGAAGGCCTGCGTCGCCGGCGGGAGCCGACGCGCGATCTCGAGCTGCGTCGCGACGACCGACGGCGGGTAATAGAGCTCGCGGAGGCCCTGCGGCCCCACGGCCGCGAGCGAGGGCTGGCCGACGAACTCGCGCGCGCTCGCGCCGATCGTGACGAGCGGCTCGACGCGCGTGCAGTCGGACGAGTGCCGGAGCGCGACGAGGCCGATCGTGCGGTCGCCGAACACGCCGGTGCTCGCGCGGACGAGGCCCTCGGCCCAGGTGCGGTGATCGGTCGCCGGTGCGTACGCGGCCTCGAGGAGCGCGACCCAGTCCGCGTTCGTCCGGAATCCATGCATGTGCACGCGTCGACTGCGTACCAGCGACGCGGCCGTGCTGCGAGCTGCACGCGGCGACCGCGGACCGTCGTTCACACGCAAGCGGTGCGCTTCCATGATGTCGAGGGGTTCCGGCGTGAGCTCGAGCGGCACGCACCTTGCTGGGCGGCGCGCGCCATGCAGCACGCCGTCCTCTCCCAGGCCCCCGCCACGAATGCCGCGCACGCCCTCCTCGGGAAGGGCGAGGCGCTCCTCGCCGCGCACGACGCGCATCGCGCGAAGGCGCGGTTCCAGGATGCGCTCGCGACGTTCGAGGCGGAGGACGATCGGCCCGGCTCGGCGCGCGCGCTGCTCGGTCTCGCTCGGGCCCTCCACATGCTCGGCGACGCGGCCGCGCGCGCGGCGTTCGAGGACGCGGGCCTGCTCTACGAGGACCTCGGCGACGACGCGACGGCGCGCGCGATCGATCGCGAGCTCCGCGCGCTCGAGGCCGAGATCGAGGAGTCGCCGCGCTCGTTCTCGTCCCACCATCGGATCGCGTTGCGGCCTCCGAACTGAGCTGCGATAAGTCCCCGCGATGCTCGGGGGTCATCGCCGATGAAGCTTCGACTCGCGCTCGCGGTCGCTGCCCTCTCCGGCTTCATCGCGCTCTCGTACGAGATCGTCTGGTACCGCGTCCTGTCGGTCATGACCGAGGGCACGGCGGCGACCTTCGGGATCCTCCTCGCCGCGTACCTCTTCGGCCTCGCGATCGGCGCGCGCGTGAGCGCCGTGTTCTGCCGCGGCGACGGCGGGGACGCGCGCGTGCTGCGCGTCCTGTCGCTCTTCGTCGCGATCGCGAACGTCGTCGCGGCGACGGTGGTCCCGGTGTTCGGCTGGTCGGCGAAGTTCACCGACTTCCGGATCGGCGTGGCCCTCGTCGCGATCGGCGCCGCGTTCCTCGGCTCGGTGCTGCCGCTGGTCAGCCACTTCGGCATCGAGCCGGACGAGCACGCCGGCTCGCGCCTCTCGTACGTCTACCTCGCGAACATCGTCGGCTCCGCGGCGGGCAGCCTGGTCACCGGGTTCGTCCTGATGGACCGGCTGCCGCTCGTCTCGATCGCGCGCCTCCTCGTCGTCTTCGGGTTCGCCCTCGCGGCGGCGCTCTTCGCCGCGAGCGGGCCGCGGCGCGGCTCGCTGATCGCCGCCTCCGGCGTGCTCGGCGCGTGCGCGGTGCTCGCGTTCGTGGTGACGCCCATCGTCTACGACCGCATCTACGAGCGGCTCGTCTACAAGAACGAGTACGACGGAACGCAGCGCTTCGCCCAGGTGATCGAGAACAAGAGCGGCGTCATCAGCGTCACCACCGACGGCACGATCTACGGAGGCGGCGCGTACGACGGCGTGCTCAACGTCCGCCTGCAGGACGACGACCGCAACGGCATCGTCCGCGCGTACATCGTCGGCGCCCTCCATCCGAGCCCGCGCGAGGTGCTGATGGTCGGGCTCTCCGGCGGCGCCTGGGCGCAGGTCGTCGCGCACCTGCCCGGCGTCGAGCGGATGACGGTGATCGAGATCAACCCCGGCTACATCGACGTGATCCGGAGCCACCCGGAGGTCTCCGGGCTGCTCCGGAACCCGAAGGTGAACGTCCTGTTCGACGACGGCCGCCGCTGGCTCCAGCGCCATCCCGATCGCCGCTTCGACTTCATCGTGATGAACACCACGATGCACTGGCGGGCCCACGCGACGAACATCCTCTCGACGGAGTTCCTCGCGATCGCGCGGCGGCACCTCGCGCCCGGCGGCGTCCTCTACTTCAACACCACGAGTTCGTACGACGTGCAGCTCACGGCGGCGAAGACCTTCCCGCACTTCAAGCGCGTCGCGAACTTCGTCGCGGTCAGCGACGCCCCGTTCGACTTCGATCGCGCGCGCTGGCGCCACGTGCTCGAGACGATGCAGATCGAGGGCCGGCCGGTGCTCGACCTGGCGAACGAAGCGGACCGCGCGCTGTTCGACCAGCTCCGGGGCTACAACGACATGGAGCCCGCCTGGTCGATCAAGGACCGCTACGAGAAGACGCACCGGGTGGTCACCGACGACAACATGGTGACCGAGTGGCTCGAGCCGCTCCGGTATCCCGACCTGCACTGACGGCCACACGTCGGTTGACAGCGAATAGATCGGATCTATTGTCCTGCGGGTGAAGCGGTCCGCGCGGAGGCGTCCATCGACGGCGATCGAACGGCCGGCCGCGCGCGCACGGCGTGACGATCTCCCGGAGGCGGTCGCGCCGCGGAAGGCCGATCGGGTGGCGCGCGACCTCCTCTCGCGCATCGCCTCCGGGGAGCTGGCCGTGGGCTCGGTCCTGCCGAAGGAGGACGCGCTGGCGAAGAGCTACGGCGTCAACCGCGGCGTGGTCCGCGAGGCGGTGAAGCTCCTCGAGGTGCATCGCCTCGTGCGTCCGGTCCGGCGCCGCGGGACGGTGGTGCTCGACCCGCTCGGCTCGATGAGCGCGGAGGTGCTGGTGGCGCTGCTCGCGCCGCGGCCCGGGCACATCGACCGGCACGTGCTCGCCGGATTCCTCGAGGTGCGCGCGGTGCTCGACGCGCAGATGGCGGAGCTCGCCGCCGAGCGCCGGACGCAGGCGGACGTGCGCGCGATGCGCGGCTGCCTCGCCGAGCTCGAGGAGTCGCTCGCCGATCCCGCGCGGTACGGCGCGCGGGTCGATCGCATGGCGCGCCTGGTGGCGCGGGCGACGAAGAACCCGCTGTACGAGATGTTCGCCGCCTACAACGCGCACGTCGCCCGCGAGCTCGGCACCGCGTTGCTCGTCATCCGGCCGCCGAGCCGCGAGCACCTCGACGCCATGCGCATCCTCGTCGACGTGATCGACCAGAAGGAGAGCGCCGCCGCCCGCCGGCTCGTCACCGAGTTCCACGCCTGGGGGACGCCGCGCATCCTCGCGGCGGCTTCGCTGGCGAGCGGAGAGTCCCTCCGCCGGATCGCAAAGGAGATGGAACGATGATGCACGACGGTGTCGAACCGCTCGCCGCGACCGCGCGCGCGACTGCCTCCGATCGCTCCCGCCCGCTCGAGCGCGTCGGGGGCCTCTCGGTCGTGCGCCTTTCGGGCGACGCCTACGAGATGGGTCGCCAGCACGGCGCGCTGCTCGCCGACGGCGTGAAGAACGGGCCGGTGCCCTACTACGGCCGCATGGTCGAGCGGCTCGCGGGCAAGCCCCTCGGCCGCCTCGCGCCGGTGCTCACGTCGCTCGTGCAGCGCAGCGTCGGCGCACGCATCGCGCGAGGGATGCCGGCGTTCGCGCGCGAGACGATCCACGGCATCGCCGACGGCGCGGGCATCCCGCGCGACGCGTTCATGCGCGGCTGCACCATGCCCGACGCCCTGCTGTGGGTCGTCGCCCGGATGAACCAGCTGCGCGCGCCGGGGCCCGCCGTGGCGCACCGCTTCGAGCTCGGCCTCGGGTGCACGAGCGCGATCGCCTGGGGTCCGGCGACCCGCGACGGCAAGCTGTATCATGCACGCAATTTCGACTACCACGGCGTCGACAACTGGCCGCGCCACGCCGCGGTGCTCTTCCACCAGCCGAAGGACGGGCTGCGCTACGTCTCGATCGGCGCGGCGGGCGTCGGTCTCGGCGGCATCACCGCGATGAACGAGGCCGGGCTCTCGCTCACGGTGCACCAGCACATGTTCACCGACAAGACGAGGCTCGGCGGGACGCCGATCGGGATCGTCGGCGACATCGTGATGCGTCGTGCGCGGTCGCTCGACGAGGCGGAGGCGATCCTCGCCGAGCACGTGCCGATCGGCTGCTGGACGTATCTCGTCACCGACGCGAAGAAGAAGGAGGTCCTCTGCCACGAGGAGAATCCGGATCGGCGCGCCGCGCGCAGGACGACGGCGGCGGACCACACCTTCGGCTACGCGAACGTCTACCTCGACGAGGAGCTCGGCTCGACCGAGATCGCGCTCTACGGATCGTACTGGCGGCACAACCAGCGCCGGCATGCGCGCGTGTGCCAGCTGCTCCGGCGCGAGGCGGGCACGCTCGACGCGCAGGGAATGGCCGCCATCCTCGCCGACACCGGCGATCCGCGCTGCCGCGTGGCCGGTTCGATCGCGATGGTGATGACCGTGGGCTCGGTCGTGTTCCGTCCCGAGGACGGCGCGTTCTGGGTCGGCACCGGCGATGCCCCGACGAGCCGCGGCACGTTCGTGCCCTTCTCGCTCGACAAGCAGGGCCACGCGCCGGAGCTCGGCGAGCTGCGCACCGCGGGCGGCGACGCGCAGAGCGACCTCGCGTTCGAGCAGTACCGGCAGGCGTACGTCGCCTACGTCGATCGGGGAGACGTGAAGGCCGCGCGCGATGCCGCGGAGCGCGCCGCCGCGCTCGCCCCGGGGCAGTCGATCTATCGCGCGCTCGCCGGCATGCTCGCGGTCGAGGCGGTCGACACCGAGGCGGCGACGCGTGCGCTCGACGGCGCGCTCGCCGCAGGTCACCCGGACGACGAGCGCGTCTCCGCGTTCCACCTCTGGCGCGGACGCGCGCACGACCTCGCGGGCCGGCGCGACCGCGCCTCCGCCGACTACCGCGCATGCCTCGCGCGCCGCGCCGATCCGTTCGTGCACGCGGCCGCGCGAAAGAACCTGCGCCGTCCGTTCCGCGCGCGCGACGCCCGTCGCATGCACGTCGAGATGTCCCTCGCCGACGTCATCGTCCCGTGAGCGATGAATGACGAGCGGCGCCGCCCGGATCGCCTCCGGACGGCACCGCCGCGTCGCTTGCTCGCGCGAGCCTCGCCTACTTCGCGAGGTACGGGCCGAGCAGCGTCATCCGCGAGCTGTCCTGGCCGTTCTTCGGCTCGGTCGAGAACATGTAGTCGCCCCACCACGGGCCTGCGCCCCACCAGGTGAAGCCGACCATCACGTCGGAGCTCTCGAACACCATGTCGAGCGTCCCCTTCGCGGCCGTGTTGCACGTCGCGTTGTCGGCGACGGCGAACTCGCCGAGGAAGCCCTTCTTGCCGTGATCGCGCAGCCACTTCACGAAGCCCGCGAGGCGCTCGCGGCCGATGGTCGTGCTCACGCACGAGCTCGACGTGCCGCTCGCATCGGAGTCGAGGTACAGGTGCACCTCGTAGAGCGTGTTGTTCGCCGGATCGTCGATGTTCAGCATCGCGACCGAGTTCGGCGTGCCGTAGCCGCTGCTCGTCCAGCTGCCCGCGCCGGTCCAGCCGTTGCCCGGAGCGACGATCACGTTGTTGGCGCCCGCCGCGCGGATGGCCGCGATGGCCGCGTTCGCCGCGCCGACCCACTGCTCGGTCGGCATGTCGTGCGGCTCGTTGACGAGGTTGAACATCACGAGCGGGTTCGACGCGTACTTCGTCGCGACGCGCTTCCAGAAGTCCGCGAACGCGGCGCTCGGGACCTGCGAGGTGCCGACGACGTTGCCGTAGTAGCGGGCGAAGTTCTGCGGGTTGAGGATGACGTGCGCGCCCTTCGAGGTCGCGTACGTGACGAGCGTGTCGAGCCGCGAGAGGTACGTCGCGTCGAGCTCGCCGTAGGCCGCGCGCTGCAGGCGCTCCCAGCGGAAGCCCACGCGGAACACGTTCATGCCCTTGCCCATGTAGTAGTCGACCTCGGACGCGGTCGGGAACGTGTAGTCCGTTCCGAACGTGCCCGGCAGCGCGCTGCCGAACTCCGCGCCCGAGAGGCACGCGCCGCGAAGCGGGACGTTGCCGGCCGGGACCGCCGGGATGGACGGAGCGGGGGTCGACGGCGTCGACGGTGCCGGGTTCGCCGGCGCGGGCTCGGCAGGAGCCGCGGGATCCGACGGCGCGGCAGGATCGGCGGGCGCCGACGGATCGGCCGGCGTCGTGGTGTCGACGTCGAGGAGCGCCGTCGCGGGGCGCTTCCAGAGCTCCGGCTGGCGCTCCGGGTTCGCCGGCGTCGGGCTCGTGCCCGTCGTGTCGCCGGGCAGCTCGGCGCCCATCGTGTCGGCGCCGGGGACGGGATCGTTCGACAGGTGATCGGTCGCGGACGTAGAGCACGCGACGATGAGGGGGACGGCCATCATGGCCCACGCGCGAGGCGCGCGTACGAGTCGGACAAACTGCATCTCTCGTATCGCTCCATGTCGGTCCCCACGAAGCGGGGACCGGGTGGGTCGGATCGAAGGACGGACGTCGCCGTCTCCGCGCAGGGCGCGCGGACCGAGCGTTGGACCTCGTTCTCCGTCGAGCGGGGTGACCTAGCCGGTCACGCCTTCATGCCGACGGAGATCTCGATCGAGGTCCGAGATGATCCGGGGGTGGTCGTCTCGGTGGCCGCATACTCCGATACGCAGCGCCGCATTTGAAGCGCGGCCTTGAAAATATGGGCGAGCTACGGCGCGGTGTGAGCACACCGTCACCAACCGAGCGACCGCCGCTTCAAGGGCCGACGAGATCGTCCGACGATTGCGGCGCGAGCTTCGCGACCGTCACGTCGTCGCTTGCTCCGCTCTCGTATCCGAAGCCGCGAATGAGCGCCCACGTCTGACCGGCGGTCGAAGGGAACGGCGAAGCGCCGGTGTCGTTCGCGACGTAGCTCGTGATCGCGAGCTCCGGTGCGGTCGTTCCGCTCGCCACGACGCGGAAGTCGATGCCGTTCGTGGCGACGGTCGTCGTCACGTTGCTCACGACGAGACGCATGGACTGAAGCGCTCTCGCGCGAGCGCCCCCTTGCGCGACGTCCGCGACGGAGACCGGCAGGGGCTCGGGGACGTTCTGGTGGCCCGTGACGGTGACGCTACCGCCGTTCCAGACCTCGATCTGATCGAAGCCGCGATAGGCCTTGTAGACGCCGCGCACGCGCACGACGTCGCCGGGCACGACGCCGACCGGCGCGTAGCCGACGAAGGCGTAGACGCCACCCCAAGGCCGGCTCGTCGCGTCCTGAGCGAAGAAGCCGTGCGTGGAGCCGGCCGATTTCCTGCCGGTGACGACGAGGTCCTTCACGTCGACCGATGCGCCGTACGCGGGATGCCCCGGCGCGGACGGATTGCGGACGACATGCACCGGGATCGTCGCCGCGCCGCTCTCGTCGAAGCCCGCTTCGACCGCCTGGCGCGACGGTCCGTCCGCCGCGCCGCCGTCGTGCGTGCCGTCCGCCACGCTGCCGTCGAGGTCCGATGCGGCGTTCACGCCGAGGTCGGGATCGGCACCGACGCACGCGATCGGGACGACGACGATCGCTGCGAGCACGAACGGGATGCGAGGCGAAAGCGAGGTCGGTCGGGAGATCACGGCAGCTCCACCATCTCCCCAACGTTGTCACCGAAGCCGTGCGCTCCTCCATGAGCATTTGTTTCGCCCGCGAGGGGCTCAGCGAACGCGCACGACGACGCGCTCGGGACGCGCCTCGTTGTCGAGCATGATCGCGTCGGGCTTCGCGCCCCGACGATCCAGCTCCCCGACGACGCGCACCGCTTGTTCGAGCTTCCGCCGGT
Source organism: Labilithrix sp. (assembly GCA_039809525.1). Lineage (GTDB taxonomy): Bacteria > Myxococcota_A > Polyangia > Polyangiales > Polyangiaceae > Labilithrix. The sequence continues at coordinate 4,076 of JBDHVD010000140.1, read as the reverse complement.
AGGGGGCCGCACCGAGCTTGATCGCGAACGCGGTCTTGCCGACGACCAGCGTCATCTCGCCGTTGTTCTCCACGTGCACCTCCTCGAGCGGCGAGCGCTGCGCGAGAGGCGAGTGGTCGTAGTCCGAGGCGAGATCGAGCGCGCGGCGGACGAGGCGCGTCGCGCCCTCGCGGTCCTCGACGAGGTGCTGCATGCGCACGCCGGTGACGACGTGCAGGTCCGTGGGATCGCCCTCCTCGAGCTGCTTGATGATCGTGCCTTCGCGCGTGACGAGGTACGTGCCCTCGCCGGTCGCGAGCATGCCCGCCGCCTCGCGCTCGACCACGTGCACCAGGATGGTGCCCGGGAGCTGCCGGGCGAGCTGCGCCTCGCTCACCCACGGGTCGGCGAGCAGACGCGCGCGCGCGCGATCGAGATCGGTGGTGAAGACGTTCTGGCCCTTCGCGATCCCCGCGGTGATCGCGAGCTCCTCGGGCGTGCGGTGCTTCGCGCCGGTGGTGACGATCTCGCTCACCGCGAACCGCGGGCTCGTCTGCACGTAGCGACGCGCCGCCCAGGCGACCGTGCTCGCGATGGCCACGACCATCGCGACGCCGAACGCGGCGCGGAGCACGCGCAGCGCCCTCGACTCGCCGCGCGGCGCGGGCTTCGGCTCCGGCGGATCGATCGACGCGGGCGGGATCGATCCCCCGGGATCGCTCGGCGCCTTCGGCCGCGTCCGGACGTTCCTCGCCTTGAGCGACGCGCCGATCGGAGGGAGGCCCGGAGGCTGCGTGCTCACTTCGCGCCTTCCTTCTCGAGCGCCGCGACGAGCTGGCGGGCGCTCTGGTTGATGTCACCCGCGCCGAGCGCGATCACGAGGTCGCCCGGTCGCACCTCGTCGAGGAGCGCCTGCGTGACGTCCTTCTTGTCGGCGACGTAGCGGACCGCGTGGTGACCGTGCGCGCGGATCGCCTCCGCCAGCGACTGTCCGGTCGCGCCGGGGATGGGCTGCTCGCCCGCCGGATAGACCTCGGTCACGAGCACGAGATCGGCCTTGTTGAAGCAGCGGGTGAAGTCCTCGAACAGGGCGTGCGTGCGCGTGTAGCGATGCGGCTGGAACGCGACGACCACGCGGCGGTCGAAGCCCTTCTGCGCGGCGTCGAGCGTGGCCTCGACCTCGGCGGGGTGGTGGCCGTAGTCGTCGATGACCATGACGTCGCCCTTCTTGCCTTCGCGCACGAGCGAGGGCTGGCCGACGACGGTGAAGCGGCGCTGCACGCCGTGGAAGCTCGAGATCGCCTCGCGCACGGCGTCGAGCGGGACCTCGAGCTCGTCGGCGACCGCGATCACCGACAGCGCGTTGAGGATGTTGTGGTGCCCCGGCATGCGCACGGTGAAGCGGCCGAGCGACTCGCCCCGCCGGATGGCCTCGAAGTGGGTCTCGAGCCCGCTGAACTCCGGGTTCTTCGCGCGATAGTCGGCCTGCTTCGAGACGCCGTAGGTCACGTGACGGCGCTGGATGCGCGGGAGGATGGCCTGCACGTGCGGGTGGTCCATGCAGAGCACGGCGAGCCCGTAGAACGGGATCTTGTTCGCGAACTGCACGAACGCGTCCTTCACGTTCTCGTGCGTGCCGTAGTGATCGAGGTGCTCGGGATCGACGTTGGTGATCACGCCGATGGTGGGCGTGAGCTTCAGGAACGAACCGTCGCTCTCGTCCGCTTCGGCGACGAAGAGGTCACCCTCGCCCAGGCGGGCGTTCGAGCCGAGCGCGTTGACCTTGCCGCCGACCACCACCGTCGGATCGAGGCCCGCGTGCCGGAGCACGGTGGCGACGAGGGACGTGGTCGTGGTCTTGCCGTGCGAGCCGGCGATGAGCACGCAGTACTTCACGCGCATCAGCTCGGCGAGCATCTCCGCGCGCGGGATGATCGGGATCTCGAGCTGACGCGCCCGGATGATCTCCGGGTTCTTCGGGTCGATCGCGCTCGAGTAGACGACGACGTCCGCGCCGTCGACGTTCTCGGCGCGATGGCCGATGTCGACGCGCACGCCCATCGTCTCGAGGCGGCGCGTGATGTCGTTCGGCTTGAGGTCGGAGCCGGACACGTCGAACTCCATCGTGCGGAGGATCTCGGCGAGGCCGCTCATGCCGATGCCGCCGATGCCGACGAAGTGCGCGTGGCGGACGCGTCCGCGGAACATCAGGAGACCTCCTTGGCCGCGGTGATGCGGACCGACGCGCCGTTCGTGGCGCCGTTCGTGTGCTTGTGATCGTTCCCCCGCCTCGGGATGATGCCGGCGAGCGCGAGGAGGTCGCGCGCGATGTCCGCGGCGGCATGAGGCCGGCCGTGCTCGCGGGCGGCGTTCGCCATGCGGAGGCGGCGGGTGTCGTCGCCGAGGAGCGTGCCGAGCTCGCCCGCCAGCCGCTCGACGTCGGCGGCCTCCTGCCGGACGCACACCGCGCCGCCGAGCTCGGCGAGCGCCATCGCGTTCTTCGCCTGGTGGTCGTCGGCGGCGTGCGGGAACGGCACGAGGATCGACGCGCGCCCGATCGACGCGATCTCCGCCACGGTGACCGCGCCCGCGCGCGCCACGATCACGTCGGCGTTCGCCATCTGCTCGGCGACGTCGTCGAGGAACGGCACGACGGTGGCGCCCCGCACGGCGCCCTTCTCGTACGCCTCGCGCACCGGACCCTCGCGATCGCGGCCGGTCTGGTGGACGATCACCACGTCCGCCCGCGGCGCGACCTGCGCCATGGCGAGCGGGATGCGCTCGTTCAGCGCCTGCGCGCCCTGGCTCCCGCCGAGGACGAGGACCCGCTTCGGTCCGGAGGCGGCCGCGTACGGGCGCGGCTCGAACCCCGGCCGGAGCGGCACGCCGTAGAGGCGCGCCTTGTCTCCGCGGAACACGCGCGCGGTCTCGCTCCACGCGACGTACGCGCGCTTGGCGAACGGCGCGAGGACGCGGTTGGCGAACCCGAGCGTGCTGTTCGGCTCGAGGATGGCGACCGGGACGCCCTGCGAGATGCACGCGAGCGCCGCCGGTCCCGCCGCGTAGCCGCCCACGCTGAGCGCCGCGAGCGGCCTCACCCGGCGCACGACCGTGCGCGCATGGCGCATCGCCTTGGCGGCCACGAGCGCGCCGCGGATCGCGCGCGACGGCCCCCCGCCCTTCATCGGCTCGACGTCGAGCAGCTCGAGCGCATAGCCGTGCTTAGGCACCACCGTGCTCTCGAGGCCGCGCGGCGAGCCGGCGAACACGACGTCCACCGAAGCGAGCTTCTTCAGCGCCTCGGCGATCGCGAGGCCCGGGAAGACGTGACCGCCCGTCCCGCCGCCGGCGATCAGGATGCTAGGCATCGTTCAGCGCCTCCTCCACGGACGTCTCGTGCACGTCGGTGGCGTCGTCCTCCTCGACCGGCGGGGGCGCCTCGGTCTCCTCCTTCGCCGGCTCCATGCCCTGGCGCGACACGTTGAGGAGGATCCCCGCGGCGAGCGCGTTCACCAGCAACGACGATCCGCCGAAGCTGAGGAACGGCAGCGTGAGGCCCTTGGTCGGGAGGATGGCGAGGGCGACGCAGAGGTTCACGAGCGCCTGCACGCCGAACATCGTGGAGATGCCGAACGCGAGGTACGCGCCGTAGTCGTCGGGCGCACGGTACGCCGCGCGCACGCCGCGCGCGACCAGCGCGAGGTACACGATGCAGAGGCACAGGATGCCGACGAACCCGAGCTCCTCGCCGATGATCGCGGCGATGAAGTCGTTGTGCGCCTCCGGCAGGTAGAGCGTCTGGAGGCCCTTGCCGATGCCGGTGCCCCAGGTGCCGCCCGACCCGAACGACATGACGGACTGGAACGGCTGGTAGGCGAGGTCCGCGCGGTGCTCGGCCATGTTCTGCCACGCGAGGTAGCGCTGCAGGCGGTACTCGCGCGACGCGATCGAGATGACGGCGAACACCACGCCGAGCATCGACGCGCCGAGGATGTAGCCGACCTTCGCCCCCGCCACGAAGAGCATGGTGAACGTGAGCAGGAGGAGCACGACCGCGCTGCCGAAGTCCGGCTGCTTCATGCAGAGGAACATGAAGA
>JBDHVD010000139.1:0-18285 GCA_039809525.1 Labilithrix sp. | reverse complement strand
GTGGCGTGGGCCGACGAGGTCCTCGGCGGCGTGAACGCGCTCGTGAACAACGCGGGCATCATCCGCGACGGCCTCCTCGTGAAGAAGGATCGCGAGACCGGCGCGGTGAAGCGCTTCTCCACCGAGGCGTGGAACGCGGTCATCGGCGTCAACCTCACCGGCGCGACCTTCATGGTGCGCGAGGTCGTCGCGCGCATGGTCGAGAAGGGCACGAAGCCGGGCGTCATCGTGAACATGTCGTCGATCTCGCGCCACGGAAACCGCGGGCAGTCGAACTACGTCGCCGCGAAGGCGGCGCTCGCTGCGAACACCGTCACCTGGGCGCGCGAGTTCGCGCCGTACGGCATCCGCTGCACGGCGATCGCGCCGGGCATGGTCGAGACGCCGATGACGAAGGGCATGAACCAGAAGGCGCTCGACGCGGCCGTCGCCCAGATCCCGGTCGGCCGCATCGGCACGCCGGACGATCTCTGGGTCGCCGTGCGCTTCGCCCTCGAGTGCGACTACTTCAACGCGCGCACGATCGACGTCGACGGCGGGATGTCGTTCTGACGTCGCGCCGTCCCCGCGCGGGCAGCCGGCATCCACTCCTCGCTCCGCGGGTCGCGCGACAGATCGCACGTCACCACGTCGACCGTCGCCGCGACCAGCGGAACGGACATCCGCGAGACGCGGAGCCGTACACCCGATTCGCGCGGCGGCGGCACCGGGATGGTCGGACGGTCGTTCTCGGTCAGCAGCTCCCCCTCGAAATCAAGAGCATGCATGGGCCGCGGGCCGTGCAAGCGAGGTGCCGCAGCGGCGTGACGACCGCAGCGCTCGCGCGATCACGCGCAACGCGGCGATTGTGCGCCACTCGACCGTGATCGACCTGTCCGCACCGGGATGTGCCACGGCACGAACCGTCACGATTCGTTCTCGGTGCGGGCGTAACTTCCGTGACGATCGTTACGGAGCGTTACGCCGTTGCGCAGGTCTGCGCGCAAGCGAGCGGGAGGAAGATCGGATCGCTCGTCCGCGTATCAGGGCGACCGATCATCGGCACGGGCAGCATGCCTTGAAGATCGATCCCGGCACGACGATGGGGAGCACGCGGCATCCCGGCGGGACGGGCGCCGACCGACCGCTGATCCCGTACTCGCCCGGGCAGCACTGGTTCGCGCAAGCCGCGCTGCGCCCGTCGACGAGCCTCTTGCCGTAGCAGTCCACCGAGCCGTCGCTCAGGCAATCGGCGTAACCGCCCTCGGCGCGGGGACACACGAGGACCGCGCGCGCTGCGAGCACGCTCGCTTGCGACGACTCCGTGCTCGCCGCGCCGTCCCACGCGTAGAAGCTCGGATCGTACGCGCACGCGGCCGGCGCCGACGGCGACGCACACGCGTGCCCGTCGCCCACGACGAGCACGTCGGCGACGCCCGCATCGGTCGGAGCCTCTGCCGCCGAGCCGTCCGCGCCGATCGACCCCGTCGACTCCGAGCTGCAGCGTGTCAGGAGGATCGGGCTCGCGAGCAGCAGGCCGGCGGCGAACGTGCCATACCAGCGCCTCGCACCGAATCGCGCTCGTTCTCGGATCGACATCGTTTGCCCCCTTCGACGATCGCGGCGCCGGTGAGAGCCAGACTACGGCGCGGCGTCCGGCGCCGCCACGTCGGCCGGCGCGGCGTCGGTCGTCTCGTCGTCGTCGAGCGCGAGGGCGGTCGTCCCGGCGTCCTCCGGCATGGCCGACGCGGAGACGGAAGGCGCAGCCGTCGCCGACACGGACGCGGCGGGCGCGAGCTTCGGCGTCTCGGGCGCCTGCTGTCCGCGCGTCGCCGCCCAGAGGCCGATCGCGCCGAGCACGACGGCGGCGACGGCGAGCGGCACGACCGGCGCGCGCCTCGCGGGCGCGGGCGCGGGCCCGGGCTCCTCTTCCTTCTCCTTCTTCTCCGCCTCCGCCTCGACCTCCTGCGCCGGTGCCGGCGCGGCGGCGGGCGCGGGAGTCGCCGTCGCCTCCTCTTGCTTCTTCGCGTCGCGGAGGCGAACGTCCTTCGCGTCGGTGGTCGTCGCCGGATCGAGCGCGCGCGCCTTCGCGAACAGCTCGCGTGCGCGCACCGCGTCCCGCGCGCGGAGCGCGAGGTGACCGAGCGCGAAGTACGCGAACCCGAGCGACGGATCCTCCTCGAGCGCCTTCTCCGCGAGCGCGCGCACGCCCGCGACGTGCGAGGCCTCGCCGGTCTTGTCGGCGCGCATCTCCGTCCACGCGGCCCAGAGCTCGTACTCGATCGCGGGGAAGAGCGTCGCCGCGCGGCGCAGCTCGACGGCGGCCGCCGCCATGTCGTTCGCGCGGACGTGCGCCTTGCCCGCCTGGAACGCCTGCTCCGCGAGGAGGCGATCCATCGGCTGGCGCGGCGTCGCGAGCGTCGCCTCGGGCTTCCACAGCGCGAGCTCGCCGACCTTCGGCTCGGAGGGCGGCGGCTCGGGCGGTCGCGACGGGACCGCCTTCTTCGCGTCCTGCGCCGCCTTCAGGCGCGCGGCCACCGCACGCGCCTGCTCCTTCGCTTCGAGCGCGTGCGGGCGCACCGAGCTCGGCGCCTTCTTCTTGACGATGGGCCGGATCGCACGCTGCGGCGTCACCGGCGTGGCGAGCCGCCGGAGCGGCTTCTTCGTCGGCGCGGCCGCGGGCATCGAGCGCCGCGAGGCGGGGTTCGCCTCGAGATCGAGACAGTCGGTCAGGAGCAGCGCGGCGAGGACGACGGCGGCCGGCACGTGCGTCGTCTCGCCGAGGAGCTCCGCGGTCGTACGGTCACCGACGAGCGCCAGCGCGAACGCGCGCTCGTCGGGCTGGAGCTCGAACGCGTCGACGCGCTTCAACGTCTCGGCGCGGAGCGGACCGCCCTTCGCGGTGCCGTCGCCGCGCAGGATGGGGTAGCGCGTGAGCGCGAGATCGAGCATCTCCTCGACGCTCTCCTCGGGCGCGAGCCGGAGCGCGGCGAGCACGAGCGGCTCGACGGGCGTGGCGAAGCGCGCCGCGATCTCGAGCGGTCCGTGGCACTCGACGAAGCGGAACGACGACGCGCCGGCGCCGATCGCGCGCACCACCTTCTGCCGGACCTGCGCGGAGAGCGCCGCGTCGAGCTGCGCCTTCGTGAGGGCCTTCATCGCGAGCAGCACCTCGCCGAGACGCGTCGACTTGCCCTTCGCGCGGAGCTCCGCCATCCGCTCGAGGGCGGCGTTGTACTGATCCTCGCGGATGACGTTCTCGCGCACGAGGATGCGCCCGAGCGTCTCGCCGATGGTGCCCTCGTCCGCGAACACCACCGCGCCGTCCTCGACGAAGAGGCGGACGCGCGAGCCTCCGCTGCGAACGTCGATCGCGCCGGACTTCTTCGAGCGCGCGAGCTCGAGCAGCGTCTTGAGGAGTCCGATGGCGATCGCCACGAAGCGAGTCTACGCGATCCGCGGGTGAGGTCGTCGTGGTGCTCGCGCCTCGATCGACTAAGCTCGCCGCGATGACGGCCCCGCCCACGCGGACGATCGAGGAGGCGACGGAGGAGCTCGTGCGGTTCTTCCGCGCCCTGCCGCCCGCCGATCGCCGCGAGTACGAGGCGCTCGCCGCGCTCGATCGCACGTTCGGCGAGGACGTCCTCGCCGAGCAGCGCGAGCGCGCCCGGAGGGAGCAGTCGTGATCGGCATCGCCGAGCCGGAGGTCCTCGCGCGCGCGTGGACGGCGATCGCGCCCGAGCTCGGGCTGCCTCCGCGCGCGAGCGATGCGGCGATCCGCGCCGCCTTGCGGGAGGCCGACCACCTCGCGGACGACGTCTACGACGTGCCCGCCGCGCTCCTCTTCGCGCTGGGGCGCAACGCGCGCGGCTTCTCCGGGTTCCGCGCGATGAGCGTCCTCGTCATCGAGTGGCACGCGAAGACCCTCGGCTTCAAGCTCGAGGCGTCGCGGCAGGAGCTCGCCGAGCTCCTCGGCCTCGTCGCCGTCCGGGAGCGGTCGTACGAGGACGTCCGGTCGTGGATCGGCGGGCGGCTCCTGCCTTTCGGCGGCTGATTTCGGCTGGTCACGCCGGGATCCATTGCGAGATTCCGCGAATCTGCAATTTTCACAGGCATGCGGAGGAAGGCGGCGGCGGCGTTCGCGGCGATCGCGCTGGCATGCGCGGCGTGGTCGAGCGCATGCGCGACGAGCAACGGCGACGCCACGGAGGAAGACCCGGGCGCGACGTCTTCCTCCTCGACGTCGTCGAGCAGCAGCAGCGGCTCGTCGAGCGGCTCCGACCGTCCGGCGTTCGACGCGAGCTTCCCCGAGGAGCAGCCCGACGCGAACGTCGATCCCACGCCCGAAGCGGGCGCGGACACGTGCATCGACAACGACGATCCGGGCGGGGCGGAGAACGTCGCGAAGACGCTGGCCGCCACGGACGACTGCGACGACAAGCTCAAGTCGGTGAAGGGCGTGATGAACGGCGCGGTCGACGTCGACTTCTACAAGCTGTCGGTCTCGGACGACTCGTGCGGCCTGCTCCAGCCGGACATCGGGGCGACGACGTCCGGCATCGAGATGTGCGTCTTCGCGCGGTGCAAGAACTCGACGGCCGACGCGGTGAGCGGCTGCAAGCAGGGCGTGATGCAGACGAACGCGGCCACCGGCATGAAGGGCTGCTGCGCCAACGGACCGGGCAAGGCGGTGCCGGACTGGAACTGCTCCGGCCTCGACGACTCGGCCGATCTGCTGATCCGGGTCAAGCCGTCGGGAAGCAGCGATGCGTGCATCGCGTACACGTTCACGTATGTCTTCTGAGCGATGCGAGCCATGCGGATCGGGCGCGGACTGCTCGTCCTGACGACCGGGATCCCCGGCCTGTTCTTCGCCGCCTGCTCCGCGTCGAACGGCGACGCGATCCCGAGCGAGGTGCGCGACGCCGAGGCGCTCGACGTCGGCTCGAGCGTCGTCCCGACGAAGGACGGATCGTCGTCGACGTCCGAAGACGGCGGCACGCCGAAGGACGCGAGCACGAAGGACGCACCTTCGGACGCCGAGGACGCCGCGACGAGCTCGACGATCGTGCGGATCAACGAGGTCTACGTCGACCGGGGGAGCGGCGGGAGCCAGTCGGAGTACGTCGAGCTCCGCGGGCCCGAGGGGACGCCGGTGGACGATCTCTTCCTCCGCCTCGTCGACGGCAACGGCACTGCGACGGCGCAGGCGTTCACCGTCGGCTCGAAGGGCGACACCATCGGCGCGACCGGGACCTGGGTGATCGGCGGCGCGCTCGGCGCCGGCCGGGTCGATCGCATCGTCACGAACCCGCAGGGATGGGGGATCGACACGAAGGGCGCGGTGCAGCTGCTCCGCGGGGCGAACCGCGACGTGATCGACGTCGTCGGCTGGACGACGGATCCCGACGGCGGCTTCGTCCCTCAGCCCGTGCTCCCGCCGAAGCCGACGGGCGAGGGGAAGCCGTACGTGCTCCCGGCGGGCACGACGTCGTTCGGACGCAAGCCGAACGCCGCCGACACGAACGACAACCAGGCGGACTTCTGCGCCATGGCGCAGACGAACGGGGCCACGAACGGCGCTTGCCAGTGATCGCGCTCAGGCGGCGCCGCGGTCGTCGAGGGCCACGGCGATCGTCTGGCCGAGCACGCTCGCGTCCGCGCTCGCGCTCACCGTCGCCTTCGGCATCGCGCCGCTCTTCTTCGCCGTCCGGTCGGCCCACCAGGCCCTCGCCTCGGCGCGCGTCCACTCGCCCACCTCGCGCTGCGCCTCGCGGACCATCTCCGCGAGCGCCGCGGCGTCTGCCGGCCGTTCCTCGCGCTTCTTCGCGAGGCACGCGAGCACGATCTTCTCGACCGACGGATGGACGTCGTCTCGCTTCTTCGTCGGGGGGACGGGCGCCTGGTGCAGGTGCTGGCTGCAGATCTCGACGAGGTTCGTGCCGTCGAAGACCCGCTCGCCGGTGAGGAGGTAATAGGCGGTGGCGCCGATGGCGTAGAGATCGGCACGACCGTCGATGCTCTCCGGATCGACGATCGCCTCGGGCGCCATGTAGTGCGGCGTTCCCATCACCGTGTTGACGCTGCTCTGCGCGAGGTCCGCGCCGGGTGTGAGCTCCTTCACCAGGCCGAAGTCGAGGACCTTCACCACGTCGGGCAGGAGCCCGCGCTCGGTGAGCATCACGTTCGCCGGCTTGATGTCGCGGTGCACCAATCCGGCCGCGTGCGCCTCCTCGAGCGCGCCGCAGACCTGGGCGAGCACGTGGAGCACGCGCCGCGCGGGCTGCGCCCCGTGCTCGACCACGAGGTCCTCGAGCGTGACGCCGTCGAGGTACTCCATCGCGTAGTAGAACGCGCCGTCCGGCGTCCGGCCGTAGTCGAACACCGCGACGGTGTTCGGATGCGTGAGCTTCGCGGTGATCTGCACCTCGCGCTCGAAGCGTCCGAGCCCGTGCTCCTTCGAGCCGAGCAGCTTGATGGCGGCGGGGCGGCGGAGGAGCGCGTGGCTCGCACGGTAGACGACGCCCATGCCGCCCTCGCCGATCTTCTCCTCGAGCAGGTACTGCCCGAGCTGCTTCGCCTTCCGCACCTCCTGGCGGAGCCCGAAGACGACGTACGAGATGCAGGTGGTCGCCGCCGCGCCGAGGACCGCCCAGATGGCGACGTTCACCGGAGGCGCGAGCGGCACCTCCCCGGACACGGGCGCCCTCGCGTGGATCATCGCGCTCGCCGGGACGATCGGCAGCAGCGACGCGAGGGACACGACCGCGGTGCGCGCCGGCGTGCTCGGGATGAACGCCGCGCGGAAGACCAGGGTGTAGCTCGAGGCGAGGAGCGCGATCATCTCGGGACGCTCGCCCCGCTTCAGACCGACGGAGATCATCACCGTCCACCCGAGGCAGACGCCGAGCGACACGACGACGTCGAGCGCGCTGAGCGTCGTGTTCGAGCGGCGTCCCCGGCGCGTGAACAGCCAGATGCCGGCGGCGAAGAAGCAGGTGCCGACCTGCACCAGCGGCGACGCGCGCGTCAGGAGGTGGACGACGTGCTCCGGGGCGACGACCGCGACGGTGCCGAGCTGCACGAGGTAGAAGCCGAACGCGAGCACGAACACGAGCAGCCCGGTGAGCGAGAGGCGGCGCTGGAAGAGCGCGCGCTCGTCCTCGTTCGCGATCGGGGCGCGGAGCGAGAGCGTCCGCGTGCGCGAGCTCGTGTGCTTCACGAGCCCTTCATAGCGGTTTTTCAGGGACGGCGCGCGGGCTCCGGCAGCGCCGCGCCGGACCGGACGTGGTCCAGGACCGCCTGGCTGAACACCCGCTCGGCCTTGTCGCAGGCCTTGCGGTCACCCACGCTGCATGCCTTCTCGAACGCGTCGTGCGTGCTCTTCACCCTGGGCGAGGCGAGGAGCGCGTGGCGCGTCGGCTCCTCGAGCCGGCTCCACGGCACCACGGCCGGCTTCGGCGCCGGCGGCCTGCGCGTCGTGAGCTCGCCTTCCATGACCGATACGCACGTGCCGTCGAGGCGGACGACGTCGTAGCTCGCCATCGCGCCGGTCATCACGATCCCGCCGGCCTGCGCGGCGCCGTGCTTCGACAGCACGATCACCTCTTCGTCGAAGGCGAGCTTCGTCCGGTGCGTGAGGCCGCCCGAGGCGTTCCACGCTTCGACGTCGCCCGCGAGCCAGAGGCGCGTCCACGGCGTGCCCTTCGCGAACAGCGAGAGAGCGACCTCCGGGTAGATCCCCGCGCACAGCTTCTTCGTGAACGCCTTCGGCGCGACGCAGAGCTTCGCGTCCTTGATCGTCGACTCGCCCTCGCATGCCGCCGGGATCGGCTCGGCCTGGGGCGGCGCCTCGCCGGTCGCCGAGGACTCGGTCACCGCGGCGGCGAGCCGGGTCGTGCTCACCGCGTCGCTGGCCTGCACCGGCGTGGCGGACGCGATGCGCGTCGTCTTCGCCGCGGGCGCGCCGCACGCGACGCCGCCGAGAGCCAGACCCAGAGCCACGATGATTCCGACCGATTTCCGCATGACCTCGCTCCTGCGGAGCTTTCCCTACCTCCGAACACATTTCGGTCAAGACGAAATCGGCCGCCCGCGCTGTAACTGCTCGAAACTGCTGAGCCATGCTCGGGTCGGTTTTCCCTGGTCCGCCGGCTTTTCGACAGCGCGCACATGGAACCACTACGATCGCCTTACCCCAATGGCAGCGCGCTCCATCGGCTCCGGGACCATCTCCTTCGGGCTCGTGTCGATCCCGATCAAGCTCTACACGGCGACGTCCGCGAAGTCGGTGAGCTTCAACATGCTGCACAAGGCCTGCGGGAGCCGGCTCAAGCAGCAGCTCCTCTGCGCATCCGAGAACATCCCGGTCGAGCGCACGGACGTCATCAAGGGCTTCGAGTACGCGCGCGACCAGTACGTGAAGTTCACCGACGAGGAGCTGAAGGCGATGGAGGCCGCGCGGACCGATCAGCTCGAGCTGCTCGAGTTCGTGCCCGCCGACACCGTCGACTTCATGTTCATCGAGAAGACGTACTACCTCGGGCCGGACAAGGGCGGCGAGCGCGCCTACCGCCTCCTGAGCGAGTCGCTCGAGCGTGCGAAGCGCCTCGCGGTCGGCCGCTTCGCGCAGCGCGGCAAGGACAACCTGGTCCTCGTGCGCCCGTACAAGAAGGGCCTCATCCTCCACGAGTGCTACTACGCCGACGAGGTCCGGTCGTTCGACGACGTCGACACCGGCGGGGCGTTCGAGTTCAAGCCGATCGAGCTCGATCTCGCCGACAAGCTCATTCAGCAGCTCGATCGCGACAAGTTCGAGCCGGAGCGCTTCCGCGACACCTGGGCCGACAAGGTCCGCGAGGCCGTCGAGAAGAAGGTCGCCGGCGAGGAGGTCATCGCTCCGCCGGAGGCGCCGAAGGCCCAGATCATCGATCTCCTCGAGGCCCTGAAGCGCTCGGTCGCGCAGGTCGAGGAGGAGAAGCCCGCGGCGAAGGCGAACGACACCACCGTCGCGAAGGGCCCGAAGAAGGCCGAGCCGCGCAAGCCCGCCGCCGAGGAGAAGGCGAAGAAGAAGAAGTCCGCGAGCGCCTGACCGGGGCGCTCAGCCGGCGGCGCGCTTCGACGAGGGCGCCGCCGCATCGCGCGCGCGGGCGAGGCCGGGACGCCCCGCGCGGACGTCGTGCGCCGCCTGCCGCCAGGCGCGCGCTTGCAGGATGCACGCACGTTCGCGCGCGCCGCCCGGGCCCTCCTCTTCGCGGTAGCGGCGGGCGAACGACAGCGCGCGCCGGGCCGCCTCGCGGTAGCCGGCGGCGAGCCGCGCGAGGCGGGCGCGGCGCTCGGACTCCGGATCGTCGAGGGACTGCATCGAGACCGATCATCGCATCCATGTGCCTTCCGGGCCAACCGGCCGCCGTGCTACTCGCTGCGGCGTGATCCGCCGGCTCGTCCTCGCGCTCCCGACTCTCGTCGCGTTCGCCGCCGCCTGCGCGAAGTCCGACGGCGACGCCGATCTCGCGAGCCGTGCCGACGCGGGCACGCCGGTGTTCGGGACGGACGCCGGCGGTCCGCCTCCGCCGCCGAGCGGCGAGGTGTACGGGCACAGCTCGACGACGCTCTACCGCATCGACACCGCGACGAGGAACGTCACCGACGTCGGCTTCTTCGCCGGGTGCGGCCACGTCTCGGACCTCGCGCTCGACGAGACGTCGACCATCTACGCGACGAACGGCGTCGAGCTGTTCGTCGTCGAGAACAACACCGCGCGGTGCACGAAGGTGGCGGACGGGACGTTCCCGAACTCGCTCTCGTTCGTCCCCGCGGGCACGCTCGACGCCAGGGAGACGCTCGTGGGCTTCGAGGGCGGCGCGTACCTGAAGATCGACACGGTGACCGGCAAGACGGAGAAGGTCGGCGACCTCGGCGGCGGCTTCGAGTCGAGCGGCGACATCGTCTCGGTGAAGGACGGCAAGACGTTCCTCACGGTGAAGGGACCGAGCTGCGCCGACTGCCTCGTCGAGATCGATCCGAAGACCGGCGCGATGACGAAGAACTGGGGGCCGCTCGGGGTGACCGACGCGTTCGGCCTCGCGTTCTGGGCCGGCGACATCTACGCGTTCACCGACGCGGGCGAGGTGGTGCTCGTGAAGCTCGCGGGCGACACGCTCGAGACGGAGAAGCTCGCGGTCCCGAACGCGCCCGCGGACCTGTCGTTCCGCGGCGCGGGCTCGACGACGAGCGCGCCGGTCGGCCCGGTGCGTTAGCGCAGCACCTTGTCGAGCTTCTGCTGCAGCTCGATGAGGTCGACGAGGTCCTCGACGTAATCGAGCTTCGTGGTGTCGATGCGCACGATCGGCCCGAGGTCGTAGCGATCGAACCAGTCCTCGTAGAGGCGATGCAGCCGCCGGAGGTAGGCGTCGGGGATGGCGTCCTCCATCGCGCGCCCGCGCCGCTTGATCCGCTTCTTCGTCGCCGGCAGGCTGCACGACACCGCCACGAGGACGTCCGGCGGACGGAGCGTCTTCTTGATGCCCTCGTAGAGGCGCTCGTAGACCTCCCAGTCGCGCTTCGAGAGCGTCTTCTGGAGGCGGAGGTTCCGCGCGAAGATCTCCGCGTCCTCGTAGATCGTGCGGTCGATCACGGCGGGCTGGTTCGAGGCGAGGAGCTCCTGATGGAGCTTCAGCTTGTGAGCGAGGAAGAAGACCTGCGAGTGGAACGCCCACGCGTTCATGTCGCGATAGAAGTCCTCGAGGTACGGGTTGTCCTCGTTCGGCTCGTAGAAGGGGACGAGCCCGTAGCGCTTCACCAGCCATGCGACGAGCGAGGTCTTCCCCGCGCCGATCGTGCCGGCCACCGCGACGTACCGCTTCATGGTTCTCCGTTGTACCCTGCGACCCCATGACACGGGGCGTCTGGCTCGTGAAGAGTGAACCGTCGGTGTACGCGTTCGAACAGCTGCTGGAGGACCGGCGTACGGCCTGGGACGGCGTGCGCAACTACGAGGCGCGCAACAACCTCCGCGCGATGAAGAAGGGCGACCTCTGCCTCTTCTACCACTCGAACGAGGGAAAGGAGATCGTCGGCATCGCCAAGGTCGCGCGCACGGCCTACCAGGACCCGAAGACCGACGACGACTGGAGCGCGGTCGACGTCGTCCCGGTGAAGAAGCTCAGGAAGCCGGTCACCCTCGCGCAGATCAAGGCCCACCCGAAGCTCTCGAAGATGGCCCTCGTGAAGCGCTCGCGCATCAGCGTGGTGCCGGTCACCGAGGCCGAGCTCGCCGACGTGCTCGCGCTTTCCGAAACGAAGCTCTGAGGGGCATCATCGGAGGAAGGAGCGCGCGTGCGATACGTCCTCTTCTTCCTCGTGGCCGGGCTCGTGATGGGCGGCGCGCACTACTACGTGTGGGCGAGGCTCGTCCGCGACGCGGCGCTGCCCGCCCCGTGGGGACGCATCCTCGGCATCGCCGTCGTCGTGCTCTTCGTGGTGCTGATGAGCGGGTTCGTCGCGTTCCGCGTGCTCCCGCGGGCGATCGGGGCGCCGATCACGTGGGTCGCGTACACGTGGCTCGGCCTCGTCTTCTTCCTCGTGTTCGCGCTCGGCGCGGCCGACCTCGGGCGCATGATCGCCCTGCGGATCAAGGAAGGGCCGGGGCCGGTCGATCCCGAGCGGCGCCTCGCCATCTCGCGCATCTTCGGCGGTCTCGCGGCGGTCGCGGGCGTCGGGATGAGCGGCGCCGGGGTCGCGAGCGCGCTGTCTCCCGTGGCGGTGAGCCGCGTGCGCGTCGCCATCGGCAAGCTCGCGAAGCCCGCGTCGGGCATGCGCATCGTGCAGCTCAGCGACGTCCACGTCGGACCGACCATCGGCAAGGGCTTCATCGACGACGTCGTCGCGCGGGTGAACGCGCTCTCGCCGGACGTCGTCGCGATCACCGGCGACCTCGTCGACGGATCGGTCGAGGAGCTCGCCGAGCACGTGGCGCCGCTGGCGAAGCTCCAGGCGAAGCACGGCGTGTTCTTCGTCACCGGCAACCACGAGTACTACTCGGGCGCCGCCGAGTGGATCGCCCATCTCGGCACGCTCGGCATCCGGGTGCTCCGCAACGAGCACGTGCGCATCGGCGGCGAGCACGGCTTCGATCTCGCCGGCATCGACGACCACTCCGCGCACCCCGATCTGCGCCGCGCGCTCCACGGCCGCGACGATTCGCGCGCGTGCGTGCTGCTCGCGCACCAGCCGCGCGGGATCGAGCTCGCCGACGAGCTCGGCGTCGATCTCCAGCTCTCCGGGCACACGCACGGCGGCCAGATGTTCCCGTGGAACCTGTTCGTGCGCCTGCAGCAGCCCTTCGTCGCCGGCCTCCACCGTCTCGCGAAGGGCGCGCAGATCTACGTGAGCCGCGGAACCGGCTACTGGGGACCGCCGATGCGCCTCGGTGCGCCCGCGGAGATCACCGAGATCGAGCTCGTCTCGGGCTGATCAGGCGGCGTCGCGCGCCTTCGTCTCCGTCCGCGTCCACGCCGGATCGGGCGGGAGCTTCGCGCCGATGGCCGGATCGACCAGGCCGGTGAACGCAGCCCAGCGCGCCGCCTCGTGGACGACCTCGCGGGCCGCGCGCGGCTCGAACCCGAGCTCGCGCTTCGCCTTCGAGCAGTCGAAGACGATCCCCTTGCTCGCCGCGAGCTCGCGGACCATCGCGCGCGTGAGCACGGGCTCCTTGCCGGTCACCTTCGAGACGGTCTCGGCGACGGCGGCGACGGTCGCGAGCACCCAGGCGGGGGGCAGCCCGATCTTCGGGTCGACGCCGGTCTCTTCACGGACCAACGTGGCCAGGGTCTCGACGTCGACGTTCTCGCCGCCGAGCAGGTAGCGCTCGCCGGGCGTGCCCTCCTCGGCCGCGAGGACGTGACCGATCGCGACGTCGCGCACCTCGATCAGGTTCATCGGGAAGCCGAGCGGACCTTTGCGATTCAGCACGTCGACGAAGGTCCTCGTCGACGGGGTCACCGCGTAGTCGAACCGCCCGAGGACGCCGGTGGGCAGCACCGCCACGAGCTCGAGGCCGAGCTCCTTCGCGAGCGCGTGCGCGAGCCTCTCCGACTCGATCTTCGCGCGCACGTACGGCAGGTGGGGCGCGTCGTTCCACGTCTTCTCGTCGGGCAGCTTCGCGAGGTCCTTCGTGAACCCGATCGCGTTGCACGAGCTCGTGAGCACGACGCGCTTCACGCCCGCGTCCTTCGCCGCGTGCAGCGCATGGCGCGTCCCCTCCAGCGCGATGCGCGGCATCTCCTCGGGGTCCTTCGTCCAGTTCTTGTAGACCGCCGCTGCGTGGAACAGCACGTCGGCGCCCTCCATCGCGTCGCGGAGCGACTTCTGGTCGAGCACGTCGCCGACGTGCGCGTAGACCGAGAGCCCCTTCACCGCGCGCAGCCGATCGAGCGAGCGCGCGCTGACGCTCACCCGATGCCCGCGCGAGACGAGCTCGTGGACGATGTTCGCACCGATGTGGCCGGACGCTCCGGTGACGCACGCGTGCATGCGATCCCCTCCCTTGGTCGTGGGCGTATCATCGGTGATAAGACTCGTCCATGTCTCTCGACGCCCGGATCAAGAAGCTCGCGAAGGGTCTGTCGGCGCGGAAGGCGGCGGACGCGTTCGTGCGCACGGACGAGGATCCCGCGAGCGTCTCGCCGGCCGATCGCGACAAGGCGGGCGAGTTCGAGGCGACGGTCGAGGCGATGTTCCTGATGGCCGCCGTCGACGGCGATCTGTCGGAGCAGGAGCTCGCGCAGCTCGCGGCCAGCGTCGATGCGTTCACCGAGCTCGAGGGCACCCGGCGCATCGACGCGGGGCCGCTCCTCGTGAAGATGAACGAGTGGCTCGCGCGCGACGGCTGGAACAAGCGGCTGCACGCGGTGGCCGATCGGCTGCGCGATCGCGAGGCACGCGCGTTCGCGTTCCGGCTCGCCGCCGGCGTCGCGTTCGTCGACGACGTCGTCGCGCACGCCGAGGCCGCCGCGCTCGAGGCGATGGCGTCCGCATTCGCCCTCGGCGCGGACGAGTCGCAGGAGATCCTCTACGACGTCCGCGAGACGCTCTTCGAGTAGCGCCGGCGCGCGAGCGCGAGCACGGAGGAAGGCAATCGATGTGCGCGCCGGAAGAGAAGGGCGCGCTCGCGGGTTCCGTCGTCGTGGCGAGCGCGGGTCCCTCCGCAGCGTCGCCACAGGCGCGTGGGTGCGGACCGCGCCTCCTCCTCGTCGATCGACGCCGAACGGCCCCGATGGCCGCATCCCGAACGGGATGCCATGCCGCAGCCACGGGCATGTCACGTGCTTTGGGAGAGCTTCACGCGTGCGCAGGACCACCTTGGCCAAGAAGTCGAACCTCGTGCTCCGGAGAGTGGACTCCGACGGCGCGGCGGCGAACGAGCATCAGCACGAGCACGATTACGATCACGAGCACGAGGCGGCCTGGCAGCTCATCCGTGACGACGTCTTCGATCGCGTGCGGACCGACGACGAGCTCGAGGCGCTCCTCCGCGACCTGATGTCGACGACGTCGACGCCTTACGCCGAAGTCATGCGCCGGATGCTCGGCATGGAGGACATGAGCGAGGCGGCGGCGCGCTCGCTCCTGCGCCAGATCGTCGAGCATCGCGCGTCGATGTCGAAGGCGCTCGGCCGCTCGGTGCACGTGCGCGTGGCGGCCCTCGATCTCCTCTCGCTCCAGGCGAGCCGCCCGAGCCGCGCGCCGCGCTGGGAGAGCCGGGCGATCGTCGTCTCTCCCGCGCTCCTCGAGAAGGCGCTCGAGGAGGCGGGCTCCGACGCGGTGACCGGGCTCCCGCAGCGCGCGCACTTCATGAGCCTGCTCCGGCACGAGCTCCGCCAGCGCAAGCGCCGGAGCGTCGTCGTGGCGTACCTCGACCTCGACCGCTTCAAGCGCGTCAACGACGACCACGGACATGCGCGGGGCGACGAGGTGCTGCGCGTCTTCGCCCGGTGCGCGCGGGTCACCCTGCGCCACGGCGACGTCCTCGCGCGCATCGGCGGCGACGAGTTCGGGGTGCTCTTCGTCGATGTCGACGTCGAGGAGGCCGAAGCCGCGATCCGCCGCCTCCGCGAGCGGTTCGAATCGCGCACCGCCCCGCTCGGGGTCTCGTTCTCCGCGGGGATCGCGAGGGCCTGCGAGGGGGACGCTGCCGAGGAGCTCCTCGCCCGCGCGGACGCGGCCATGTACCAGGACAAGCGACAGCGCGCGCGATAGCGCTATCCTTCCAGTCGTGGACGGCTTCCCGACGCGATTCAGCAATCTCGAGGCGGCCCGCGCGCGGCACGGGGACCGCGTCGACCGACTCGGGCGTCACCTCATGCGCACCGACGAGCTCGCGGATGCGGTGGTCTCGTCGATCGAGGCCCTGCCGAGGGGCGAAGGCTGGCGGCTCTTCGAGAAGGGCGTGCGCGGCGGCGCGCGCGCGATCCCCGAGGCGCCGGAGCCCATGCGCGAGCTGCTCGAGCGAGCGGCGCACGTGCCCGCCTGGCTCGACTGGGAGACGTGCGACCGCGGCGGGCTCCTCCTGATGCGTGCCGGTCCGCTCGGCGGCGCCGTGCTCGGAACGCGATCGCTCGTGCTCGGCTACGCGTCGCCCGGGGGCAACAAGCCGCTCGTCTTCTCCGGCCGGCTCAAGCAGCAGGCCAAGCGGCGCCTCGACGAGACCGCGCGCTTCGTCCAGGCGGTTTCGCGCCCGGGCGGCATGCGCCCGTTCGCGGAGGGCTGGCAGATCACGCTCAAGGTCCGCCTCATCCATGCGCAGGTCCGCCGGATGATCCTGAAGACCGGCCGATGGGACAGCGACGCCTGGGGGCTTCCGGTCAACCAGCACGACATGGCCGGCACGACGCTCCTCTTCTCGTGCGCGATCATCGACGGGCTGCGCAAGCTCGGGATGCGCATCGAGTCGGAGGAGGCGGAGCGCTACGTGCACCTCTGGCGCTGGGTCGGGCGCGTGATCGGCGTCGACGAGGACGTGCTCCCCGCGTCGGAGGCCGAGGGCATGCGGCTCGCCGACCTGATCGCGATGACCATGGGCGATCCGGATCAGGACTCGCGCGACCTCACGCGCGCGCTCTTCGAGGCGGCGTACGACGGCTGCACGACGAAGGCGCAGATCAAGCAGGCCGAGCGGAACGTCGTCTTCGGACGCCTGGTCTGCCGCGAGCTGCTCGGCGACGATCTCGCCGACAAGCTCGACGTCCCGCGCACCACCCTCCGGCATGCGATCCCCATGATGAAGCGGTTCGTCCGCATGACCGACAGCCTCACGCGCGCCGTGCCCCTCGGCGAGCGCGGGCAGGTCGCCGTGGGGACGTTCTACTGGGACCGGGTCGTCGAGATCGGCCTCCAGAACGCCACCTACGATTTCGCGCTTCCGACGCGGCTCTCGAGCCGCGCCGCCTGATCGATCCAAGGCGCGCGTCACACTCCGGGTCGGAGCACCGACGTGACGTCGATGCGCGCCGCCGTCCCGACGATCTTCGCCCTCCTCCTCCTCGCCTCGTGCAGCGGGCGTGAGCACCCCGCTCCGTCGAGCGCCCCGCCGGCGCCGTCTCCGCGCGCGACCGCGAAGATGGTGCAGCCGGAGCAGGCCGCCGCGCCCTCCGCGTCCGCGCAGGCGGTCGCGCCGCCCGCCGAGCCGGGCGAGCCCGCCTACGATCTCGCCGCCGATCAGCGGCGGCGCATCGAGGCGGCGAAGAGCGAGCTCGGACCGAAGACCGTGACCGCGATCGTGTCCGACGTGTTCGTCGTCGTCGGACCGAAGGGCTGGCAGGGCCGCGCCTTCGACGACAGCGTCTCGCTGATGCGGAGCGCGATGGCGGGCTTCCTCAACCACCGCTTCTCGAAGAAGCCGGCGCGCGCGATCAGCGTCTACCTCTTCCCCGACAACGCGTCGTACGAGGCGTTCTGCGCGAAGAAATTCGAGGCGCCGTGCATCGCGGGCTTCGGCTTCTACACCCCGGGCGAGCGGTACATGGTGATGAACGCGGGCCGCGGCCTCGGCACGCTCACCCACGAGCTCGTGCACCCGCTCGTCGAGGCGGACTTCCCGGACGCGCCGACGTGGATCAACGAGGGCATCGCGTCGGTGTTCGAGCAGCCGCAGATCCCGCGGCCCGGCGAGATCCACGGCGGCAAGAACTGGCGCCACCCGCGCCTCCGCCGTGCGCTCACCACGTCCGAGCGCGACGACGCGCGCCTCGATCGCCTGTTCGGCATGCCCGACGCGACCTTCCGCGGCGACAAGGAGGACCTCAACTACGCGACCGCGCGCTACGTCTGCCAGTGGCTCGACGAGAAGGGGAAGCTCTGGGCGTTCTTCCAGAGGTGGAAGGACGACGCGCAGAACGATCCCACGGGCGAGAAGGCCTTTCGCGAGGTGGTCGGCATGACGCCCGCCGAGGCGCACGCCGTCTGGTCGAAGTGGGTGCTCGCGCTCTGACCCTGTTTCGAGAGGGGGAGGTATCCTCCCGGCGTGCCCGCGTCGTTCAGCTTCGAGGTCGGCGCGCTCGGAAAGGCGAGCGCGCTCGTGTACCGCGCGCGCGAGCCCGCGCGGGTGACGCTGATCCTCGCGCACGGGGCGGGCGCGCCGCAGACGCATCCCTTCATGGTGGACATGGCGGGACGGCTCGCGGCGCGAGGCATCGACGTCGTCACGTTCAACTTCCTCTACACCGAGCAGGGGAGGAAGCTCCCCGATCGGACCGCGACGCTCGAGGCCACGTGGCGCGCGGCGATCGCCTCGGTGCGCGCGCGCGGCGGCCTCCCCACGTCGCACCTCTTCATCGGCGGCAAATCGATGGGCGGCCGGATGGCGACGCACATCGCGGCGGCCGACGAGGGGCTCGTGCTCTCCGGCGTCGTGCTCCTCGGCTATCCGCTCCACCCGCCGAAGAAGCCGAAGGCGCGGCGCGACGAGCACCTGCCGCGGGTCGACGTCCCCGTGCTCTTCGTCCAGGGGACCCGCGACGAGCTCGGCACGGCGAAGGAGCTCGCCGCGGTGGCGAAGAAGATGCCCCGCGCGCGCGTGCATGCGGTGGAGGGCGGCGATCATTCGCTCGCGCTCCTCCGTCGCGAGGGCGAAGAGGCGCAGGAGGACGCGCTCGCGCGTGCGGCGGACGCGATCGCCCTGTTCACGAGGAAGAAGAAATGACGCGAGAGGTCTCCTTCGATCACCGGGATCCGGCGCTCCGACCGTTCATCGAGGTGGAGGCGAAGATCGCGCGCTCGCTCCTCGAGGAGGGCGGCGCGCCGCGCGAC
>JBDHVD010000138.1:0-18305 GCA_039809525.1 Labilithrix sp. | reverse complement strand
GCGAGCGAGGAGGCGTGGACGCGCGCCTACCGCGAGATCAACGAGTTCGAGGAGCAGCTCGTCGCCGGCGGCCTGGTGGTGGTGAAGATCTGGCTCGCGATCACCAAGGCCGAGCAGATGAAGCGCTTCAAGGAGCGCGAGTCGACGCCGTACAAGCAGTTCAAGATCACCGACGAGGACTGGCGCAACCGCAAGAAGTGGGACGACTACGTCGTCGCGGCGAGCGACATGATCGACCGGACGAGCACGTCGCTCGCGCCGTGGACGGTGATCGAGGCGAACGACAAGCACCTCGCGCGCGTGCGCACGATCGAGACGATCTGCGAGCGGATGGAGGAGGTCTTCTGACCACGCCGGTCGAGGAAGAGGACGAGAGCCTCCCCTTCGAGGCGCACGTCGAGCGCCTGCCTTCGTGGGGCATCGCGATGTCGGCGGTGACGATCGTCGTCGCCGTGCTCGCGGCTGTGCGCATCGTGCCGATCCCGCTGTTGATCGTCCCGTTCATCGTCTCGTCGATCGCGCGCCGCTTCGCGATCGTCCCCGCGGACGCGACGATCGACGCCGACGGGCTCTGGCTCGACGAGAAGCTCGTCGCGCCGCGTGCGGACGTCACCGACGCCTGGTTCGACCCCGACGATCGCGAGCTCCGCGTGACCGTCGCGGTGAAGCCCGACCGCCTCGTCGTCGTGCACCTGCCGAACGAGGAGCAGGCGCGCCGCTTCGCCGGCGCCCTTTCCCCCGGAGCCGAAGGCGCGCACCGCGTCGCCGGCGTGCGGCCCGGGGGCATCGCGTCGCTCATCCCGGTGCGCCTGTTCGCGGTCGTGGTCGCGTTCGTCGTCACGTCGCAGTCGCCGACCGCGCTACTCCTCGCCGTGTTCTTCGCGATCGGTGCGTACGGGTTCGCCATCGGGACGCAGGTCGACGCGGGGCCCGACGCGCTCGAGCTCCGGAGCGTGCGCGGCGTCACGCGGATCGCGTACGCCGACATCCGGTCGATCGACGTGGACGACGGACGCATCGAGCTCGAGGGCGGGCGCACGGTGGCGGTCCCGCCGCGCGTCGTGCGCGACCCGCTGCTCGCCAGCGTGGCGTGGACGCGCCGCGCCCATGCGCGAGCGCTCGGCTACGCGGCGTCGCGATCGCGCCCCTCGTCCTGACGACGAAATCGAACGAGGCACGGGAGCTTGCGCCACCGTGCCTCGCTCACTCGAACGCGCCGAGCTCAGCGCCCGCGCGAACCGCCGCGACCGCCCGGCCGGCCACCGCCGCCGCCGAAGCCGCCACGACCACCACCGTCACGCCCACCACGACCGCCGCCGCCGAAGCCGCCGCCGCCGCCGCCGTAGCCACCACCACCGAATCCGCCGCCACCGCCGCCGAAGCCGCGGTCGCTGCGCGGACCACCGAACCCACCACCTCCACGCGGACGCTCTTCCGCCTCGTTCACGCGGATGGCGCGGCCGTCGATCATGCTCCCGTTCATCGTCTCGATGGCCTTCTTGGCCTGGTCTTCACTCGCCATCGTGACGAAACCGAAGCCACGCGAACGGCCGCTCTCGCGGTCCGTGACGACGTGCGCATCGGTGACCTCACCGCTCGAGGAGAACGCCTGGCGAAGCGTCTCCGTGTCCGTGTCGTAGGAGAGGTTTCCCACGTACAGGCGCGAGCTCATCTCGATTCCGTTTCCAACGGCCCACGCGGTTCAATTCCAGAGAGTCCGCCAACCCGCGTAGGCCGTTCCAGGGATCGGGAGGTCGGACTGCGTGGCGAGAGCCACCACGCCCACCATCCGTCTGCGAGTCGTGCCCGATTCCCCTCAGAACGCAGAACGCGAGAGAGAGCCTCGATCCGTGCCCGTGACGTCGTGAGCTTCGAGAATAGCAGCCGCCCGGGGCCCCGCAAGCCGGGCAGCACGACCGTTGGCAGTCCCAAAATCATGCATTTACGGATAGTTGAGGTCCGGGAGCAGCTACGGTCGAGCTCGATCGGGGACGAGATCGAACGCCGCACGGGCCAGCAGAGGTCGAAACGCGCCCACCCGGTCGAGCACGACCAGCGACGCCCAGAGGTGCCGGCAGCCGTCGAGCCCGAGCGTGAAGAGCGGGCAGCTGCACGAGGCGCGCACCTTCGGACCGGCACGCACGAGCGCGACCGACTCGCGGCCGACGCGCACGTCGTACGCGGGCGAGCCGCGCCGCACGACCACCACCACCTTCCCGCGTCGCGCGAGCTCGGCGCCGCACGCACGCGCATAGGAGGAGAAGCGATGGGCGGAGGCCGCGCGGAGCGAGCGAGGAGAGCGAGGCATCGTCGCGCGAGGAGTGCGAACCGCGTGCCGCGATCGCGATCGAACGATGACGCGTAGTTGGCCGTCGTGACCCCATGGCCCGGCCAGAAATCGGATGGCCCGGGCCAGGCGTCACTCGACGTCGACGACCGTGCCGGCGCTCTCGCGCCCGGCGCGATCGATCACGCTGACGATCGATCGCCCCGGCGGTAGCTCGACGGCCGTCGGCGCAGGAGGCGCGGCGGCAGGCACCAGGCGGACGAGCGCCCCCTCGCGGTAGATCGCCACCGCGCGGACAGGGCCGCCACCCCCGGGCGCGACGGTGATCGACCCTGCGGCGCGCGCGACGACGGGCGGCTCCGGCGTTCCCGCGGGCGCGAGCGCGAGGCGCGGCGTCGCCGCGGGCTTCGCCCACGGATCGGTCGCGAGCGCGGTGCGCAGCCCGAGCTCGTCGGCCACGAGCGGCTTCGCGGAGAAGAAGATGCTGCCGCGCACGCCGCGCGGACGCTCCGCCCGCGCGAGCTTCATCTGGGCGTCGTACTCCGCGAGCGGCCAGCCCGCGGCTCCGACCTTCGTCGCGTCGTGTCCGACGAAGATCGATCGTCCGTCCGACGCGAGCCCCGCCCACCATGCGATCAGCTTCGCGAACGGCTGGCCCGTGCTCGTGGTCGGCCAGTACAGCTGCGGCGCGAGGTAGTCGACCCAGCCTTCCGCCATCCACTTCACCGGATCGCAGTAGAGCGCGGCGTACGCGTCGAGCCCCGTCACGCCCGACGGCGTTCCCGGACGGTAGATCCCGAACGGGCTGATGCCGAAGCGCACGTCGGGCCGCTCCTTCGCGATCAGCGCGCCGGCGTCGCGCACGAGCGTGTCGACGTTGCTCCGCCGCCAGTCGTCCTTCGCGAGCGTCCCGCCGGCGCCGGTGTACGCCGCGTACGAGGCATCGTCGTCGAACCCGGTCCCTGCGATGGGATACGGGTAGAAGTAGTCGTCGAAGTGGATCCCGTCGACGTCGTAGCGCGCGAGCAGATCGCGGATCACGTCGAGGATGTGCGCGCGGACGAGCGGCGCGCCAGGGTCCATCCAGATCTGGTTTCCGTAGACCACCGCGTGCGGGGCGAGCGTCTTCGTCACGTGCGTGTCGGCGACCGCGATCGCCGAGCTCACGAGCCCGCGATACGGGTTGAGCCACGCGTGCAGCTCGAGCCCCCGGCGGTGCGCCTCGACGACCGCGAACGCGAGCGGATCCCAGCCCGGGGCCTTGCCCTGCGTGCCGGTCAAGAAGCGTGACCACGGCTCGATGCTCGACGCGTAGACGGCGTCCGACTCGGGCCGCACCTGGAGGAAGACGGCGTTCATGTTCGCCGCCGCGAGCGCGTCGAAGATGCCCACCAGCTCGGCCTGCGCCGCCGCGGGGGAGAGCCCGGTCTTGCTCGGCCACGTGCCGTTGTAGACCGTCGAGATCCATGCGCCGCGCAGCTCGCGCTCGTGCGCGACGGCCGCGTGCTCGCCGGCCTCGGCCGGCTCGCCGGGCTCGTCCGGTCGCGCGGCCGGCGGCATGTCCTCCGCCGGAGAGGACGGCGCCGGCGCGCTCGGGTCGTCGTCCGCGGCGCAGGCCGACGACACGGCCGCCGCCCACAGGACGGCGACGAAGGAGAGCAGCACGGCACGCGTCATGCGCCGCGCATCCCATCCGGCCTTCGCGGGCACGTCAAGCGGAACGCCCCGTGCGCGCGGGGCGATTCCCGCTATCCTCGCGCCGATGCTCCGCCGAACGATCGCCGTGTCCGTCGCTCTCCTCCTCGCCGTCGCGTGCTCGTCGAGCGAGAGCGGTGGAGGCGCGACGCCGACAGGTGACGGCGGCGTCACCAACGAGGGCGGCTCGACGAGGCCGGACTCGGGCGGCACTGGCACCGGCGACGACGGCGGCAGCGGAGGCGGCTCGCTCTGCGCGAAGACGCGCGCGTACGTCGAGCGCTGCGGAGGCGACGGCGCGCTCAACTGCGGGACGGACGGGTTCGACGCCTGGTGCGCGGCGAACGATCAGGCGGTGAACAGCGAAGCCTACCGGCGCGCGGAGGAGAAGTGCCTGACCGCGGACCTCGCGTGCGATGCGAAGGCGCGGCGCGACTGCGAGTACCGGAGCTACAACGACGAGACGCCGACGGCCGCCCAGAGCGCGGTGGTCGACGCCTACTGCAGCACGTGCGAGCCCGGCGACGTGGCGGGCTGCAAGACGCGGTCGACCACGTACGATCCGGCGGCCGGCCCGGGCAGCGTCGGCGACATCTTCATCGCGGCGTGGGAGCTCCGCGACGCGATCGTCGACGCCATCCGCACGAAGTGCACCGGGGCGGCGCTCGACGGCGGCGCCGACAGCGCGGCGTGCGCGAAGGCGTTCGCCGATTGTGCGGCAGAGCCCTATCTCGACGCCGTGCCCGACTGCCCGAAGTGAGGCGTCGGGTTTCGCGCTAGGCTGCGCGGTCCGATGTCCGTCCTCGCGGCTCTCGACGTCTCGAAATCGTATGGCGAGCGCGTCCTGCTCGATCACGTGTCCGTCACGATCGAGGAGGGCGAGCGCGTCGGTGTCGTCGGACGCAACGGCGCCGGGAAGAGCACGCTCGCGAAGATCCTCGCCGGCGCGGAGCCGGCCGACGGCGGGTCGATCGCCGTCCGCCGCGGGGCGCGCGTGGCGTACCTCGCGCAGGAGCCGGTCCTCGAGGCGAGCCGGACCGTGCGCGAGGTCGTCGAGGAAGGGCTCGCCGCGTCGGTCGAGGCGCGGCGGAGGCACGAGGACCTCTCGAAGCGCATCGCAGCGGGCGACGGCGACGTCGACGCCCTCGTGGCCGAGCAGCACGACGTCGCGGCGGAGATCGAGCGCCTCGGCGGCTGGGATCGATCGCACGAGGTCGAGCGCGTGCTCGGCAAGCTCGGCGTCGGCGACGTCATCGACCGTCCCGCCGGATCGCTCAGCGGCGGCCAGCGGCGGCGCGTGGCGCTCGCGCAGGTGCTCGTCGGCGCGCCCGACGTGATGATCCTCGACGAGCCGACGAACCACCTCGACGCCGACTCGATCGACTGGCTCGAGCGTCACCTCGCGGAGGAGTTCCGCGGCGCCGTCCTCCTCGTGACGCACGATCGCTGGCTGCTCGATCGGGTGGCCGATCGCACGCTCGAGGTCGAGCGCGGCGCGGTGCACGCGTACGACGGCGGGTACGCGACCTTCCTCGCGGCGAAGGCCGAGCGGCTCGCGCTCGCGGAGCGCACCGAGAAGAACCGCCAGAACTTCCTCCGCAAGGAGCTCGAGTGGCTGGCGCGCCAGCCGAAGGCGCGGACGACGAAGCAGAAGTCGCGCATCGGCCGCGCGGAGGCCGCACGGGACATCCAGGTCGTGCGCGAAGACGCGGCCATCGTGCTCTCCGCCGACGTCGCCGAGGCGGGGCGGAGCATCCTCGACGTGCGCGGGCTCACGCTCCGCGTCCCGAACGGCGAGCGCGTCCTGGTGAAGGACCTCGATCTCGCGATGACGAGCGGCGATCGCCTCGGCATCCTCGGCCCGAACGGCGCAGGGAAGACGACGCTGCTCCGCGCGATCCTCGGCGAGGTCACGCCGGCGAACGGGACGATCACGCTCGGGCGCCGCGTCCGCGTCGGCTACCTCGATCAGCAGCGCGCGGCGCTCGACGGCGATCTCTCCGTGCTCGAGTGCGTGTCGCGCGCGGTGCCCACGGTCGAGAAGGAGCGCGTCGATCCGCGCACGTACCTCGAGCGCTTCGCGTTCGAGGGCAACGCGCAGAAGAAGAAGGTCGCCGCGCTGTCGGGCGGCGAGCGCGCGCGCGTGGCGCTCGCGATGCTCCTCGCATCGGCGGCGAACCTCCTCCTGCTCGACGAGCCGACGAACGACCTCGACGTCGACACGCTGAGCGCGCTCGAGGACTTCCTCTCGACGTACGAGGGTTCGATCCTCGTCGTCACGCACGACCGCTACTTCCTCGATCGCGTCACGAACGGGATGCTGTACTTCGAGGGCGACGGCCGCGTCACGCGCTACGCCGGCAGCTACCAGGCGTACGCCGCCGCGCGCGCACGCGAGGAGGACGCGCGCAAGGCGGAGAGGGACGCGGCGAAGGCGCAGGCGACGAAGCCGAAGGCCGAGCGGGCGAAGGCGGCGGGCCTCTCGAAGAACGAGCAGCGCGAGCTCGACGGCATCATGGACAAGATCGACGAGGCCGAGCGCGCCGCCGCCGCGATCGAGGCGGAGCTCGGCGATCCCACGCTCTACACCAGCGGCGACGGCTCGCGCGCCGCGGCGATCCAGACCCGCCTCGACGAGGCGAAGGGCGCGGTCGCGAAGCTCACCGCACGCTGGGAAGAGCTCGAGAGCAAGCGCGCCGGCGGGGCGTGATCAGAAGCTCGCGACGAGCATCCCGCTCGAGAGCTGGCACTTCCCTTCCTTGTTCGGCCGGCCGACCGCGCGGACGACCTTGTTCGGCTCCGCCTCGACGTAGCGGCCGGAGAGCTCGACGGAGATCATGCGGACGATCGCGTCGTCGAGGCGCGTGACGTTGTAGCAAGGGATGTGCGGCTCGGCGTGCGCGTTGCCGATCCCCGAATCGTTGGTCAGGAACACGTAGCGCCCGCCGGTCATCTGCGCGGTCGAGCGCATCTGGTATTCGGCGGTGTCGTCGGTGTCGCTCGAGGCGATCGGGTAGACGTGCACGCCCTTCTTCTTCGCCTCGCGCACCGCCGCGGCCAGCGCGCGGCCCTCGCCCGGATGGGCCGGCGCGTCGGCCACCCAGAACGAGACCTTCGCGACGTTCGCCGCCGGGCGCCACGACTGCGCGAGGCCGGACTTCATGCCCTCGACGACCGCCTCGGGCGTGTCGCCGCCGCCCGCCGCCGACTGCGCGCGGAGGTCGGCGCGGAAGCGCTTCGTGTCGCTCGTGAAGTCGAACGCCCGCGTGACGTACTCGTCGCCGTGGTCGCGATAGACGACGAGGCTCCAGCGCGGCGTGACGTTCGGGAAGCGCGTCCGGAGCTGCGCGGCGATCGCGTCGAACTCGCTCTGGAGGTACTCGAGCTCGTCGCCCATGCTCCCCGTCGTGTCGAGGAGGAGCTGCACGTCGAGATCGGTGTGCGGCGTCTGCTGCGCGTTCGCGGCGTCCCGCGCGGAGACGAGCTCCTGCTCGCCGAACAGCGCGTTGTCCTGCGTGCGGCTCGCCATCTTCGACTGGTACGGCTTCCAGAAGTCGAAGTTGCGGTTGTCGTCCCAGACGCCCGCGGTGAGCTGGCCGGCCTGCGGGAGCGGCGCGACGCGCACGGGCTCGCGCGCGATCGGCGAGGCGGGCTTCGCGTCGGCCGACGCCGCCTCGTCCTTCGCCTCGGCGGTCTTCTTCGCCGATCCGGCCGACGTCGCGGCGGGGGCCGAGGGCGGCGGCGGCGGTGCGGGCGACGGAGCGGCGATCCCCGCCGGCGCCGCCTCTGCCGTATCGCTCGCGGCATACCCGGGCTGCGCCGCAGGTGCGCCGCCGTAGGCGTCCGCCGCCGGAGAAGAAGCCGTCGGAGCCGACGCGGACTTCGACGACGCCGCGCCGCAACCGACGATGAAGGAGACGAGGAGCCCGAGCCCGATGCCGACGTTACGCATGCCGGAGAAACGGAGCTCGCCGCTCGCCCTTACACCCTCGCGGCGCCCCGGAGTCAGCGACAGGTCACGCGGTTCGCCAGGCCCTCGCTGCAGGTCTTGGCGCCGTTCGAGCAGGGGCCGGTGCCGGGCGAGTACAGGCACGGACAGATCGAGGTCGTCGAGCCGTTGCACGAGGAAGGGGGATCGAAGCAGCCGATCTCCGACGCCACGGACGATGCGCTCACGCAGAACTGCGTCGCACCGCACTTCGCGCAGGGGTCCTGGTTCCCTCCCTCGTTGGTCGAGGGCGTGCCGGCGTCGGCGCCGGCGCTGCCGCACGCGTCGATCGCCGCGCAGGTGGATGCGCCCGTGATGCAGGCGCGCGTGCGCTCGTCGAACGAGCCGCACCGCGCGTCACAGTCCGGCGGGGCCGAGCCGCACTTCTGGCCGACGGCCGCGCAGACGTCCGAGCACGAGGTGGACGCGCTCGACGTCGCTCCGTTCGAGCCGTTGGCGCCGGAGGCGGCGTTGCCCGACTCCGAGCTGCACGCGAAGAAGAAGAGGCCGGCGAAGATGCCCGCGAGGGGCCGAGTCCCGAGCTGCATGCGCGACGAATGACACGCGCGGCGGCGCGCGCAAGCCGTCCGACACCCCCGCGACCCCGTGATTCCCCGGGCCGCCGCCTCCTTTACGGTGTAAAATCGCGAGGTCGCGGCGCGACCGGGGCGCTCGAGGCGGCGGTCGATTTTTTCGTCCGCCGACCGGAGCGCGCGCACGGCGCCGACGGGAGGGCGCGTCAGGCGGCGGCAGCGGCGCTCGGCGCGACGGAGGACTTCTTCTCCGGCGAGGCCTTGAGCGCGCCGAGCATGCCCGAGAACGGCAGCACCACCAGCGCGACGAGCGGGAGGAGCGGCTGCGAGATCACCGAGGCGAGCTCGAGGACGCCGAGCACGGCGGCGATCGCGATGCGCACGCGCGCGTAGCCGACGAGCCAGCGGCGCGGCAGCCAGGGGAGCGCAAGGTCCGTCGGCACGAGCAGCGCGAGCGCCCAGTTGTGCGTGATCTCGGACCAGACGACGAGCGAGGTGACGAGCACGAGCGCCGCGCCGAGCGTCCCGAGGACGAAGCCCATCGCGAACAGCGCGCGCCGGACGTTCCCGCGACGCGCGAGGAGGCGCACGGCGGCGAACAGGGCGAACGCGAGGAAGAAGAGCGCGATGCGCCCGACCGCGCGGCTCGTCGGCAGGATGACCGCCTTGCGATCCTCGAGCTTCTCGATCGGCGCGCCGAGCCGCTCCTGGACGCCGCCCTGCAGGCCGGTCGGCGTGTACATGACCTCCCAGCCGTTCGGGATGCGGTCGTTCTCCGGACCGAGCGTGATCGCGAGCAGCGTCAGCTCGCCGAGGCGGCCGCTCAGGCCCTCCTCCATGATGTCGCGGAAGCGTGCGGTCGCCGGCGTGATGCGGCCCGGGCGGAGCTTGCCGCCGGTCGCGTCGTCGATGCGGTCGCGCAGGGCGGTCGTGCAGTTCGCCCAGTACGGGTGGTAGGCGTAGGCCCAGCGCTCGCGGACCTCGCGCTCCATCCGATCGACGAGACGTCCGGCCTCCTCCGGCGTGAGCGGGAGGTGCTGGCGCTCGATCGACCGGCCCTGCCCGCGGAAGACGTCGAGCACCACGCGCTCGTCGACGATCACCGGCGCGAACGCGGGCTGCGCGCGGATCGCGGTCCAGCCGAGGTGCCAGAAGTCTTCGCGATCGGGGACGCCGTAGTCGTAGCAGCGCGCGGTGGGCTGCGAGGGATCGGCGCCGGCGTCGCGCGCGCAGAGGACCGAATGGCCGTAGCGCGCGTAGAAGTAGTCGCCCGGTCCGATGGTGTAGAGATCGACGGTCTTCTCTCCCTCGGCGGCGCGGGCCTCGCGGGCGAGACCGAACACGAGCGTGAGGGCGAAGACGAACCCGAGCACCGCGCGCAGCATGACGGCGCGTCTATACCCGATCGCGTGCCGCACCGCGAGACGCGGGACGTCGATCAGGGGAGCACGCCGAGCACGCCGCGCATCACCGCCTGCGCGACGGCGAGCGAGTGACGGCGATCGAGGTACGCGTAGCCCTCCTCGCGGAGGCGATCGCGGAGCGGCGCGTCCCTCACCAGACGCTCGACGCGCTCGGCGAAGCCGTCCGGATCGTTCGCGATGAGCGCCTCCTTGCCGTCCTCCAGCGGGAGCCCGAACGCGCCGTCGGGCGTCGTCACCACCGGCATGCCGGCGCGGAAGCCTTCGAGCAGCTTCATGCGCACGCCCGAGCCGCCGGCGATCGGCGCGAGCATGCCGATCGAGCGCGCGTAGAGCGGCTCGAGGTCCTCGAGGAAGCCGACGGTGGTGACGCCGGGCACCTTCCACGTGTCGGGCACCACCGGCTTGCCCGCCGCGTCGGTCTTGAGGCCGACGCCGGCGATCTCGAACGTCGCGTCGGGCACGCGCGCCCGGACCTTCGGCCAGACCTCCTTGCAGAACCAGTCGAGCCCCGCGACGTTGGGATGCCAGCGGAGGCTTCCGACGTAGCAGAAGTGGTTCTTCCCCGGATGCGGGCGCGGCTTCCGATCGAAGGTCATCACCACGGGCACGACGTGCGCCTGCACGCCCGCGAGCGACTCGAAGATCTGCGCGTCCTCCTTCGAGATCGCGACGACCGCGTCGACCGTCTGCATCGCGCGCTTCTCGAACGCGCGTGCCGCGGCGTACTCCGCCCGCGCGACGAGCTTCTTCGGCCCCGTCTTGCTCTCGGCGAACTGCTTGAAGAAGTCGCTCTCGACGTTGTGCTGATCGAGCACCGTGCGCGCGTGCGGCCGCTCGGCCTTCACGTCGGGGAGGTAGCGCGCCATGCCGAGGTGATCGAGGTAGACGACGTCGACCGGTGAATCGAGCAGCTCGCGGCGCAGCGTCCGCCGCAGCGGGCGAGAGTCCCACTTGCCTGCCAGGTATGGCACGCCTTTCAGCGCACGAAGCAGGACGACGCGCGGCACGTAACGCTTGAACTCGAAGAGATGGATCGGATGGAAGATCGGCGGAACGACGCGCAGCTTGGGGACCGCTGCCGCGAGCGCGCGACAATCGGCCTCCGGAACGGGCTTCTCCGCGACGCTCAGCAGCGTCACCGAGTCGACCTCCGGCAGCGACGCCAGGATGCGGAGCTGCGACAACGTCCGAACGGGGCCGCCGCTCGTCGCGGGCCAAGGAAACTCGGTCGTGAGGTGGATGACACGCATGGGCCGCGTCAACGTAGTACCATTCTGAGCTCTGATGTCCTCAGCCAAACGCAGAGTCCTCGTCGTGTTCGGTACGCGCCCGGAGGCCATCAAGATGGCGCTCCTGTCGAAGGCGTTGCGGAACGACGAGGGCTTCGAGGCGGAGGTCTGCGTGACCGCGCAGCACCGATCGATGCTCGATCAGGTGCTCGACATCTTCGAGGTGAAGCCGCGTTTCGACCTGAACCTCATGCAGGCGAACCAGGGGCTCGCGGACATCACCGCCCGCATCGTGACGGGCATGACCGGCGTGCTCCGCGAGTGGCGGCCCGACTGGATCCTCGTGCAGGGCGACACGACGACGGCGTTCGTCGCGGCGCTCGCCGCGTTCTACGAGAAGGTGAACGTCGGCCACGTCGAGGCGGGCCTGCGCACCGGCTTCAAGTACTCGCCGTGGCCCGAGGAGATGAACCGCATGCTCGTCGGCCGTCTCGCCGACTTGCACCTGCCGCCGACGGCGCGCGCGCGCGACGCGCTCCTGCGCGAGGGCGTCCCGGAGGAGCGCATCCACGTCACCGGCAACACCGTCGTCGACTCGCTGCTCTGGGTGTCGAAGAAGCTCGACGACGATCACGCCACGCGCGGGAAGCTCGACGATCGCTTCGCGTTCCTCGATGCGAAGCGCCGGATGATCCTCATCACCGGCCACCGGCGCGAGAGCTTCGGCAAGCCGTTCGAGGACATGTGCAATGCGTTCGTCGACATCGTCCGGGCGAAGCCCGACGTCGAGATCCTCTACCCCGTGCACCTGAACCCGAACGTGCAGGCGCCGGTGAAGGCGATCCTCGCCGCCGCGCCGGAGGAGCTGCGCGGGCGCATCCACCTGATCGATCCGGTCGAGTACCTGCCCTTCGTCTACCTGATGAAGCGCTCGACCTTCATCATCACCGACTCCGGCGGCGTGCAGGAGGAGGCGCCCTCGCTCGGCAAGCCGTGCCTCGTCACGCGCAACGACACCGAGCGGCCCGAGGCGGTCGAGGCGGGGACCGCGAAGCTCATCGGCACGGATCGGGAACGGATCGTGAAGGAGTCGTTGCGGCTCCTCGACGACGAGGCCCACTACCGGTCGATGAGCCGCGCGCACAACCCGTACGGCGACGGAAAGGCGAACGAGCGGATCGTGTCGATCCTCGGGAGCGCGAAGGGGGGCGTCTGATGAACACGAGCGAGAGTCGCGACATGAACAAGGACCTCGATGCACCCGTGAGCGCAGTGACCGCGGCCGGCGCGAAGAAGTCGGCGCCGCGCATCGACATCATGGGCTGTCCGTTCGACGCGATCAGCGAGAACGAGACGGTGGAGCTGGTCTACGACTGGATCCGCTCGCCGATCCGCAAGAGCCACCACATCATCACGGTGAACGTCGCCATCCTCATGATGGCCCGCGAGGACGCGACGCTCGCGCGGGCGATCGAGAACGCCGACCTCGTCGTGGTCGACGGCAAGCCGCTCGTCTGGACCGCGCGCTGGTTGAAGTCGCCGGTGCCGGAGAAGGTCTCGGGCGTCGATCTGATGAAGCGCCTGCTCGAGGTCGGCGACAGCCGCGGCCTGTCGATCTTCCTCCTCGGCACGACGCAGCAGCGGCTCGACGTCCTCGAGCGCGTCATCCGCGCGAAGTATCCGAACGTGAAGATCGCCGGCACGCGCAACGGCTACTTCAAGCAGCCGGACTGGCCGGAGGTCACGCGGCAGATCCGCGAGGCGAAGGCGGACATGCTCCTCGTGGGCATGCCGGCGCCGTTCAAGGAGATCTGGTGCGAAGAGCAGCGCGCGGAGCTCGACACGCCGGTGATGCTGGGCGTCGGCGGCGCGTTCGACGTGATGGCCGGCTTCGTCCCGCGCGCGCCCCGGCTCATGCAGGAGGCCGGGCTCGAGTGGGCGTGGCGCCTCGCGATGGAGCCGAAGAAGCTCTGGAAGCGCTACCTCGTGACGAACTCGTCGTTCCTCGCGCTGCTCGGGAAGACGCTCGCCGAGCAGCGGTTCCTCCGGCGCCGCTAGGCAGCGAGCGCGGACACGCCGCCGGCGCGTGCGTCGGCCTCTTCGATCCCGAGGCGCGCCCGCACGTCGGCGAGCGGCAGGCTCCACATGTCGTCCCAGTGCACGCCGAAGAACGTCTTCGCCTGCGTGCCCATGCGCCAACCCCGGACCAGCTCGTTCATCATCGGCCGGAGCACGGCGTTGTCGACGAGCGCTCCGCGGAGGAAGCCCGTCGCCACGAGCAGCGCGGGCAGCGCGCCCGGGATCTGCGCGAGGTAGAACGCCTGGAGCCCGAGCTCGCCGACGTAGTCGACGCCGAAGCCGGTCACCACGTGCCAGATGTCGTGCGTCTCGTAGAGGTGCGCGCGGAAGAACAGATGGCGTTCGTGGCTCGGCAGCGTCGGGAGCGCGCTCGGATCGAGGTTGGCGTCGTCCATGTGCTTCGCGAACGCGTGACCGAGGGTGCCGGCCGGCAGCTCCCTAAGCTCGCGGAGATCGACGCGGATGCGATGGCCCTCCTCGAACGCGCGCGCGGCGAAGGGATCCTTCGCGAGCTCGTCGACGATCGGCGCGAGCGCTTGGGGCGTGCCGAGCGCATCGGCCATCTCGAAGACGTCGTTCAGGCGATTCGGGTCGCGGACCAGGAGGGCGAGACGATAGAGCGCCTGGACGGCGCGGAAGGGACCGATGCGCGGCGGCTTCGCGTTCATGCTCCTCAAGGATGTGAGCGGAGGCTCGCATTTTCCACTCGCATCGCGTGCGGTCCGCGGCGAGACGAAAGCCCTCGTTTTGCCGGGCGATCCGGGCTGTCGGAAGGCAGACACGAGCGATCGCTCACATTCGTGAGGAGCGCCGGCGACGCCGGCTCACGCGTGCGCGGGCCGCGTCGTTCCGCGCGCGGCTCGCCCGCAGAGATCCTCGAGCGCTTCGCGGAGGTCGGGATGGCGGAACACGTAGCCCGTCGCGAGCGCGCGCTTCGGTACCGCGCGCTGCGAGGC
Organism: Labilithrix sp.; assembly: GCA_039809525.1. Lineage (GTDB taxonomy): Bacteria > Myxococcota_A > Polyangia > Polyangiales > Polyangiaceae > Labilithrix. Next base: position 4,114 of record JBDHVD010000138.1, on the reverse strand, counting down.
GAGGACCACGTCGGCGGTCTCGCCGAAGGCGACGCGCAGCGCGATGCGCGGGACGGGGAAGATCGTCGGCCGCGACACCACCGCCCCGAGCGTCCGCGTGAAATCGCGGTTGGTCACCGGCTCGGGCGCGCACGCGTTCATCGGACCGTGGATCGCGTCGGAGCTCGCGGCGTGGCGCAGGAGCCCGACCGCGTCGTCGATGTGGAGCCACGGCATCCACTGCTTGCCGGAGGCGAGCGGGCCGGCGACGCCGGCCTTGAAGAGCGGGAGCATCCGCGCGAGCGCGCCGCCGTCGCGCGCGAGGACGATGCCGGTCCGAACGCAGACGACGCGGATGCCGAGCTCGCTGGCGGCCGCCGCCTCCGCCTCCCACGCCTTGCACACGTCCGCGAGGAAGCCGCTGCCGGGCGCGCTGTCCTCCGTGAGGACCTCGTCACCGCGCGAGCCGTAGACCCCGACCGCCGACGCGTTCACGAGGACGCGCGGGCGACGGGACGACTTGCGCATCGAGTCGACGAGGGCGCGCGTGACGAGCGTGCGGCTCTCGAGGAGCCGGCGCTTCTTCTCCTCGGTCCAGCGCCCCTCGGCGACGGGCTCACCGGCGAGGTGGAAGACGACGTCGACGCCGTCGAAGGCGCTCGCGTCGATCGTGCTCCGCGCGTCCCACGCGACGATCCGCGCATCGGGGAGGACGGGGGCGGCGCGAGAGGCGTCGCGGCTGAGCGCGACGACGCCCGCGCCGAGCTCGCGGACGAGGCGTCGTCCGAGCAGTCCTGTCGCACCCGTCACCAGCGTGGTCATCGTCGCTCAGGTTTGGGATCGACCTCGATCCCGTCAACCTGAACAACCTTCGACAGCCGACGCAGGGCGTGCGTCACCAGCCCGTCGTGCCCGACTCGCCCTTGAACGGTCCCACGATGTCGCGCGTGATCCACCCACCGTAGAAGCCGCCCGGCTGCGGCTTCGCGATCTCGCCGTCGACCGTGCACTCGTCCATCGGCGCGGGATAGAACGCGATCCAGTCGCGGATCGACGCGAACGCCGACGTGGGATCGGGATACGTCCACGCGGCGTTCCGCGCGACCTTCCCTCCCGCAGACACGTCGAAGTACGAGGCGATCCCCTTCCACTCGCATGCGCTCGAGCTCGAGCTGCGCGCGAGGTGCTCGAGGAGGACGTCGTCCGGCGAGAAGTAGTAGACCGGCGGGTGGTACATCTCGAGGACGCGCGCCGGCGTCCGCGTCTCGGCGAGGACGATGCCGCCGAGCACGACGCGGACGTGCCGCGTGACGTGCTCGACACGCGGCCTTCGTGGGTAGTCCGAGACGCGCTCCATCGACGGCCCCCGCGTGTCAGTGATGCTGCGGAGCTTCGGGGCTGCCGGAGGTCGCCGGCGCTGCCGCGCCGCCGTGCTCGTCGTGCCCGGCCGCCGACGCCGGCTCGAAGCCGCCCGGCGCTTCCTGGCCCGTCTTCGGGAGGACCTTCACGTTCTGGTCGGCGTCGAGCTCGCCTCGGCGCTCGGTGTCGTTGAACGTGTAGGCGAAGAAGATGCCGATGAAGAAGATGCCGCTGATGAAGATGAGCGCGTTGAACTTGTTGTCCCAGCGCAGGTGCATGAAGAAGCTGACGACCAGCGACGCCTTCAGCGATGCGATGAGGATGACGACGGCGAGGTTCAGCTTGCCGAGGTCGATGTACGACTGGCCGACGGTCGCGATCGTGAGGCAGATCAGCGCGCCGAACACCGCGATGTAGAAGAAGGCCGACGAGACGTGCGCGTGGACCGCGCCGTCGTCATGTCCGTGGCCACGGGTGGGAGCCGGATGCGACATGATCGTTCCTCAGATCAGGTAGAGCAGCGGGAAGAGGTAGATCCAGACGAGGTCGACGAGGTGCCAGTAGAGCGCCGCGATGTCGACCGGCGTGAAGAACTCCTTCGAGAAGTCCCCCCGCTGGTTGCGGATGAAGATCCAGATGAGGACGCCGATGCCGATGAGGACGTGCACGCCGTGCACGCCGGTCATCATGAAATAGATCGAGAAGAACGATCCGGTGTTCGGGGGCAGCGGCGGGCTGTTCGGCGCGAGGTGCGCGAGGTGCGGGTGGAAGAAGTGTCCCGGCAGCAGCCCCGCCTCGAACTTGTGGCGGTACTCGAAGAACTTGATGACGAGGAACACGCACGCGCAAGCGATGGTGATGAGGAGGTAGTTCCCCGTCGCCTTCCGCTTGCCGAGCTGCGACGAGCGCACCGCCATCGCGGCGGTGAACGACGAGAACAGGAGGACGATGGTGTTCGTCGCTCCCATGATCTTGTCGAGCTGGTGGCTCGCGGCCCGGAACATCTCGGGGTACCAGCTGCGGTACACGCCGTAGGCCACGAAGAGGCCGCTGAAGAACAGCAGCTCCTGGACGAGGAAGACCCACATCCCGAGCTTCGCCGCGTCGAACTGCTGCGCGGGCGTGTCGAAGTGGTGGGCGAGCCACTTCGGGCCGTGATGCCCGTGGCCGTGGTCGTCGTGCTCGGCCTTGACCGCCTCGGCGCTCATTCCTTGTCTCCTTCGTCCTTCTTCTCGGACTCGGTCTTCGATTCGGCCTTCGCCGCCTTCTTCGACGCGGTCACGCCCGCCGTGCGGAGGCCGGGGAACATCGGATCGTCGTAGCCCTCGTAGAGCTCGTCGTCGGTCGCGAGGTGGTAGTCGTACTGCCCGCGCGTGAGCACCGGGTCCTTGCCCTCGACGAAGTTGAACGTCGGAGGCGGCGTCGGGGTCATCCACTCGAGCGCGGCGGAGCCCCACGGGTTGCGCGGCGACGGCTTACCCGACAGCAGCGAGCGGAGGAACATGATGACGAGGATCAGGACGCCGATGCCGATCAGCCACGAGCCGACGGTCGACGCCTTGTGGAAGGGCTCGTACATCGGCAGGTAGTCGTAGTAGCGGCGCGGCATGCCGCGCGAGCCCATGATGAACTGCGGGATGAACGTCGTGTTGAAGCCGACGAACACGAACGCGAATCCGGCCTTCGCCCAGCCCTCGTCGTAGAGCTTGCCGGTGATCTTCGGCCACCAGTAGTGCACACCGCCGAAGAAGCCGAACACCGTGCCGCCGACCATCGTGTAGTGGAAGTGCGCGACGACGAAGTACGTGTCGTGGAGGTGGACGTCGACGGCGAGCATGCCGAGGAACAGGCCGGTGAGGCCGCCGATCGTGAACTGGAAGAGGAACGCGAGCGCCCAGAGCATCGGGCTCTGGAGCGAGATCGATCCCTTGTAGAGCGTCGCGACCCAGTTGAAGATCTTCACGCCCGACGGGATCGCGACGAGGAAGGTCAGCGCGCTGAACACCATCGTCGCGTACTCGCTCATGCCGGCGACGAAGAGGTGGTGACCCCACACGAGGAAGCCGAGGAGCGCGAGGCCGAGCGAGCTCATCGCGATCGCCATGTAGCCGACCGGCTCGCGGCGGCTGAACGTCGCGAGGATGTCCGACGTCACGCCCATGCCCGGGACGATCATGATGTAGACCGCCGGGTGCGAGTAGAACCAGAAGAAGTGCTGGTAGAGGACCGGGTCGCCGCCGAGCCTCGGATCGAAGATGCCGAGGCCGAGGAAGCGCTCCATCGTCAGGAGGAGGAGCGTGATCGCGAGGACCGGCGTCGCGAGGACCTGGATGATCGAGGTCGCGTAGAGGGACCACGAGAACAGCGTGAGCCGGCGCCAGGTGAGGCCGGGCGCGCGCATCTTGTGGACCGTCGCGATGAAGTTGACGCCGGTGAGGATCGACGAGAACCCCATGATGAACGCGGCGAGCGTCATCGGGATGACGGAGGTGGCGGTGCCGACGCCGCCGCGAGCCGGGTCGCTCGAGCTGTACGGCGTGTAGAACGTCCAGCCGGTGTCCACGCCGCCGTTGATCATCGAGTAGAGGCCGAAGCAGGCCCCGAACCAGAAGATGTAGAGCGACAGGAGGTTGAGCCGCGGGAACGCGACGTCCTTCGTCCCGAGCTGGATCGGCAGCAGGATGTTGCCGAGCGCCGCGGGGATCGACGGGATGATGAAGAGGAACACCATCACCACGCCGTGCAGGCTGAACATGCGGTTGTAGGTGTCCGCATC
>JBDHVD010000137.1:0-18336 GCA_039809525.1 Labilithrix sp. | reverse complement strand
TGGGGATGGCGCTCGCGGGCTTGGCGAGCATGGGCTCGAGGGGGGGCTCGAAGGGCAGCTTCATGCGGGGAGGCGCGCGGGCCCGCGCAGCCGCGCGAGGGCGGTGCGGAGCGTGGCGCCGAAAAGATAAGGCATGTCGTTGACGAAGTACCGCTCGAAGAGACGCCGGGGTTGTTGGGCGAAGCGGTAGAGCCACTCGAGGCCGAGGTGCTGAAGCCAGGCGGGGGCGCGCTTGAGGATGCCGGCGGCCATCTCGAAGGATCCGCCGACGCCGATGGAGACGGGGACGCCGAGGAGATCCTTGTTGGCGGCGATCCACTTCTCCTGCTTGGGCGCGCCGAAGGCGACGAGGAGGACGTCGGGGCGGGCGGCGCGGACGATGTCGCGGATGCGCTTCTGCTCCTCGTCGGTCGCGAACGTCTCGAACGGCGGGCAGTAGGTCCCGCAGATGTTTGCACCGGGGTAACGCTTCTCGGCGATCGCCGCCGCCTTCGCCGCCGCGCCGGGGACGCCGCCGAGGAAGAAGAGGCGGATGCCCGACTCGGACGATGCCTTGGTGAGCTCCCAGAACAGGTCGCTGCCGGCCACGCGCTCGGGGAGCGCGGTCTCGTCGCCCGCGAGCTTCGAGAGCCAGACGATCGGCGCGCCGTCCGCGACGACGAGATCAGCGCCGTCGTACGCGGCGCGGAAGCCGTCGTCCTTCGAGAGGATGACGAGGTGGTCCAGGTTGCCCGTGCACACGTAGCGAGCGCGATCGTGGCGCCGCGCCATCGCGACGATCCGCGACACCGTCTCTCGCATCGTCACCCTGTCGAACTCCACGTCATCGATCCGCACACGCGCCTTCGTCGAGAGATCGCCACGAACATCGTCCATGCACGCCGCGGCTGCAAAAAGCAGCCCAGGCGTAAGTGCGGCGGACGCGGCCGATTGGGCAAGGAATGCAATCGCGGGCGTGACCGTTCGTCACGGCAGAGCGGGGCACCGCGACCACACCGTCACGCGATCTCAGCCAAGATGACGGTGACGTTGTCGGGCGCACCGCCCTCGCGCGTCTTGTCGATCAGCTCGTCGCACGCGCGCACGAGGTCACGCGGCGGTGAGGCGAGCGCGCAGATCGCTGCGTCGTCGAGCACGTTCGTCAGGCCGTCGGAGCAGAGGAGCAAGCGGTCACCGGCGCGCAGCTCGATGCGGCCGAGCGCGACCTTCACGCGCTCCTGCCCCATCACCTGCAGGATGATGTTCTTGCGCGGCGACCGCTCCGCCTCTTCGGGCGTCATCACGCCGGCGTCGACGAGCATCTGCACGTAGCTCTGGTCGTGCGTCACCTGCCCGAGCTTCCCGTTCCGCAGCAGATAGGCGCGCGAGTCGCCGATCTGCGCGACGAACGCCGTCGTCCCCTGCACGACGACGGCGGTGAGGGTCGCGCCCATCCCGCGTCGATCGGGCCGCTTGCTCGCGTCGTGGATCTTCTTGCTGACGCGCTCGATCACCTCGCGCAGCGTCTTCTCCGTCGGACGCCCGCGCTTGGCCGCGTCGAGCATCCCCGAGAGCACGCCCTCGATCGACAGCGCGCTCGCCACCTCGCCCGCCTTCGCGCCGCCCATCCCGTCGGAGACTTCGAGCAGCACGCCGGCGCCGGCCGAGCGCCAGGTCGACGCCGCGCGTCCCTGCCAGCGCTGACCCGCCGTGAGATCGATCATGCCGAACGCGTCCTCGTTCACCGAGCGTACGAGCCCGGTGTCGGTCCGACCGAACGCGGTCACGCTCATTGCCGTCTCTTCCGTTCGCGGATGGGCTGCCATGTCGCTCCAAGGTGCAACGGCTGCACCGCCGTTACAATGTGGCTCGTTGACGCGAGCTCAGCCGCCGGTGGTCAAGACCGGGAGCGCTCCGGTCCGCGCCGCGTTCAGCAGCTTCGTCCCCGGGCTGCGCCGGTTCTTCCACCCTCCGTCGACGGTGTGCGGCTCGAGCGGGCGCGCGAAATTGCCGGACGTCGCGGCGGCGCCGGCATGTCCGAGGTGGTCGCGCAAGACGAGGATCGGCTGGACGCGCTCGTACAGCCACGGGAGGAGCTTCCCCATGAGCACCATCAGACGCGCGCCCGCGCCCACCATCACCTCGCGCCGCGGGCGCTCCGCGCAGCGGACGATGGCGGCGGCGACGCGCTTGGCCTCGTAGATCGGGCGCATCGCGAGCACCTCGCGCCCCGTGTAGTTGGCCGAATGCTGGAAGAGCGGCGTGTCCACCGTCGGCGGCACGACGAGGCACGCGTGGATGTCGGTGCCTCGCAGCTCCTGGCGCGCGGTCTCCGTGAGCGCGTGGATGGCGTGCTTCGACGCGCAGTACGGCCCCGCATCGGCGTACGACATCTTGCCGGCGATCGAGCCCACGTTGATCACGACGCCGTGATTGCCTCCGAGCCGGAACGACGCGAGCGCCGCCCGCATGCCGTGCACCACGCCCATCACGTTCGTCTCGAACAGCTCGCGGATCGCGTGGCTCGGGCATGCCTCGAGGGTGCCGAGCATGTAGACCCCGGCGTCGTTCACCCAGACGTCGATCCGGCCGAAGGTCTCGATCGCGAGGCCGCCGAGCGCGTCGACGCTGAGCTCGTCGCGCACGTCCGTCGGCGCGGCGACCGCCTCGACGCCGTACGTGTCCCGGCATTCGCGCGCGAGCTCCTCGAGCGCCTCGGCGTCCCGCGCGGCGAGGACCAGCTTGGCTCCCCGCCGTGCGAACAGGAGCGCTGCTGCACGACCGATCCCGCTCGACGCCCCCGTCAACACCACCACGGCACCCTTCAGCTCGCGTCGCTTCATCTCGACCTCCGCGAGCTGCGGCGAGCAACCTGCGTTCCGCTGCGTCAGCTCAAGGGTACGATGCGGATCGGCAGCTCGGGGCTGAGCGCGCGCCGGAGCAGGGGCATCGCCACGTTGTAGACGGGCGTGCCCACGCGCGTCTTCCCCTCGAGCGATCCGCGGTGAGCGTGACCGTGGAACGCGAGGTCCACGGGGTAACGCTCGAGCGGCTCCTCGAGCCGGCTGCATCCGAGGAACGGGTAGATCTCCTCCGGCTCACCGCGGACGGTGTCTCGGATGGGCGCGTAGTGCGTGATCGCGATGCGGCGATCCGTCCGGAGCCGCGCGAGCGCGGACTCGAGCTTCAGCGCCTCGTCGAGCGCTTCCTTGACGAACGACTTGATGGCGCTCTCGCCCCAGGGTCCCAAGGTGCCGCGGCCGAAGCCGCCGGCGAAGCCCTTGATGCCGGCGAACCCGAGCCCGTCGATCTCGTGGCTGTCGCCGTCCAGCACCTTCACTCCTCCCTCCTGGAGGATCTCGGTGACCTTCGCTTCGTGTCCCGACTGGAAGTCGTGGTTGCCGAGCACGGCGAGGATCGGGATCTCCAGCACCGAGAGCTCCTTCGAGAGGACGACCGCCTCTTCCGGCAACCCGTAATCCGTGAGGTCGCCACAGAGGAGCAGGACGTCGGCCTGTCCCTCGAGACGCGCGAAGACGTGCCGGAAGACTCCGGCGGACTCCTTCGTGCAGTGAAGGTCCCCTACTGCGGCGATCCGTGTGATCTCAGCCATGCGTGCCCAACTCGTCGCGATCGCGCCTTCAAGACTCGTACCTCCGCCGTGGCACCTCTGGCGCGGCGCTTGAAGGCAGATCGCATCACCTCGGTGCCAAACATGCTCAATCCGACGAAGAGGTCCACGAGCCGTCAACCGCTCAGCACGCGGCACATGGTGCAGCCGCCGGCGCGCGCCTTCTACGAATCGACGCTGCGCATCCTGACCGGCGCCGGCGTCCGCTTCGTCGTCGGCGGCGCGTTCGCGCTGAAGCATTATGCCGGCATCGCCCGCGACACGAAGGACCTCGACGTCTTCCTCGAGCGCGAGGAGCTCGACCGCGCCATGGCGGTGCTGGAGAAGGCCGGGTACGAGACGGAGGTCACGTTCCCGCACTGGCTCGGCAAGGCGTACTGCGGCGAGCACTTCGTCGACTTCATCTTCAGCTCGGCCAACGGGCTCTGTCCCGTCGACGGCGCGTGGTTCAAGAACGCGCAGAAGTGCACGATGTGGGGCATCCCGGTGCTCCTCTGCCCCATCGAGGAGGTCATCTGGACGAAGTGCTTCGTGATGGAGCGCGAGCGCTTCGACGGCGCGGACATCTATCATCTCATCGAAGCGAAGGGCGACACCATCGACTGGCGCCGGCTCGTCGACCGGTTCGCCGACAAGTGGCGCATCTTGCTCGGACACCTCGTCTTCTACTCGTTCGTGTTCCCCGACCGCCGCGAGGTGGTCCCGCGCTGGGTGCTCCACGAGCTGACCGAGCGCATGCAGCGCGAACGTCACGCCGAGCGCGATCACGTCTGCCGGGGGACGCTCGTCTCGCGCGAGCAGTACCTCGTCGATCTTCGCGAGCGCGGCTACGCGGATGCGCGCGTGCCTCCGCACGGCGAGGTGCCCGCCGAGCACATCGACTTCTGGACGGACGCGATCGGCAAGATCAAGTGACGACGAACGGGTCGGCGTCGCGGGTCGACGTGGTGACCCGCACGCCGTCGCCGAGCCGCTCGGCGATCCGCTTCGCATGGGCGCGGACCGCCGCGCGCTCGCTGTTCGAGTGGAGCGCGGCGATCACCGTCACCCCGCGGCGCGCTGCCGACAGCGCGTCGTGGTGACGGAGCTCGCCGGTGACGAACACGTCGGCGCCGGCGCGGATCGCGTCCTCCATCAGCTCGCCACCGGCGCCGGCGGCGACCGCCACCGTCTTCGCGGTGCCGTCGAGCGGCCCCGCCACCAGCACGTGCGCCACGCCGAGCGCGCCCTTGAGCGCGTCCACGATCGCCCGCCGCGGGGCCTCGTCGATCGGCCCGACGCGGCCGAGGCCGATCGCCGGCCCCTCCCCCGGAGGCGCGAGGCGCACGAGATCGAACGCCGGCTCCTCGTACGGATGCGCCGCGCGCATCGCGCGCACGACGTCGTCCGTGCGCCCGAGGGGCACGAGGGTCTCGAGCCGGATCTCGTCCACCGTCTCGAGCCGTCCGGCCGCGCCGACCGCGGGGTTCGCGCCCTCTCCGCCGAAGAACGTCCCCGTCCCTGCCGTCCGGAAGCTGCACTGCGTGTACGCGCCGATCCGGCCCGCGCCCGCGGCGAAGATCGCCTCGCTCACCTTCTCCACCGCATCGGCGGGCACGAACGTGACGAGCTTCGTGTGCGCGTCCTTCGAGGGATGCGGGCGGATCGCACGGCGATCGGCTGCATGCACCCCGCACGCATCCGCGAGGAAATCGTTCGTCCCGCCCTTCGCCACGTCCAGCGCGGTGTGCGGGCTGTAGAGCGCCACGCCGCGCCGGACCGCGTCGACCCAGAGGGCGTCGTGCGGGACGCGCTTCATCGCGGCGAAGATCGGCGGGTGGTACGCGACCACGAGCTCGGCGCCGGCCGCGCGCGCCTCCTCGGCGACCTCGCGGGTGTAATCGACGGTGACGAGGACGTGCTTCACGTCGGCGGATGGATCGCCGACGAGCAGACCGACGTTGTCCCAGCTCTCCGCGTAACGGAGCGGCGCGAGGTCGTCGAGGACGCGGAGGATGTGTCGGAGCTCGGTCATAGCTTGAAGAAGGTCTTGATCTGGCTGATGAGCCGGCGCGAGCGCTCCTGCATCGGCTCGGTGTCGGGCCTTCGCTCGGAGGCGACCGCCTCGAGCTCCGCCTGTCGTGCGGCGAGGAGCTCGCTGATGCGCTCGACGATGCCGGGGATCGACGCGAGGGTCCCCTGGAACGCCTCGTGGTCGATGACGAGGAGCTCGCACTCGGTCACCGCGCGGACCGTGGCCTTGCGGACCTCGCCGGTCATCAGTGCCATCTCGCCGAAGAACTTCCCCGCCCCGAGCTTCGCGATGGGGAACGTCTTGTCGTCGCGCGTGAGCTCGACGGAGACCTGCCCGCGATCGATCACGAACAGCTCGCTCGAGGAGTCCCCCTGCCGGACGATCACCTCGCCCGGCGCGTAGAGGCGCTTCGCCGTCGTCGCGGCGAGCGCACGGTGCATCTCGGGCGGCAGCACGCGGAGGAAGTCGACGACGCGGAGCGCCTTGTCGCGGCGCTCGAGCTCGCGCTCGCGATCCGTCTTCTCCTTCTCCTCGGACATGTGGTGCATGTGCACCGTCCGGATCGGGAACGGGATGTCGATGCCTGCGCGCTGGAGCGCGTACCAGACGCGGTCCCGCACGGCGCCGCCGGTCCGCTCGCGCGCGGCGTAGTCGTTCGTGAAGTAGTAGACGAAGTACTCGATGCCGCTGTCGGCGAACGTCCTCGTCTGCACCCACGGCGGCGGATCCGCGAGCACGCCGGGCGTCCCGGGCAGCGCCGCGAGGATGGCCTCGTGCACGCGCCGCGGAGGCACCTCGTACGGCGCCTGCACCGAGATCGAGCGACGCGAGACGCGCGAGGGCTGCGAGTAGTTGCGGATCGGCGCGCGCGCGAGCACGCCGTTCGGGATGATCACCTCGACGAGGTCGCTGGTCATCACCGTCGTCGCGCGCCAGTTCACCTCGGTGACCTGGCCGATCTGCCGCTCGTCGCTCTCGAACTGGATCCAGTCGCCGATCTCGAACGGCCGCTGCATCTGGAGCGCGAGGCCGCTCGCCAAGTTCCCGAGCGTGTCTTGCAGCGCGAGGCCGATGACCGCCGTGAGAAGCGCCGACGTGGTGAGGAGCGAGCCCGGCTCGACGCCCACGCCGCGCAGCGTGAGCATGAGGACGACGACGTAGACGACCGCCTGCGTGAGGTCGCGGAAGATCCGCGGCGGCGCGCGGTGGATCCGCCGTCCGAAGACCACGTCCACGGCGAGCAGCACGATGCTGCGCCCCGACGATGCGAGGATGAAGAAGTAGTAGAAGAAGAGGAAGACGCGGTGCACGCTCGCGCGCGCGTCTCCGAAGAGCGAGAGCCCTCCGAAGACGAGCGCGAGGACCAGGTAGACGGCCGCCACCCGCGTGCGGCCCCTGCTCGTCTCGGGCAGGAGCGCGCGCGCGAGGATCAGGAGGACGACGGCCGCAGCGATGGCGGCGACGTCGACCGAGCGATCTCCTGTGCCTGGACCGAAGAGCGTCTCCACCGTCGAACGACGGCGATGCTACCACGACCCCTCGCCGCGGCGAGGTCAGCGCCGCGGATTCCAGCCCTGCGCCGTCGACGCCGTGGCGGAGACCGCGCCGCTCGTGCCCGCCTGGCGCTGCACGCGGATCTGGTTGTGAACGTCCTTCACCCCGCGCACGTCGTCGGCGACGTCCTCCGCGAGCCGCTTCGTGCCCCGGTCGCTCACCGTGCCGGTCAGGGTCACCTCGCCGTCCTTGACCGCCACCTCGATGTCCGTCGCATCGACGTTCGGGTGATAGGTCAGGGCCTCGCAGACGTCCTCGCGAATGCGCTCGTCGGAGCGCATCCAGTTCTTCGGCCCCTTGCCGGTGAACGCGCCCTTCACGCGCTCCCACAGGCTGGGGTGCTCGCCCTCTCGCTCGTAGCGACGGTGCTCGCCCTCGTGGTCCCAGTCACGCCCGAACGCCCGGTCGACGCCCTGCTCCATCCGGCCGAGCATCCCGCGGTCGTGCATCGGCTCGCGTCCGTAGGTCCTGCGCTCGCCGCCGCCGTAGTCACCCCAGCCCTGGCTCTGGCGGCCGAAGCCCTCGTCGCCGTAGCTCGGGATGTACCGCCCCTCCCGTTCCCACCGGGGATCGCGCTCGTAGCCGTACCCGCCACGGCGGTACGCCGAATCCTCGCCGAACATGTGCGCGCCGCCCCAGCTCTCCTCGCGGTCCCGCGAGGTGAGGTGCTCGCGATCGCGCATGCGCGTCTGCTCCATGCGGGACGTGCCGCCGTACGGATCCGCGCCATTGGCCGCGTTGCGCATGATGTCCCAGTTCCGGTTCATCGAGACCTCCTCGTCTTCGCTGGTTCGCTGCGTGGTGCGCGCGCGGTACGCAATCGATGTGCCCGCGGTGCGCCGCGGCTCAGCCGGCCGCATGCGCGTGACGACGCGGACATCCGCCCGCGATCGACGCACGAGGCCGCGCGCGGATCGGGGCCGTTCGCCACGCGGCGCCGACATCCGTCACGTACGCGGAAAGGAGAGCGCGCGTCGCGCGCGTGATCGCGCCGGGCACATCGCTTGCGACCCTGCACCGCGGTCACCCGGCCGCGCGCCGAGGACCACGAAAGGAGATCCACGATGGCGACCACGCAGCAGAACGGGAACGTGCAGCAGCAGCAGCAGGGCAACGTGCAGGGTCAGGGACGCGACACGGGCAAGGGCGTGCAGGGAGGCGTGGGCTCGCCGATCAGCAACGAGGCGTACAACGTGATCAACGCGCTCGCGTCGAAGCTCGAGGGCCTCGAGGCCTATCGCAAGTATGCGAAGGACGGCGAGGGCGGGATCTGGCAGCAGCTCACGCAGATCGAGCTCGAAGGTGTGAAGAAGCTCGTCGACGAGCTCGAGCAGATCGTCAAGGACGGCAAGCTGCGCATGAAGGAGCCGGGCCGCGCGAACGGCTGATCGTTCAGGTAAGCGCGACGCCCAGGCGACGTCTGAGCGTCGCGCTCGCGTCCCCGAGGAAGAAGAGGACGAGCTCGCGCATCTTGTCACGCGGCGACAGGTCACCCGGCGCCTGCGGCTCGTGCGCGAGCGCCGCGCGTGCCGCCTCGAGGTCTCCGCACAGGAGCAGGCCGGCGCGCGACGTCGACACGTCCGCGAGCTGCGACCAGCGATAGACGTCGAGCTTCCCCGTGCGCGACATCGACGTCTCCACGGCCCGCGCGATGCGCGTGATCGCCTCGCGCGACAGCCGGTCGGCGATCGCCGCGTCCGCCGGCTCCGTCGTCTTCGTGGCGATGCGCGCCGCCGTCGCCGCGAGCGCCTTCAGCTCGGTGATCGACGGACAGAGCGCGCGCGCGAGGAGCGGCGGCGTCAGCTCCATGATCCGCTTGCCGACGATGAACGTGAGCAGCTCGCGGCCGAGACCTCCGAACGCCGGCGGGTACACGAGGAGCGACGGCGGCTTGGTCGGCGCGGGCGCGAACGCCGGACCGGCGAGCCGCCGCTGATGGAGCTTCGGGGCGGGCGCGCCGAGGACCACGGCGGCGCGCGCCACCATCTTGCCGATGAAGGCCGGCTCCTTCAGCGCCGGGCCCGGGTACGTCAGCCGCTCCGTCAGCGGAAGGCGCGCGAGCGCGACGTCGACGAGCGCGGGCGCGATCGCATCGAAGATCTCCGTGAGCTGCGGATCGAGATCGGGGTGCAGCAGCTCCCGGTAGCCGTCGGGCCCGAGGTCCATCACGATCGCCTCGATCGGAGGCTGCGGGAAGCTCGCACGCATGCCGGTCGCCGCCGCATGCTGCACCCCGAGGAGCTTCATCGCCGAGGCGACGCAGAGGGCGCGATCGCGGTCGCCCCGCGAGGCGAGCAGGTCGAAGAGCGCGGGGTACGGCGAGCCGTCCATCGGGTCGCGCAGGATGCGGTCCAGCGTGACCTGCACGGCGCCCTCGGTTTGCCCGGTCTTCGCGAGCAGCTCGCGCAGCATCGTCTGCGTGGTCTCGTCGTCCGGCCGGAGCCGGGCGGCCGCCTGGAACGCCTGGATCGCGAGCGTCTTCGACCCGAGGCGATCGCGGTAGAGGAGGCCGAGCTGCTGGTAGAGCGCGTGCTGGAGCTTCGCGTCCTCGGCGCCGGTCGAGCGCAGGATCATCCGCTTGTACATCTGCTCGAGCCCCGCCCAGTCCCTGGTCTCGGTCAGCATGCTCGCGATCCGTTCGAACGCCTCGAGCGCCGACGGATCGACGTCGAGCGCCTGCTCGAACAGCGACAGCGCCGCGCCGCGATCCATGAGCTCGAGCTGCGCGATCTGCGCCATCGTGAAGTAGGTCTTCGAGCGGCGCGTCGGATCGGCGTCCACCTCCGCGATCGACTTCAGCACGTCGAAGAGCGCGGGCCACGCCGAGAGCTTCTGGTAGAGCGCGAGGAGCTTGTGGAGCAGCGGCAGCTCGCGCGGGCGGAGCGCACGCGCCTCCTCGTAGACCTCCGCGGCGAGCACGTCGTCCTTCGCCTTCGTGACGAACGCCTCCGCGACCTCGATCAACGCGGCATAGCGCTCCTCGGGGTCCTCGACGCCGCGCGCGAGCTGCCGGCGGAGCGCGAGGGCGGCCACGCGATTGCCCGACGCCGCATGGTGCTGCGCGAGCCCGGCGAGGGCCCGCTGGTCGTCGCCGCGCTGCGAGAGCACCTCGTCGTAGAGCGACGCGGCGCGATCGCCCTCTCCGATGAGCACCAGGACGTCGGCGAGCGCGGTCCGCGTCTCCGCCGGGAGATCGTCCGGCTCGTCGGCGACGGCGAGCAGGTGCTCCTTCGCGGTGATCACCTGCGGATCGGCGCGCAGATCCGAGGCGGCGGCCACGAGGGCCTCGCGCGCGCTCGGATCGTCGCGCCGGATGTCGAACGCGGCGATCGCCGCGGCGAGCGCCCTGTCGGGCTTGCCGAGCGCGAGCGCGATCTCGGTCTGCGCGCGCCGCACGGCGAACACGCGATCGTAGTCCTTGTCTCGCTCGCCTCCCGCGAGGACCACGTCACAGAGCGGCTCCGCCTCGGCGTAGCGCCCCTCGGCGAGGAGCGGGTTGATCACCTGGATGGCGGCGCTCTCGTTGTTCGGATCGGCGAGGGCCGCCTGCTCGTACGCCTCGCGCGCACCGCCGTCGTCGCCGAGCTTCGTGCGGAGCTCGGCGAGCTCGACGAACGCCGCGGCTCGCGCGCGCGGCAGCTCGGTCTTGGTCGCCCGCTCCTCCAGGTAGCGCGCCGTGCGCGCGACGTCGTCCGCCGAGCGCGCGTCCCAGAGGAGCGCGTTCCACGCCGTCGCGTTCGCGGGATCGGCGGCCACCGCCTTCTCGTAGTGGCGGCGGGCCTCCTGCGGGTCGATCGGCGTGAGGAGCTGCGCGGCGAGCACGTGCTGGCGGGCGCGCGCGATCGGGTCGGCGACGAGCTCGGAGAGCCGCTCCCGGCACCGGATGGCGAGCTCCACGTCGCTCGTCTTCTCCGCGAGCCGCGCGAGCTCGCCGACCACCGTCTCGTCGTCCGGGAAGAGGCCGGCGAGCCGCTGGTACGTCTCGAGCGCCGCCTTCACGTCGCCGAGCTTCGACTCCATCACCTCGCCGAGGCGCTTGAAGCGCTCGGCGCGGATCCGCACGTCGGTGTCGGCGATGGCCGCTCGCTCGAGCACGCCCGCGAGCTCCGGCCACTGGCGCGCGGACCGGTAGCAGCGCTCGAGCGCGTCGAGCACGCCCGGCCAGTCCGGATCCAGCTCGACGACGCGCTGGAGGGTCATGGCGGCGAGCTCGGGCCGGCGGAAGTCGTCCTCCTCGACCTTCGCGAGGCGGAGCAGGATCTGGACGCGCTCGTCCTCGGAGACGTCCGCCTCGGCCTGGCGACGGAGGACCTCCGCGAGCGCGTTCGGATCCTTCTCCTCGTTCGCGAGCGACTCGAGGCCGACGAGCGGCTCCGTCATCTTCGGGAACAGCCGGCTCGCGTTCTCGTAGTGCTTCTTCGCCTCGGCGAGGTTGCGCGTCCGCTCCTCGCGGTAGCGCGACGCCATCAGGAGGTGCATGCGCGCGCGATCGTCCTTGCGCCGGAAGCTCAGCGCCGCCAGATCGAGCTCGTCGAGCTCGCGCCGGAGATCGCCGTGCTCGCGCGAGACTGCGGCCTGCACCACGTGCACGAGCGCGTGCGTGGAGTCGACCACCCGGATGCGGTCGACCCACTGCCGGGCGAGCTCGGGATCCGGCAGCTCGCGCGTGAGCCACCGCACGATCGCTTCCATGTAGAGGAGCGCGCGCTTGCCGTCCTCGACCGTCGTCGTCAGCGTGCGCGTCCGCTCGAGCGCCTCGGGGAAGCGCTCCTGCGAGCGGAGGAGCGGCTCCATCGCGTCGAGGATCTCGTCGGTCGGATCGTTGGCCCACGCCTCGAGCAGCGCATCGAGCGCCTGCCCGGCGTCGCCGAGGTCGTCACGCAAGACCGTCCCGACGGCGCGGAGGAGCACGGCACGCTGCGCCGGATCGCCCGTCGACTCGAGCCGCTCGAGCAGCACCTCGACCTCCGCGGCGGCCGAGCTCGCCGTGTCCGCGATCTCGAGCCGGAGCGATCCCTCCGAAGGGCTCTGACCGTCCTGCGGCATCCCGACTCCATGGTAGCCGGGTTGCCGTCGAGCTGGCACCTCTGCCACACCCGCCCCGGCCGCGCGCGGCCGCGCCCGCGCTAAGCCCCTCCGATCGCCGCGATTTGCGGGCGGTGAGCGATGGCGCGGCCGCTGCATCCTCCGCATCGGAGGTCATGATGCGAGCAGGCAGAGCCATCGTCTTCGGAGTCCTCGGTGCCGGTGCGATCAGCGTCGTCTCCGCGGCCCTTCGCGCCGTCGGCGTCAACGTCCACCTCGAGCTCATCCTCGGGACCGTGATGGGCGGAGCCCCGAGCGCGGCGACGTTCGCGCTGGGCCTCACGTTCCACCTGCTCATCGGCGGCCTCTTCGGGCTGGCCTACGGCTACCTGTTCGAGCGCGTGTGGGATCACGGCGGCGCCGGGACCGGCGTCATCCTCTCGGTGATCCACGCGGCGCTGATCGGCATGATCGTCGGCCTGACCCCGCAGTTTCACCCGCTGGTGCCCGAGGTGATCGCCGATCCGGGCCCGTACTTCGCGAACAGCGGCGTCGCGGGCGTGCTCGCCTTCTTCGGTCTGCACGCCGTCTACGGCGCGATCGTCGGCGCCGGCTACGGCCACGTCGCCGCGGAGCGGGAGTGGGCGCCGGCCGGCCGCCTCTGATCGATCACCTCCGCATCACCGCTTCGCGCTCGTCACGCGGAGCCGGTTGTGCACGTCCTTCACGCCGAGCACGTCGTCGAGCACGTGCTCGGCGAGACGCTTGTGGTGGCGGGTCTCGACCGTGCCCGCGAGCGTGACCTCGCCGTCGGTCACCGTGACCTCGATGTCCGTCGCGTCGATCTCCGGATCGTTCGCGAGCAGCTCGCAGGCCTCCTCGCGGATACGCGCGTCGGAGCGGATCCAGTTCTTCGGCCCCTTGCCGTGGAAGATCCCCTTCACCACGCGGCGCACCAGCCGGGCGGGATGCCGGACCTCGCGCCCCAGATCGCGGAGGATGGCGGTCGCTCCGGGCGCGCGCGGCTCCGGTCGGCGCTCCTCCATGCGCTCCTCGATCATGAACGGCTCGTGCGGGTACGCGAGCCGCTCGCTCATCTCGCGCGGGCGCCCGTACCCGCGGTCGTAGTCGTCCGCGGCGGTCCGCTCGAACGTGTCGCTCGGATCGTACTCGCGTCCGTACCCGAGGCCGAGGTCTCGTCCGTACTCGCGTCCCTGCCCGCGCTCGGCGTCGAACGCATGTGCCGGCGCGAAGGCGCGCGCCTCCCATCCACCCAGCGTCGACCACGGCGGCTCGTCCTCGCTGGCGGCGCCGTGCGGGATGCGCTCGTTCGGACCGACCCATCCGTCGTCCGCGAGATACTCGTAGTCCCGATAGCGCTCGCTGTCGTTGAGGTGCCGGTAGCTCAGACGGTCGTAGTGGCGCATTTCTTTTTTCTCCTCTCGAGAGCCGGTGCGCAATTGCAACGCACGTTCCGCCGCGCCCGCCCGCGGCGTCCGCCTTCGCCGCGGGCTTTGCGCAGGAGCTCGCGCCGGCGGGCCCACGGTCGCGGGGCGAAGCGACACGCTGCCGACAGCCCGCACCGGCCTGCCACAAGCGCGGCCTGGCGAGCGGCCTTGACGTGACCCCGCGCGCACCTCAATGTATCCACTGGCGACATTGAAGTGACCACTGGCGACTTTGGATGTAACCAGCGGTCACATGCCGGTCGCCACGCGTCACGCGTCACCGAGGAGGAGCCCGCCATGGATGAGAACGCCGCGCTCGACGACTACCTGTTCCACCGGCACGAACGCGACCTGCGCGACGACGGACCTGCGGCCGGCGACCCGCCGAGCGATCCGGGCGAGGGCCTCGACGTCCGCGCGCGCGACGGCGTCCTCCTCTCGGCGACGGTCCACCGGCGGAAGGCGCCGGGCGGCGCGCGGCGTCCGGCGGTGGTGATCGCCTCGGCGACGGGGGTGCGGCGCGGGTATTACGCGCCGTTCGCCGCGTTCCTCGCGCGCCGTGGTCACGACGTCGTGACCTTCGACTACCGCGGGATCGGCGGATCGCGCGACGCGGCCGCGAGGCCGAAGATGCACGACTGGGGCGAGCAGGACCTCGCCGGCGTGGTGGAGCATGCCGGCTGGACCTTCGGCCGCCGCGACGGGACGGTCGACGTGGTCGGCCACAGCGTCGGCGGGCAGATCGTCGGCCTCCTCCCGGAGCCCGAGCGGGTGGAGCGCTTCGTGGCCGTCGCCGCGCAGAGCGGCGATTATCGCCTGTGGCCCCTGCCCTCGCGCCTCGCGATGGCCGCGCTCTGGTACGGCGTCGTCCCCGGCGTGACGCGCGCGGTCGGCTACCTCCCGGGCGCGCTCGGGTTCGGTGAGGACCTTCCGCCGGGCGTCGCGCTCGAGTGGGCCGCGTGGTGCCGGACGCCGGGCTACCTCGTGGGCGGCGAAGGGACCGCGCGGCGCGCAGGGTTCGCGCGGCTCCGCGCGCGCGTGCTGGCGTTCGGATTCCACGACGATCCGTATGCCCCGTCCGCCGCCGTCGACGCGCTGCTCGCGCTCTACCAGAACGCGACGGTCGAGCGCCGGGACGTCCGCCGCGCCGCCCTCGGCCCGGTCGGCCACTTCGGCTTCTTCCGTGATCGCTTCCGCCGTTCGTTGTGGGAGGATGCCGCGCGCTTCCTCGCGCGCTGACATGGCATCGAAGCGAAAGAGCTATCACCACGGAGACCTCCCCCGCGCGCTCGTGCACGCCGCCGTGCAGGTCATCGAGCGCCACGGCCCCGACGCGATCACGCTCCGCGAGGTCGCGTCGGCGGTCGGCGTGACCCACGGCGCGGCCTACCGTCATTTCGAGGACAAGACCGCCTTGCTCTCCGCGGTCGCCGAGCAAGGCTTCCGCGCGCTCGAGGCGAAGCTCGTCGAGGCCGCGGGGACCGACGCGCGCGCGCCGAAGGCTCGTCTCCGCTCGCTCGCCGAAGCGTACGTCGCCTTCGCCATGGAGCACCCCGGGCACTACCGCGTCATGAGCGGTCCGCGCCTGAACGAGGAGGGGCGCTTCCCTTCGCTCGAGGACGCCATCTCCCGCGTGTTCGGGCTCATCGTCGCCGAGATCGAGCGAGGCCAGCGCGAGGGTGTCTTCCGTCCGGGCGTCCCGCGCGATCTCGCGATCGGCTTCTGGGTCAGCGGGCACGGCTTCGCCGACCTCGTCCTGCACCGCCGCATCAAGGTGAAGTCGGCGAAGGCCGGCGTCGAGTACTTCGAGCGGCTGATCGCGCCGCTCCTCGACGGGATCGCCATCGAGACCATCCAGAGGAAGCCATGAGCGACGTCGACGTGTCCGTCGACGACGCGAGCCCGGCCTCGTTCATCGCCTCCGAGACGTGATCACGCCGCGCGCGTGCGCGCCGTCGGGCGCACCGCCTTCGCGAAGGCCGCGGGCGAACGCGCGTTGAGCACCTCGCGCTTGCGGACGCCGGCCCGGCGCGCGAGCAGCGCCGCGTAGCACACGTTGCCCAGCTCCGGCATGGAGTGCGCGTCGACGGAGAGCACGAACGACAGCCCTCGCTCGCGCGCGGCACGCACCCAGCGCGGCTCGAGGTCGAGCCGGTGCGGATCGCCGTTGATCTCGATCGCGCCCTGCGACGCGGCGAGCGCGTCGAGCACCTCCTCGACGCGGCACGGGATGGGCGGGCGGCTCCGCACGAGGCGGCCGAGCGGATGGCCCCAGATCTTGAAGACCGGCCAGCGCATCGCGCGGAGGAGGCGCTGGGTCATCTTCTCCTCGTCCTGGCGGAAGCGGTTGTGGATGCTCGCGATGACGACGTCGAGCCGCTCGAGGATGCGATCGGGCCAGTCGATGGCGCCGTCGGCGAGGATGTCCGCCTCCGTGCCCTTCAGGATGCGGATCTTCACCCGCTCCTGCACCTCGTCGATCTCGTCCCACTGGCGCTTCAGCCGGTCGACGTCGAGTCCGCCGGCGTAGTGCGCGGCCGCGGAGTGATCGGTGATGGTGATGAACTCCGCGCCGCGTGCCTCCGCCGCCCGCGCCATCTGCTCGATCGAGTGCCGTCCGTCGGACCACGTCGAGTGACAGTGGGTGAAGCCGCGCACGTCGTCCTCGCCGACGAGATCGTCCCAGGTCTCGCCGCGCGCCGCGTCCGCGATCTCGCCGAGCCCCTCGCGGAGCTCCGGGGGAACCCACGAGAGATCGAGCGCGCGGTAGAGCGCCGCCTCGTCCGCCGCCGCCACGCGCTCGAGACGTAGGCCTCGGTCCTTCGCCCGTGCCACGAGCTGCGCGACGTGCGGCTCCGCCCCGGTCGCGAGCACCAGGCCGAGCGCGCGCGCCCGAGGCTCGCACGCGAGGACGTCGATCCGCGTCCCGTCGGGCAGGCGGAGCCGGCACGACGCATCGTCGAGCCGCTCGACGGTGCCGACGCGCGGGATGCGCGCGATCCGCGCGATCGCGTCCTTCGGATCGCCCGAGGTGACGAGGAGGTCGACGTCGCGGGACAGCTCGACGCCGCGGCGGAGCGAGCCGACGAGGTGGACCGACGTCACCGACGGCAGCTCCGCGAGCTCGTCCTCGAGCGACTCGGCGAGGCGGAGGCCCTCGGCGAGGAGGATGCTCGGACGCGCGGCGTCGTGCGCCTCGTACTTCCGGATCGCCTCGAGGACCTTCGCCTCCTTCTTCGCCCCGAAGCCCTTCACCTCGCGGAGGCGTCCCTCCTCCGCGGCCTTGCGGAGATCGCCCACCGTGGCGATGCCGAGCTCCTCGTGCAGGACGCGGAGCGCGTGGAGGCCGATGCCCCCGACCTGCGCGAGCTCGAGCACGCCGCTCGGCAGACCCTTGCGCAACGACTCGAGGAGCTCCGAGCGGCCGGTCCGGTGGAGCTCCTCGATCTGACGCGCGAGCGCGACGCCGATCCCGGGCAGGTCGGTGAGCCGCTCCTCCTCCACCAGCGCGGTCAGCGGCTCGCGGCTCGCCTCGAGCGCGCGTGCGCCGCGGACGAAGGCGCGCGCCTTGAACTTGTTGCCCCCGCCGAGCTCGAGCAGCTGCGCGATCTCCCGCAGGCGCGCGACGATCTCCGAGCGGTCGAGCACCTCGGTCCTCCTCTACGCCGCCCGTCGCGCGCGGATCTCCCCGAGCGCGCGCCTCAGGCGGCGCGCCGCCTCGTCGAACGACTCGCCCGCGAGCGACGAGAAGCAGAGGCGGAACGCGAACGGGTCGCGCTCGCCGCCGGGCCGGAACATGCTCCCCGGATCGTACGAGACGCCGTGCGCGGTCGCGATCGCGAGCGCCTGTGCCTCGTCGACGCCCGTGAGCTCCGTCTCGACGAAGATCGCGAACGCGCCCTCCGGCTCGATCCACGACGTCCCCGGCAGCTCGCGGCGGAGCGCCCGCGCGAGACGCGCCGCGCGCGCGGCATAGGCCCGCCTCGCGCGCACGAGCCGGTCGTCGAAGTCGCCGAGGCCGAGGTAGCCCTCGAGCACCGCCTGCGCCATGCTCCCGGCCTGCAGATCGAGGTCACGCTTCACGCGGAGCGCATCGCCCGCGGCCGAGGGCGGCGCGACGAGCCAGCCGACGCGGAGCCCCGGCGCGAGCGTCTTCGAGAACGTCCCCACCTGCCAGACGCGGTCGCGCGCATCCGCGATCAGCGGGCGATCGACGCGCCCGTCGAAGCGGAGCTCGGCATACGCCTCGTCGACGATCAGCGGCTTGTTCGAAGCGAGCAGCCGGGCGCGGCGCTCCGCCCCGATGCCCCGTCCGCGCGGGTTGCTCGCCCCGGCGACGACGTAGACGCAGGCGGCGTCGTCCGGGATGCCGCGCGCCTCCGAGGCGACGGTGCGCGCGCCGCGATCGCGGAACAGATCGAGCGCGCCCGGGTACGTCTCGTCCTCGGTCGCGACCGAGCGTCCGTCGATGCCGATCAGCTCGGACGCGATCGCGACGGCCTGCTGCGCGCCGCTCGTGACGATCACGTCGTCGGCGGACACCGATGCGCCGCGCCCGCGGAGGCGCTCGGCGATCCAACCGCGCAGCCCCTCGCTCCCCTCGGGCCAGCCGTACTGGAGCGCCGGGCACTGAGGCCGTCCGATCACCGAGAGGAACGCCGCGGCGAGCTTCTTCCGCGGGAACA
>JBDHVD010000136.1:0-18370 GCA_039809525.1 Labilithrix sp. | reverse complement strand
CTCACGCTCGACGGGCTCGGCGAGGCCATCCACCACCTGTCGAAGGGCGACGTCCGCAAGAAGTAGCCGTACAATGCGCGTCGTGCGGCGCATCCTCGGCCTCCTCCTCGTCGTGTCTGCGGCCTGCGGCCTGCGTGCAATGGGACAGGCCGAGCCCGGCGAGAGCGACGCAGGGCCGGCGGTCGGCGACGTGGACGCCGGAGGAGGCACGCCGGCGCCCGCCGAGGCCGGGGTGGACGCCGGCGCGGACGCCGACGCCGACGCAGGGTTCGACGCGGCCGGCTGCGTGGTCGAGGTGAACGAGACGTTCGGCACCGCGATCGACGGTGGTGTCTGGTCCGTCCTGCGTAACGCGCCGAACGGCGAGCTCCCGCTCGTGCGAGAGGTCGACGGCAAGAACGCGCTCGTGATGATCGAGGAAGGCCAGGAGCAGGCGCACGGCGGCGTCTGGCTCGAGCAGACGGTCCCGCTCGGCGCGTTCGATGTCTCGCTCGCGGTAGGCGCCTCGTGTCCGAACCCGTGCGGCGACGGCTTCACCATCGCATGGTTCCCGGCGGCGACCGACACGCAGCTGGCGGACGCGGTCTCCGGCAGCGGCCTCGGGATCCCGCGCGCGCTGACCGGCGCGGCCGTGTCGCTCGATCTCGCGATGAACGCGCAGACGGGCGAGTCGGCCACGCCGAACGTGTCGATCCTCGACATCGACGGCAAGAAGCAGCCGAGCACCTACGACTGGACCGTCTCCTCGTCCGCGGTCGTCGCAGACCTCGTGGAGAAGGTGAACACCATCGACGTGCGCGTCCGCGGCACCTCGGTGACGGTCAAGATCAACGGGCAGGTCGCGACGCAGGGAGCCGTGACCGCGAGCGTCGCGAACGGCCGCTTCGGGCTCACCGCATCGACCGGCGCCTTCGAGTCGGACGTCTTCGTGCGCGACCTGTCGGCGAAGTTCTACCGCTGCAACGCGCCCTGAAGACCGGTCACGTGCTCGGCGCCCGCGGGCACGGTGATGCTCGCGCCCTCGAAGTCCTTGCCGATCGGCTCGAACGGCCCGCCGAGGCACTGCGCGAGGAAGATCTCCGCGACCGCGTTGAAGGACGTGCGGTTCTCCGGACGCGCGAAGCCGTGCCCCTCGTCGGGGTACATCACGTAGGTGACCGGGATCTTCTTGTCCTGCATCGCCTTCACGATCTGATCGCTCTCGGCCTGCTTCACGCGCGGATCGTTCGCCCCCTGCCCGATGAGCAGCGGTCGCGCGATGCGGTCGGCGCGCGAGAGCGGTGAGCGCGAGAAGAGGAACTTCTTCCCGTCCTCGGTGCGGTGATCGCCGATGCGCTTGGTGAAGCTCTCGATCTCCGACTCCCAGTACGGCGGGATGGTCGAGAGGAGCGTCGCCAGGTTCGACGGTCCGACGATGTCGACGCCGCAGGCGAACGTGTCGGGCGTGAACGTCAGGCCGACGAGCGTGGCGTAGCCGCCGTAGCTCCCGCCCATGATCGCCACCTTGTCCTTGTCCGCGATCTTCTGCGTGACCGCCCACCCGACGGCGTCGAGCAGGTCGTCGTGCATCTTGCCCGCCCACTCCTTGTCCGCGGCGTTGACGAACTTCTTCCCGAAGCCGGTCGAGCCCCGGTAGTTCACGCTCAGGACGGCGTAGCCGCGGCTCGCGAGCCACTGATGCCAGCGGTTGAGCCCCCACTCGTCGCGCGCCCACGGACCGCCGTGGACGAACAGCACCATCGGTCCCGGCTTGTCGGTGCCGATCGGGCGCGTGAGGTAGCTGACGAGGTCGAGGCCGTCGCGCGACTTGATCACCACCGGCTCCATCTTCGCGAGCTTGGCGTCCTCGAGCGCCTTCATGTTCGAGAAGAGGTAGTCGACGGTCTTCTTCTTGCGGTCGTAGAGGTACGTCTTCGACGGGCCGTCGCTGACGACGCTCGAGACGAGCCACTTCGAGTCGTCGAGCGTGCGGCTCGCGATCGAGAGATCGCCCGGCGCCTTCTCCGCCAGCAGATCGAGATCGGCGCGGATCGCCGGATCGATCACGTGCCAGCGCACGCGGTCGTAGTTCGCGAGCGCGGCCTGCACCTTCTTCTCCGTCGGATGCTGGACGACGTCGGTGATGTCCGCCTGTCCGTCGTCGAGGACGACCTTCGTCTGCTTCGTCGCGAGATCCATCTCGACGAGCGCCGCGGTGTCGCGCCCGCGGCTGTCGACGAGGAACGCCTTCTTCGCGCCCTTGTCGAAGCCGGCGAGATGCGTGGTGAGACCGTCGGCGAACGGGATGGTGAACGCGGTGGCGAGCGCGCCCTGGTCCTTCGGCGCCTTCGTCGGCTCGAGGATGGTGGTGCTGCCGTCCTTCTCCGTGCGAGCGACGAAGCGGACCTTGAAGTCGTGGTCGGCGTCGATCTGCGCGTAGCCGTCGTTCTTCATCACGAGCGTGCGCGCCCCGGTGAGGATGTTCACCCGGTAGAGGTCGTGCCATCGCTTGTCGCGATCGTTCATCCCGATGAGGACGTCGTTCGGGAACTTGTGGCTCGTCCCCTCGAGCCTCGCCTGGACGCCGGGGTACGCCGTCAGGTCCTTGTCGCGCCCGGTCTTCAGCTCCACGGCGTGGACGTGCCAGTTCTCGTCGCCGCCGTCGTCCTGCGAGTAGAGGATGTGCTCGCTGGTGAACGCCCACTTGTAACGGCGGATGCCTCGCTTCTTGTCCTGCGTGACCGGCTTCGCCTTCGCGAGATCGTTCACCGGCGCGACCCAGACCTCGAGCACGCCGTCGACGCTCGACAGATAGGAGATGTGCTTGCCGTCCGGGCTGAGGAGCGGAAGCGCGCGATCGGGGTTGCCGAAGAGCACGCGGCGCGAGAGGAGCGAGGCGTCGGCGCGAGGCGGCTCCTTCTTCGCCGGGGCCGCGTGCCCGGGCGTCGCGAGCGTCGCGAACACGCTCGCCCGCTTGCCCGACGGCGGAGGCGCGGACGCCGGAGGGCCGCCGCATCCCGAGGCGAGGGCCGAGGACGACGACAACAAGAAGAGGAGGAGCGCGGCGCGACGCATGGCCGCTCCTTACTCCGACCGGACCGGCGCGGCGACGGGATGAGAACGTGGGTTGACGCAAATCTGGGGAGAAGTGATGCAGTGCGTCAACCTCAGGTCATCCGAAAGCGGAGCGTTGTCAGGCGGCTATGCGATCCGCCGTCCATGCAGGGTTCTTGGGGATAAAAAACCACTTGCGCGCACACAGGGGCGATGTCAAAGGGTGCCTCGCGTCGCGGCGAGTCGAGCCGCGCGAACGGTGTCCGGGCCGATGGCTCGGAGGCCCCACTGTCGCGAAGCCCCTTTCCGGACGGCGCGACGGCGACGAATTCGAAGAAAGGAAGTCTGGAGCACGAAGAACAATGATCCGCCACATCCGCGCGCTTGCCGCCCTCGCCGCCCTCTCGCTCACCGCCGTCGCCTGCGCGGCACCGACCGAAGAGGAGACCGTCGAGGTCGAGGAGACGAACCAGGATCTCGTCTCACGAAGCGCGTTCTTCGAGACCTTTCAGGGGCTCGACGGGAAGTACTACTTCAACTTGATGGCCGGCAACGGCGAGAACGTCCTGCGCTCGCAGGGCTACACGACGCTCCGCTCGGCGGAGAACGGCGTCGAGAGCGTGCTCGCGAACGGCAACGACAAGCGCCAGTTCGACGTGCTCGTCGCGCAGAACGGCGACTACTACTTCAACCTGAAGGCCGCCAACGGCGAGGTCATCGGCACGAGCGAGCTCTACGCCTCGAAGTCGAACGCCGAGCGTGGTGCGCGCACCGTCCGTGCGCTCGTCCGCCTCGCGCGCTCCGAGACGAAGGCCGCGCCGAAGGTCGTCCGCTTCGAGGTCTTCACCGGCGAGGACAAGCAGGCGTACTTCCGCCTCCGCGCCGGCAACGGCGAGATCGTCCTCGGCTCCGAGGGCTACGCGTCGAAGTCGAACGCGCGCCGCGCGATCGACTCGGTCATCGCGAACGGCCAGGATGCGTCGCGCTTCGAGGTGTTCGAGGCGTTCGACGGCGGCTGGGGCGTGAACCTCGTCGCGGGCAACGGCGCGACGATCGCGCGCGGCGAGACCTACGCGTCGAAGTACAACGCCGAGCGCGCGGTCACGCGCATGACGGAGATCCTCGCGGGTCGCGTCACGATCAGCGAGCAGTGACTCGCTGAGGCGAGCGCGGCCCGGGACGCGCGAACAAAAGTCGAAGCCCGCGTGGCCGGTTCACCGAACCACGCGGGCTCCTCCTTCCCCTCGCTGCGCTCCCCTCTCCGTCTCCCTCTCCGCTGAAATCTCCTCGGCGGCGCGCATCGCGCTCTTCGCCGACCATCGCGCAATACACCAGTCCCGGCGCCGGCCTGTCAATCTTCGACGGGACGAACCGCTTCGAACTCTCCGCTGCGCTCGAGGTGATCGTCGTCGCCCGCGCCCGCGTTCGCGTAGAGCGCCTCGCGCACCTCGCAGAACGCCTCGAGCGTCTTCTTCACCTCGGGCTCGAGGCAGAAGAACGCGATCCCGAGCCCCGGCGCCTCCGAGCCCAGATGGCGATCGCGGCGCCACTGCACGATGCCGAGCACCTCGAGCGACACGCCGCTCGGCAGCTTGAACGCGAGCACCACGTTCGTCCCGATGGGGATGTCGTGATGGGTCATCACGAACAGGCCGCCCGTCGACAGATCCGCGGTCGTCGAGCGGAAGCGGTGAGCCGCGCCCTCGACCTCGACGTCCATCTCGATCGGCAGGCGCGGCGTGCCGCGCCGCTCGTACACGACGTCGGACGTCCGCGCACGTCGGCTGCCCTGCTCCGCCTCTTCGCACACATACCAAGCTTCGACAGCGCTCATCGGCGGCGGGCGTCGGTGCAAGAACCGGCGCGGCGGCGAGCGCACGTGATTCCGCGGGGTTATTGCGGGCGATCGGTCACCTCGCCGACCGTGATCGCGGTCGCTCCGCCGACCAGCCTCGCCGGACCGCTCGTCTCGGAGCCGCTCGTGTCAGAGCCGCACGTCGATGTAGACGCCGCGGCGCAGCTCCTGGAGCCAGAGCTTGCGCTGGCGCTCGGTCGCCTCGACGAACGCGCGCTCCATCATCTGCTCGCGGACCTCTTCGAAGGCCGGGATCTTCGGCTGCGACGTCGCGAGCTGCACGACGAGGATCGCCTGGCTCCCCATCGGGTCGCGGAAGAAGATCGGGTCGGCGATCTCGCCGGGCTTCAGCGTCTTCGCCGCCGTCTGGAGCTCGCCGTACAGCGCGCTGAGCGGCAGCGGCCCGCGCGATCCGCACGTCTGCTTCGTCGTCGGGTCCATGCTGTACTGGAGCACGAGCTGGCAGAAGTCCTCGCCGGCGCGCGCACGGGTGACGAGCTCTTGCGCGACCGTCCGCTGGACGTCGACCTGCTGCTGCGTCGAGCCGGGGGCGAGGGCGAGGGCGAGGATCCGCAGGTCGACCGGCGACTGGCCTTCGATCTCCTTCACCAGGTGGCCGTACGCGGCGCGCGCATCTTGATCGGTGACGCGCACGCGGCCGCGCACGCGCAGCTGGATCAGCTTGCCCTCGAGCACCTGGCGCCGGATCTCGTCGCGGTAGTCCTGCTCGGATAGTCCCTGACGCTTCGCCTCGGCGATCAGGTCCTTCGGCTGCATCTTCGCCTGCGCGGCGACCTGCTTGATGCCGTTGTCGACCTCCTCCGGCGTGACCGTGAGGTGGGCCTTGTCCGCCGCCTGCTCCTCGAGGCGCTCGTCGATCATGCGGTTCAGGAGCTCGCGGAACATCTCGCTCTCCTGCGCCGCCTGCTGCGACGGGTCCTTCGTGGCCATCGCGATGCGATAGAGATGCGGGCGCGCGCGGAGCCGGAGCTCGGAGAGGAGGACCGGCCGCTCGCCCACCACCGCCACGATTCGCTCGACGATGGCCGCGTCCGCCTCGCGCGGCGTCGCGATCGCGAGCGCACCGACGGCAGCGAGCGCGCCCAGCCAGAGGCGCCAGCGGGGGCAGCTGTTCGAGCGATCAGGCATCGGCCGAGCTTCGGTTTAGCACTTCCGGGGCAAACGTGTTGAGGTCTATCCTCGGCCGGCGGCACGATCGCATCGGCGCCGCGCGGAGGGATCGGATGCGTAAGGGATCGCGCTCGTTCAGGGGAGCGCTCGTCGCTGCGGTGATGTTGACCACCGTGTTCGGAACGACGGGCTGCAAGAAGTTGCTCGCTGGGCTGAAGAAGAACAAGGACGCGGGCACGACGGCGTCGGCCGGCGGCGTGACCGCGCAAGACGACGCCGACGAGCAGCTCCAGGAGAAGCTCGACGAATACATCAAGTGCCTCAACTCGCTCGGCTCGTCCATTCACCAGTCGCGCGCGCGTTACTACACGTACATCCCGAGGACTGGACCGACGGGGCGCGAAGGTTATGCCGATCTCTATCGGCTCCCGGCCGGTGCGACCGCGAACTGCACGGCGGGCGTCGCGCGCTCGAAGACGATGCCGCCCTCCGATCCGAAGCTGGAGAGCGCCGGCGAGGAGTACGCCGCGTCCGCGACGGAGATCGACAAGCTGATCATCGAGGCGGACCGCTACTACGAGAACAAGGACTTCCGCGACGACAAGTGGGCCAAGGGCAAGCTGATGCACCCGCGCCTGGTCGCCGCGTGGGCGCGGTTCTCGAAGGCGGACAAGGAGCTGCACGACACCCTCGACGGCATCACCAAGCCCCTCTCCCAGCGCACGCTCGCGCGCATCGAGCGTGAGGAGGGCAAGGCGTTCCGGTGGCACCGCAAGAACGTGCTCATCACGTCGCGCGAGATGGTCGAGGCGAGCGATCCCGTCGGTGAGGACGACGACATCGACTTCAACCTGTACGGCGCGGCCTACACGAGCTTCGAGAAGGCGCTCGACGAGCTCGAGGCGTACGGCGGCGTGCACAAGTCGGAGCTGTCGAACCAGAAGCTCGCGCCGAGCTGGCCGATGGCGGGCAGCAACTACGACCAGTTCGTGAAGGAGTCGAACGACTTCAAGAAGTCGGCGAAGGAGTACTGGCGCTGCCTCCGCGACGCGCCTGCGAAGGCGAAGACGCCGTCGGGCAAGATCGATCCGGACAAGCTCGGCAACTGCAACGGCACGCCCGCCTGGAAGACCGGCGACGAGGTCGTGAAGCAGTACAACGAGTTCATCCGCACCTCGAACGGCCACCCGTTTCCGTAACGGCGAACCGCCAACGAACGAGCGAGGCCGGTGCGGTGAACGCGCCGGCCGTTCTCGTTCTTGGACTCGATCGCGCCGCGTTCGTGACGGCGTCGCCGAGGCTCCGCGTCGACGACGTGCGGTTCGACTACTTCGCGCAGGACACGATCCCGGGCGTGGTCTCCTTGATCAAGCAGGTCTCGCGCGGCGGGCGCGTCACGACGTCGCACGCCGATGACGGCGCGCAGCGCGGGCGCTCGAGCTCGGGATCCCCGTTGGCGAGCTCGGAAAAATCGAAGCAACCGGTACCGGGCGTCTTGCAATCGATGGCCGCCGAGCACTCATCGGGCGCAAGCTTCGACTTGTCGACGCTCGGCTGCGAACGGCCAGCATCGCCAGAGCCTGCTTCCGGAGCGCGAGGCGCACTCCCCGCATCCGCGGGAATCTGTGGCGTCGATGCGCTCGAACAGCCCGCAGCCATCGAGAGCAGTACAACAACCAGGAATCCTCGTGCCATGGCTTCACCAATCAAAAATCGTGCGTGTTGTAGAGCAGATACATGACGTTCCAGTCGAATCGCTTTGCCAAATTCCAACTGGGCGCGCCCGACAGATGCGTGCCCGTGTAATAGAGCTGTGGATTTCCGAGGCGGGCCCAAAACAGAAGCTGGAGAAGACCGCTTCCACTCGCACCGTTCATCGTATCAATCACGTGACGAAGAACCGCGGGATCATTGTCGACGAACACGGAGAAGTTGCCGCCGTTCCGAGTGATGCCCGTCGGCGCCGTGTACGGCCTCCAAGAATCAGTGTCGTTTCCGCTGGAATTCTCGTTGATCCGATCGTAGCCCGTCATCCAGACGGCGTTATTGTAGTAGTCACTCTCGTTACCGATCGCTGGCGGGTAATAACCGGCCCAGTCACCGGGACGCTGTTCGCAACCGGTATAGTCATCTTGGAAATCGAAGGCCGCAAAGTCCCAATTTGCATTTCCGTATACAGTATAATAGTACGGCCAGTACGTAACAAAGCAGTCGTATATTCCCGTCAAGAAGTCCTGCGACACGATAATGTCGCTAAGATCTCTTTTCGAAACCACTCCGGAGACCTTCGGGCGCCGAGCTCGAGGAAGACCAGTGGCGAGGTCCACGACTACGTGGGCCGCCGTGAGCGCTGTGTGTCGATTGCTGAGCTGACTCGATGCCCCCGGCGTCAGGTACACACCGGTGAAGTCGCTCACTGCAAGTGCACTGGAGTAGAGCGGGGACGTACGATTCCGGCCCGTCAGCCCGCGATCATCCAACGGTGCTGTGTGGGCAACCATCCTTTCGTCGGGAGAGAACACCGTCCACGGCGTTGCTGGATCGAAGATGCTCCCCGGCTCCGCGACCCTGGAGACCGTTGTGGTCTGGCCCTTCGCAAAGCTGCTAGCACCGAGCGGAACCCGGTGGGGGCGCACGCGGTCCGCCCCCATCCACGTGTAGGTCGGCTCGAAATTGTCTGCGGGCGCAGGCGCGAGCCAAGGCGTCAGCATGAAGTTCGTCTGCATGGCGGCCTGGGCGTCAGCAACGCCGCCCTCGCTCGCAGCCATGCCGGCGTACTGCATCCGCTCGCGTGTCCTCTTGCGAATCTCTCGCGCGCCCTCGACGTCGGGGTCCGAGATGTATTCGTAGGAACCGACGAGCATGATCACGCGCAACGCATCGGCGTACTGCGCGTCGCTCATGCTTTCGAGATCGGGAGGCGGAGCGAGCGGCGCGTCAGGCGGTTCGACGGGACCTTGAGCCCACGTCGTAATCTGTCGTCGAAGGCGCCAGGTACGGCCCTTTTGATCTTGGATGACGCTCGCTCCAGCTGCCGCGATGGGGGTGTTCCAGATGGTCGGAGCGCTTCGCGTACTTAGAGCCACATCTTTCGGTTCCGCAACGCGCGTGGCGCGCTCGCGAGGCTCGTCGGCAGGTCCCTCGGCACTACATCCCGCAAGCAACGCAAGGAACGCCGGAACGCCGGAACGCCGTCATCGCGGCTCGCACCAGGGGCATTAGTTCCTTGTAACCTGTGAACAAGCGAGCAACATGATGAATAACGCTCAAACCGACAAATCCGTCAGATGTTGTCGCATGCCGATTCTCACCGCGTCCATTCGAAGGGCACCACCGCGGCCGAGTGAGTGAGCTTGGATCAGCTGCGATGCTCTCTTCTCGGCGGGACTTGAGACTAACCCCATCCTGAGCGCACCAAGACCAAAAGGCCGGCGTCCCGCGAAGGGAGCCGGCCTTTCGTTTTACGGCAGGGACGAAGCGATCAGCGCTTCGAGTACTGGAAGCGCTTGCGCGCGCCCGGCTGGCCGTACTTCTTGCGCTCCTTCTTGCGCGCGTCACGCGTGAGGAAGCCCGCGCGCTTGAGCACGCTGCGCTTCTCCGGGTCCATCGCGATGAGCGCGCGCGAGATGCCGTGACGCATGGCCTCGGCCTGGGCCGAGTGACCGCCGCCGCGAACCGTCGCCCAGACGTCGAACTGGTCGGCTTGCTCGATGAGCTCGAGCGCCTGCTTCATGACCATGATCGAGGTCTCGCGCTCGAAGTACTGATCGGCGGGACGATCGTTCACCGTGACCTGTCCGGAGCCGGCCGAGAGCCAGACGCGGGCGATGGCCGTCTTGCGCTTGCCCGTGGCGTACGTGCGGTTCGATGCGGTGCTCATCTTCGGTTCGTTTCCTTACTCTGCGTCTTGGTCAGCGGCTCTTGAGCTCGAGGGCCTTCGGCTTCTGCGCCGCGTGCGGATGATCCGGCGTCGCGTAGACCTTGAGCTTGGTGAACATCTCGCGACCGAGGACGTTCTTCGGGAGCATGCCCTTCACGGCCTTCTCGATCGGGAACTCCGGCTTGCGCTCGAGGAGGTGACCGTACTGCTCCTGCTTGAACCCGCCCGGGATGCCCGAGTGGTGCGAGTAGAGCTTCTGGGTCGCCTTGTTGCCCGTGAGCTTCACCTTGCCGGCGTTGACCACCACGACGAAGTCGCCCGTGTCGACGTGCGGGGCGAAGGTCGGCTTGTGCTTGCCCCGGAGGACGTGCGCGACCTCGCTCGCCAGGCGGCCGAGCGGCTTGTCCGTCGCGTCGACGACCCACCACGCGCGGTCGACCTGAGCCTGCTCCTTCGTGGGGATGTGGCTCTTGTTCGGGTTGCGTCGGGGGGCGGCCTTTTCCTCGGCCTTGGGCGTTGCCATCGCTTTTCCTCGGAATCTCTCGGCGAATCGGTGACCAAATACACCTGCCCTGAAGGGCAAGGGGGCGGGAACGTACGCGGAAGACCGCGTTCCGTCAAGCCGGTTCCGCGACGCGCGTTCGCGGCGCGTCCGGACCGACTCCTCTAGCACACGGCTCGGCGCGGTTCGCCGTGAAAGGGAGACCGCGACCGGGCTTGCGCGTTGCGCCCAAATTCTTTCGCACGTAAAACATTGTCGCCCGTAACAACCCCCGAGCCGGGAGCGACGATGATCAGCTTCGAGCCCACCGACGATCAGAAGCTCATGGTGGAGTCGGTCGCGCAGTTCGCGCGGACCGTCCTGCGCCCGAAATTCCGTGATTTCGAGAGCGCACGTGCGCTCCCCGAGTCCGTCCGCAAGACGGCCCACGAGCTGGGTCTCGGCCTCGTCGCCCTGCCCGAGGCGGCCGGCGGCGCGGGCCTCGGCCTCACGACCGCGGTGATGCTGGAAGAGGAGGTGGCGTGGGGCGATCCCGCCGCGGCGTTCGCGTTCGGCGGACCGGGCGCCTTCGGGCTCGCGGTCACCGAGCTCGGGACGACCGAGCAGGCGAAGGCGGCCCTCGAGCCGTTCACCGCCGACGGCGGACACGCGCGCTTCGGCGCCGTCGCCTGGGGCGAGAAGAAGGCGCACCCGTCGCGCCCCGGTCTGTCGACGACCGCGAAGAAGGACGGCGGCGGATGGCGGCTCGACGGCGCGAAGGCGTACGTGACGAACGCCGATCGCGCCGACCGCTTCGTCGTGTTCGCGCAGGTCGACGAGGACGCCGGCTGGCGCGGGCTCGGCGCGTTCCTCGTCGAGAAGGGCGCGAAGGGCCTGTCGATCCTCCCGCGCGAGACGACGCTCGGCCTCGACGTCGCGAGCTTCGGGGGCATCGCGCTCGAGGGCGTCGTCGTCCCCGACTCCGCGCGCCTCGTCGGAGCGGGCGACTTCACTTCCGCCACGATCCGCTTCTTCGCGAAGAACGCGCTCGTGATCGCCGCGCGCAGCGTGGGCCTCTCGCGCGCCGCCTTCGAGGTCACACGCGAGTACGTCGACACGCGGAAGGCGTTCGGCAAGCCGATCGGCCACTTCCAGGCCGTCGCGTTCACCGTCGCCGATCGCGCGATGGACGTGGAGGCCGCGCGCGGCCTCGTCTGGCGCGCCGCCGCCGCGTGGGACGCGGGCGACAGCCCTGAGCACCAGAAGGAAGCGCTCCTCCGCACCGCGCAGGCCGTCGCCTTCGCCCACGAGGCGGCGATGCGCTGCGGCGACGACGGCGTGCAGCTCCACGGCGGAAACGGCTTCATCCGCGACTATCCGGTCGAGAAGTTCATGCGCGACGCGAAGCAGCTCGGGCTCTGCGGGATGACCGCCGAGCACGCCGACCAGCTCGCGGCGGCGGTCACGCTCGGCGTGCCCGTCGATCCGGGCCTCGTGCTCCCCACCCCCGAGACCCAGAACGCGTTCGTCTGAGGAGACAGAGCTGCCATGACCATCGAGTTCACGATCGACAAGAAGCAGCTCGAGATGCGCGACGCGGTCCGCAATCTCGCGAAGCACATCATCCGCCCGCAGGCGCTCGTCTGGGATCGCGAGAAGGCGATCCCCGAGGACTTCCTCCGCAACATGGCGCGCATGGCGACCTCGTTCGGCTCGAACGCGATGCGCTCCGGGCTCGGCGAGGACGCGGACAGGCCCAAGGATCCGCCGAAGGAGAAGAAGCAAGGCCTCGGCTCGAACCTCGGATCGGTGCTCGCCTCCGAGGAGCTCGCGTGGGGCGACCCCGCGCTGCTCCTTTGCTTGCCGGGGCCCGGCCTCGGCGGCCCGCCGATCCGCGCGACCGGCACGAAGGAGCAGAAGGAGCGCTTCTTCTCCGTCTTCAAGGACCTCGAGGGACCGCTCAAGTGGGGCGCGTACGGCCTCACCGAGCCGGCCGCGGGCAGTGACGTCGCCGGCATCCGCACGAGCTGCCGCAAGGACGGCAAGCACTGGGTGCTCAACGGCCGCAAGTGCTTCATCACGAACGGCGCGCGCGCGTCGTGGAACGTGATCTTCGCGACGATCGATCCGTCGCTCGGCCGCGCGGGTCATCGCGCGTTCGTGGTCGAGAAGGGCACGCCCGGCTTCTCCGTCGGCCGCATCGAGGACAAGATGGGCCTCCGCGCGAGCGAGACCGCCGAGCTCGTGCTCGAGGACTGCCGCGTGCCCGAGGAGAACCTCCTCGGCGGCGAGGAGAAGTACGTGACGAAGGAGGGCTTCATGACCGCCATGAAGACCTTCGACAACACGCGCCCGCTCGTCGCCGCGATGGCGTGCGGGATCGGCCGCGCCGCCTACGAGTACGCGTGCGAGTTCGTGAAGGACAACTACGTCCTGTCGCGACCGATCCCGCGCTACGCGGCGATGACCGAGCGGCTCGCGAAGGTGGGCCGCAGCCTCGAGGCGGCGCGCACGCTGACGTGGCGCGCCGCGTGGATGGCCGACCAGGGCCTGCCGAACGCAAAGGAAGCGAGCATGTGCAAGGCGATGGCGGGCCAGGCCGCCATCCGCGCGTGCATCGAGGCGATCGAGATCTGCGGCGCCGAAGGATCGATCGGCAAGGACCACCAGCTGCTCGAGAAGTGGTTCCGCGACATCAAGGTCTACGACATCTTCGAGGGCACCGGTCAGATCCAGCGCATCGTCATCTCGAAGCGCCTGATCTCCGATCTGAAGTCGTTCTGATCACGTCACTTGATGGTGAGCGACACGGTCTGCACGTTGCTCGCGTGACCGGCCTTGTCGAACACCTGGAGATCGATCGTCGCCGGTCCCTTCGGCGCGAGCTTGCTGATCTCCATCGAGACGCTGAGCGCGGCCTTGCCCGTCGAGTCCTCGAGGTTGATCGGCAGCTCCTTCTTCTCGCTGTTGTCGCCGGAGTGGATGGTGAGGACCATCTTGCCGCCGCCGAGATCGCCGTCGTCGTCCTCGACCATCGCCGTGCCGTTCGTCGTCGTGCCGGCCTCGACGTCGGTCGACGACAGCTTGAAGTCGGTCAGCTCCGGGGTCTCGCTGTACGAGCAGGCCTGGAGGGCGAAGAAGCTTCCGAGGAGGAGCGTGCGGGCGATGGTTGCGATCTGCATGATGGCGCCGCGTCGAGCAAGGCGCGTGCCGCTCGCCCGTCCCCGGATCGCTGCGAATCCCCTGCGGCGGTGTGAACGGGTGCACACATTGGCGTGTGACCGCCGCCGGACGCATGCGCCTTCGTTCGGGTGACTCGCGCGAATCCTCGCGCGATCGCATCCTGGGTCGCGGCCATGGGAAAGGGAATCGCGATCATCGTCTCGGCGCTGCTCCTCGTCGTCTGCAGCGTCCTGAGCGATTGCGCCGATGCCCGCCACGTCACCCGAGCGGGTGACGTCCACACGACGCTCTGACCGGGGCCGCCCGTCAGGCCGGGAGACCGTCGTAGAGCAACGCGAGATCGAGGACCGCGCCCGTCGAGAGCCGCACGGTCCCCGCCGTCACGTCGGAGTACTCCCACGTGCCGCCAGGCAGGCGCCGGTAGTGCTCGATCCGCGGCCCGTCCTGGCTGACGAGCACGTACTCGCGAAGCGACGGGATGAGCTGGTAGTGCTGCCACTTGCTCCCACGGTCGTCCTGCTCGGTCGATGCCGACAGGACCTCGACGAGGAGCGTCGGGTTGGTGATCGTCGCGCCGGTCGGATCCGCCGGATCGCCCTCGATCGGCCCGCAGACCATCGACGCATCGGGGTACGTGGCTCTTCCGGTGGCGAGGACACGGACCTTCTGGTCGGATTGAAAGGCGACGCAGCCGGGCCCGCGAGCGGTCTCGAGCGCGGCGCTGACCCGGGAGGCGAGCGCGTTGTGACGGCGAGAGCCGCCGGCCATCGCCACGATCTCGCCGTCGTCGTACTCGTGCTTGAGCCCGCTGTCGCGCTCGTACGCGAGGTACTCCGCATACGTGTATCGATGCCGCGGGCGTGCAGGCTGCGCCATGTCGTCGACCAGAATCATGGGACACGCGAGACGGCAAGTCGAGGGGCCACACTTCGGTTGCGCCGAGGTCGGCTCGACCGAAGCCGTGCGGCTCACGGCGCGACGGTCATGGTCGTGGTCGTCGTCGCGGCGTAGGTGAACGTCATGGCCTTCGTCCCGCCGTCGCCGGTCGCCGCCCGGCAATCGATCACGTCGCCGCTGCAGCGGCACTTCAGGCCGTTGACCTCGCAGTCCTTCCAGTCGTCCGGGAGCGGCTTCCACTTCATCGGGCCCGAGGTGGTGCCGGTGATCTCCTCCTCGGTCCGATCGCCTTCGTCGCCGGGGTCGACCGCGCATGCGGCGAGGACGTGGAGGGCGGAGAACAGGAGGGCCGCGATCGCGAGACGGTTCATCGGAGGTTTCCTTTCGATGACCCTGAGAGCACCCTTCGTGCCTTGCCCAGCGTGCACGAAATCCGGCGAATCCCCGCGCGTCGCCCCGCGCGCGCGCACGACGGCGCGGTGCGCGCGCAGCGCTAGAAGAGGCCGATGGCGAAGTTGATCGCGCCGAAGTCCTCGTAGGCCTGCTTCGTCACGTTGATGCCGTAGTCGACCGCGAGCGGGCCGACCGGCGTCTGCACGCGGAGGCCGCTGCCGATCGCCGCGCGGATGGGGAACTTGCCGCGGCGGAACGGGTACTCGGGATCGATCCAGAGGTTCCCGAGGTCGCCGAAGATCACCGTCTCGAACGGCCCGCGGATCGGGATGCGCAGCTCGATGCGCTCGTTCGCCATCAGGTTGCCGCCGCGGATCGGGCGGGTGCTCGGCGTGAACTTGTTCGGGTTCGGGATGGTCTTCATCGGATCGGTCGGATCGGGGATGAAGTCCGGCTTCTCTTGATCGGCGAAGATGCGGTCGACGTCGTCCTGCGGGATGAAGCTGTTCAGGTTCCAGCCGCGCATCGAGTCGACGCCGCCCATGAAGAAGAGGCGGTCGGGGTAGGTCGTCGAGTTGCTGGTGATCTGCACGTTCGCGCCGAGGCGCGTCAGCGCGGCGATGCGCATGCCCTTCGGCAGCGGGATGTAGCCGCCGAAGGTCTGCGTCAGCTTGAAGAAGTGGCTCTCGACGAAGGGTCGGATCTGCTGCAAGCCGCCCTGGTTCTCGGGCTCGATGGGGAAGCCGTCGACGTGCTCGACGCCGCTGACGAAGTACGTGCCGCGCGAGGCGTTGAACGCGTTGTCGCGTCGATCCCACGTCGCCAGCACGCGCTGCGAGAACACGTAGCTCTGGCCGTCGGGGACGAGCAGCTGCCGGACGAGATCGGTGATGCTCCGCCCCTGCTGCGCGAGCGAGAAGAGGTACTGATCGATGGTGCCCGCCTGGAAGATGCGGCTGTTGTTCAGCTCGAAGCTCTGGAAGAGCGACAGCTGCACCGCGTTCACGGGGCGGTAGTTGATGTTCGGGATCGCGGCGATCTTCGTCAGGTAGAAGTCGCGCTGGAGATCGTGGACGAGGATGCCGTCGACGCCGGTGCGCACGAGCGGCCCGAGCCCGATCTCCGGGAAGCTGATGCTCGCGGTCGCGCGCAGGCCGATGCGCGCGATGGTGTTGAGGTCGCGGTAGTTGTCGCGCGCCGTCGGGTCGATGATCAGCGGCGTGGGGATGTACGCGAGCTGGAGGCGCAAGGTCAGCGCGACGGCGTTGCCCCACAGGTTGTTGTGGCCGTACTCGGCGCGGAGGCGGAAGCCCTCGCCCGTGGAGAAGCCGGGCGCCACCTCGCTGTACTGCCGCGGGCGCTCGACGACGCTGATGATGACCGTCTTGTTGTGCTGCGGGACGTACGGGTTCTCGAGCGCGACGTTCACGCTCGCGAACGTGCCGAGCGTCGCGATGCGCTCCTCGGTCTTGCGCACCAGGCTCGCGCGGTACGGCTGCCCGCGCTCGAGCGCGATGCGCCGTTCGATGGCCGACGTCTTCGTGAAGAAGTTGCCGCGGACGACGATGTTGCGGACGAAGACCTTCTCGCTCTCCGAGACGACGAAGCGCACGCGCGCGCGCGTCCGATCAGGCGACGGCTCGATCTGGTACTTCACGTCGGCGAACGCGTAGCCCTCCTCCTTGTACGCATCGACCACCCGCCGCCGCGCCTCGTCGATCTTGAGCGCGTTGACGTATCCGCCGAGCTTCACGTCCGCCACCTCGCCGAGCTGCTTCGGCGACAGCGCGCTCGTCCCGGAGAACGCCACGTCCCAGAGCTGCGTGCGCGGTCCGAGCTTGATCGGGATGCGCAGCCACACGCGCGACTCGCACTCGATGCCGTGCGCCGGATCGGGCACGCACGTCGAGCCCTGCTCGAGCGGCGCCACCGGCAGCGGCATGCCCGTCGCGTCGTAGGTGCAGACGTCCGGCGACTCGGGCACCGGCAGCGCGCGGCACTCGCCGGCGGGCCCGCGCGGATCGCATCGCCGCCGGATCACCTGCACCGGACCGACCTGCGCCGAGAGGAAGCCCTCCGCGCGATACAGCTCCTGCACGTGCTGCACCGCGCGCTCGTACGTCTCGGGCTCGTACACGCTGTGCGGATCGAGCTCGAGCGGCGCGGGCCTCGCGCCACGCTGGCCCATCGGCCCGGCGATCGTGCGATCGAGGCTCGAGGGACGCGGCGGCACGAAGAGGTCGTTCCCCGGGAGCTCCTCCTCGAGGTAGCTGTCGATCTCGCTGCCGATCGCGCGCGCGCTCGTCGGCCCGCCCTCGGACAGCTTCTTCACGTCGTCCTCGCGGAGGCACGGATACGAGCGCGCGGCGACGGTCACGCGCTCGCCCTCGCGCACGTGGAACACGAGGTAGCTGATCTCGTCGGTCGGCGCGCCCCGCGTCTCGAGCCGCACCTCGGCGTCGAGGAACCCGTGCTTCACGTAGAACTCGCGCACCTTCTGCACGAGGTGGTTCGCCGTGCGGTCCGTCTCCTCCTCGAGCTCGAGCACGCCGTCGAGCGTCGACTTGTCGAAGTGGTCGTTGCCCTCGTAGCGCGTGTCGTAACGCGTGCCGAAGTCGATGCGCACGCGCAACACGACGAGCCCGCGATGGAGCACGACGTCGTGCGAGACCTCCGCGCGGTGATGCCCGCGCGCGCGGATCCGCGCCTCGAGCGCGCCGTCCGCCGCCGCGAGCACGCCCTCGTCCGCGCGGTCGCCGGTCTTCACCGCGTAGAACTTCTCCGCGTCCTTCACGTCCTCGGGCGTTGCGCGGATGGGGTACAGCACGCGCCGCTCGATCCGGCGCGGCGCGCCCGCGGAGACGTCGATCATCACCACGACGCGCAGCGGATCGTCCGTCGCCCGCGTCACGACGTTCACCTGCGGCGCAGGGAAGCCGCGGCGCTGGAGGAGCGCGTCGATGCGCGCCCGGATCATCGGCACGTCGCGCGCCGACAGCTCGTTCTCCGCCGCCAGCTCCGCGTCGCGGAGCAGCTCGGCGTCGTCGATCGGCGCCCCGTGCAGGTCGACGCGGATCGAGTCGATCACCTTGCGCGGCATCACGTGCAGCGTCGCGTGCACGCCGTTCGGCGCGGGCACGACGTCGACCGACGCGTCGGCGAACGACCCGGTGGCGAGCGCCTCGTCCATCGCGCGCCTCACGAGGGCGAGCGTGAACCGATCGCCCGGACGCATCGACGCCACGATCGGCGGCTTCACGTCGGGCCAGAGCCCGTCGTCGATCACGACGTCGACGTCGGTGATCGTCTGCCCGACGTAGCGCGCGAGCTCGGGCGCCATCGCGTGCAGCACCGGCGCGGGGTTCGGGACCGGCGGCACCGGCGGCGGCGTGAGGATGCTGACGTCGTCGAGGTTGGGCGCGGCGCTCTGCGCGTTCGCCGTCAGCGCGAGCGCCATGACGAAGAGCACGACCAAGCGTGCGAGATTCTTCGCCATCGGCCGCGCATCATAACCTGG
>JBDHVD010000135.1:0-18419 GCA_039809525.1 Labilithrix sp. | reverse complement strand
GGGTTCGGCGCGGACTCGTCGGCCGCGCTCGGAGCCGGTGACGGCTTCAGCACGACGAGCGGCTGGGTGTGCTCGACCGAGACCGGGATCGCGTCGCCCGTCTCGTCGACGTTCGAGCCCGCGGTCGCGTTCGCGTTCGCGAGCGCCATCTCCTCGAACGGGTCGATCGCCGGCCCGTCGATGCGCTCGCCGAAGGCGAAGCCCATCTTCGCGAACGCGCGCGCGGAGAGCGCGTTCGACGGCACCACCGGCGGAAGCGACCGCTGCGGATGGGTCGGATAGGGCGGGACCACGAGGACCGCCCCGGAGGTCGCGATCGCGTGCATGCGACGCGTGCGCTTCACGCGCGCGACGAGGGCCACCGCGGTCACGAACACCACGACCCCGGCGATCGCGCCGACGACGATCCCGACGAGCGCCGGCGAGCTGTCGGCGTGCGGGAGCTCGAAGGCTTGCATGAGCCGCGCGGCGCTCCCCGGAGCCACGGCGGCAAGCAAGTTGCTGGAGGTCATGGGCAGGTCGTCGATTCATACGCCGGCCCTGAACATTCCTTCCCTTGTCAGGACGCTCGCCCGCCCTTCTCCAGGAGCCAGTCGAGGATCGCCCCGCCGTGATCGCCGAGCGCGCGCCACTCGCCGGCGTGGTCCGCGCCCGGCAGGCCGGTCCATCGGACGTCGTCGCCACACTTCTCGTAGTGCTCCCGCAGGCCGACCGCGAGGCCGTGCAGCGGGTTGCCGGTCCCCGCGAGGAATGCCACCGGCGTCCGCTCCTTCGCGCATGCGTCCGCGCGCGGCGGGATCCCTCCGCCGTGGATCACGATCGCCGCGAAGCGGTCCTCGAACGCCTGGGTGCGCATCCCCACGTACGAGGCGCCGCCCGACCAGCCGGCGAGCCACGTGCGCGCGCGATCGATGCGGTGCGACGCGGAGAAGGCGTCGACCTGCCCGACGACCCAGGCGGGATCGCCGTCCCACCTCCACCAGCTCCCGTTGCATCCGCGGTCGCGCGGGCACGCGAGCGCGAGGACCGCGACGTCGCGCGGCGCCGCGAACGGCTCCCACGCGCTCACCAGCTCCGCGGGACCGTGTCCGGAGTCGCCGTGGAGCACGACCAGCAGAGGGGCCCCCGGCGACGACGGGACGGACGCGGCGCAGCCCGCGCACGGCTCGTCCTTCGTGCGCGTGCGCGCGGTCTTGTCGCCGCCGAGCCGGCGCAGCGCGGACACCGGGAACGGCTTCCAGAACGGCGTGTCCACGAAGGCCGCGTCGCGCTCGACGACGAACCAGGCGCTCTCCTTCGAGGGGCGGAGCACGTGGAAGCTCTGCGCCGGCATGTAGCTCTGTCCGAGGAGCAGCGCGATGCGACCGTCGCCGGCCTTCGCGACGTCGAGGACGATCACCGCATGACCGAACGGCGCGCCCGACATGACGAAGAAGTCGCCGGCGCGCACGTCCTTCATCGCGACCTTCGTCGCGTCGCGCTCGAGGGATGCGGTGTTCGCCCACGCGAAGACGTCGTCGAGCCACGTACGGAACGCCGCATGATCCTCGCGGCGGCCCTTCGTCGTGCGCCATGCCGGATACGACAGGGTCGCGCCCGACAGCGCGCGATAGGAGATGTCGCGTTCGCCGCGCCCGTAGCGCCACTCGGCGTGCAGGCGGATGACGGCGTCCGCGCAGTGCTGGAGGTCACGCGTGCCGACGTCGAGATCGGCCACCGCCGCGATGTTCGGATGCGCGCCGTTCTCGTAGAGGCGGCTCCCGCGATAGTCGACGACGGGAGCGCCGTCGGGCTGGAGGGGCATGGCACGGAGCATCTCGCCGAAGCTCCCTTCGCCGACAGCCACGCGCGCGAACCCCGGCGGGGGCGACGCGAAGCGGACGTCGAGCCGATCGCGCGGCCCCGCGGTCGGCCCCCACGCGAAGACGGCGCGGGTAGGTGGGACGGGCGGCGGCGCGGGCGGGGCCTCGACGGCACGCGGCGCAGCCGGAGGCGCCGGCTCGGCGGCCGTGGCGGAGCGATCGGCGTGCGTGCACGCGACGGCGAGGGCGGCGATCGTGGCGGCGAGGAGATGACGCATCCGGGTCCTCTTCCCTATCGCAGGGCGAGGCCCGATCGTGACGAGGTTCTCAGAGGACGGTGGTGCCGTCGCTCGTCGGACGGCTCGGCGGGGGCGGAGCGAAGTCGCGGACCGCCCGCTTGTTGCGCCAGCCGCCGCCGTTTCCGTTGCCGCCGTTCTGCAGGCGCACGAGCTGGACGGCGCGCTCGCGCAGGGTCCGGGCCTGCATCCGCAGCTCGCTCGCCTGCGCGCGGTCCTCGGCGGCGCGCGAGCGCATGTCGGCGGCGCGGATGACGAGCTCCTCGGCGACCGCCATCATGTTCTCTCGATCGGAGAAGCCCACGAGCACCGCCTGGTTGCGGATCATCCGCGCGCGGTTCGCCAGCGTGTCGGCCTGCATCTCACGGCTGCGCGCGCTCTCCTCGCGCGACGCGGCGGCGGTCTCGAGGCGGCTCGCCCGCTCGAACAGCTCGCTGGCCTGGAGCGAGACGTTGTTCACGACCGGAGCGACCGGGCGCCGGGGGCGGATGTCGTCCCCCTGCCCCACGGGGCATGCCGAGGCCGATCCGGCGGCCAGGGTCAGTCCGAATGCAGCGACTCCGAACAGCGTGAAAAGACGAGTCTTCATGGCATGCCTCTCCCGTCGGTCCCTGCTCGTACGGGCCACGGCCGAAAACGATCTACGTGCTACAGTCGATGACCGTGACGACCGCCTGGGGCTTCGGAATCGTCCCCTCGACGGAGCTGCAGGACGCGGGCCGGCTGCTCTTCGAGGAGCTCTGCGAGCGCGCGTCCGACGAGGCCGGCGTGGTGTTCGAGCCGATCATCTCCACGGGACACCGGGAGCTGATGGCAGCCCTCGAGCGGCGCGAGCTCGGGATGGCGTGGATGCCACCGATCCCCACCATCGACCTCGTCGACAACCGCCGGCTGGCGACGCCGCTCGCGATCCCCGCGCGACGCGGGCTCACCGCCTACCATTCGGCGCTCATCGTCCGGCGTGGAGGGCCGAAGAGCGTCGCCGATCTCAAGGGACGTCGCGCGGCGTGGGTCGAGCGCGACAGCGCGGCGGGCTATCTCGTCCCGCGCATGCAGCTCGCGGCGCAGGGGCACGACGTCCTCCGCTTCTTCTCGCGCGAGCTGTTCGTGCACGCGCACCCCGCGGTCATCGACGCGGTCGCCAGCGGCGAGGCCGACGTGGGCGCGACGTACTGCCACGTGGACCCGGTCACCAAGAAGGTCGCGCGCGCGCCGTGGACGGACGACGACGGCCGGCCGCTCCGTCCGATCGAGGCGATCGCGACGTTCGGTCCGATCCCGAACGACGCGCTCCTCGGATCGAACGATCTCCCGACGCCCGCCCGCGCGGCGCTCACGAGGTGGCTGCTCGATCTCGATCCGCGCGCGCGCGACCTGTTCGAGCGGATCCTCGGCGCGCACGACTTCCGCGTGCCGTCGCCGGATCACTTCGATGCGCTCCGGCACTCGCTCCGCGCCGCGCGCGCGCGGGGCCACGACGCGATGCCGCCCGAGAGCCGGCGGGGCCTGCGCGCCGCACGCCGGGTCTGAAGCACGGCAAATCCGTCCCGCTCGCGCTCGCGGAACTCCCCGAGATCGCG
Organism: Labilithrix sp.; assembly: GCA_039809525.1. GTDB lineage: Bacteria > Myxococcota_A > Polyangia > Polyangiales > Polyangiaceae > Labilithrix. Next base: position 14,741 of record JBDHVD010000135.1, on the reverse strand, counting down.
TCGGTCGCGCTGGCACGCGCCCCGCAATTCCGCAGGGCATGAAGACCACGAACATCGTCCTCGCGCTCGCGCTCGGCCTCTCGACGATCGGGACCGCCGCGTGCCGCAAGTCGCCCGAGACCGAACGCAAGGAGGCGGAGCGCGCCGCGCAGAACGCCGACGAGAAGACCCGCGAAGCGCGCGGCGAAGCCCTCGACGAGCGCAACGAGTACCTCGCCGCGGTCCGGCGCGAGCAGATCGACTACCGCTCGCGGCTCCACGAGGTGCTCGACGACCTCGACCGCGACCTCGCGAACCTGAAGGTCGAGTTCGATCGCGAAGGGATCGCGCACTACGACGAGCGCGGCAAGGACGCGGCGAAGGCCAAGGACCTGCTGAATCGGCGCGCGGTGATCCGCGCCGACATCGACGCGCTCGAGACCAGCACGGAGAAGGACTGGGACATGGTGCGTGCGCGCATCGACGAGCACCTCGGCGATCGCCCGCGCCGCGGCCGCATCTGATCGCCTCTCAGCGCGTACGCAGGACGACGGCGCTCATCACCCCCGCGGCGATGAGCGCCGTCGCCGCGATCGTCGCCCCGCCGATGTGCTCGCCGCCGAGCAGCGTCCCCAGCAGGACGGCGACGACCGGATTCACGTACGCGTAGCTCATGGCCACCGCCGGACGCGTCGTGCGCAGCAGGTACACGTACGCGGAGAAGCCGACGAGCGATCCGAAGGTGACGAGGTACGTCCACGCGAGGACCGAACGCAGGGCGAGCGTATGCGGGATCGCCTCGCCGCTCACGATGCTGGCGAGCAGCATCCATGCGCCGCCCGAGACCATCTGCGCGGCCGCGCTGCCGAAGCCGGTGGCTCCGGTGCGCCGCGCGATCATCGAGCCGATCGCCCAACCGAGCGGCGCGAGCAACACGTAGAGCCCGCGCACGCCCGAGGACGCGAGCGGCGAGCCGAGCGCGAGGATCGCGACGCCCGCGAGCCCCAGCACCGTGCCGATCACCTCGCTCCGCGCCGGTCGCTCGCCCGTCGCCGCGGCGATCCCCGAGGCGAGCAGCGGGGTCGTCGCACAGACCACCGCGGCGATGCTCGAGTCGATCGTCCGCTCGGCGAGGACGACGAGGCCGTTGCCGACGAGGAACAGGAGCGCTCCGAGGGGCACCGAGAGCGCCCACTGCCGCGCGGTCGGCATCGCCCCTCCCCTCGCCCGCACCACCGCGAGGAGCACGGTGCCCGCGAGCACGAACCGCACGCCCGCCATCCCGAACGGCGGCAGCGCCTCCACCGCGATGCGCATCGCGAGGTAGGTCGAGCCCCACACGAGGTAGAGCGCCGCCAGCGCGAGGAGGACCGCACCGGGGGCCCGCGCCGGCAGGACCCGCGCCGACGGAGAAGAAGCCGCGCTCATCGGGCGCCCAACATGGCACCGCGACCTGAACCGGTACAGATGCACGCTTGTGGCATCGCGAGCGGTACAGATGCCAGCTGCACCGCCCTGGTTGCGCGCGATCTGTGCTGCTGACAGCCGAAACACGAGCAGTACACTCGAGCTCGTGGACCAGGCGTTCCTCTACGAACGGCTCGCGGACGAGGTCGCCGACATGGTCGCGCGCGGCGCGCTCCGTCCGGGCGAGCGTCTGCCGAGCGTCCGGCGCTTCGCCGAGGAGCGCGGGGTGAGCGTCGCGACGGTGCTCTCGACCTACCTCGTGCTCGAGGGCCGCGGCCTCGTCGAGACGCGCCCGAAGTCGGGGCACTACGTCCGCGCGCGGCGGGCGCCGGAGCTGCCGGTGCCGACCACTGCGCGTCCCGCGCCGGCGCCGGCGCGCGTGTCGATCTCCGCCGATGCCGACGATCTCGTGCGCGCGATGATCCACGCGCGCGGCCTCGTCCCGCTCGGCACCGCCTACGTCGCGCCGGAGCTCCTGCCGACGCGGAAGCTCAACGCGATCCTCGCCGCGATCGCGCGCGAGGGGGCCGGCCCGGGCGCGAGCTACGACGAGCTCCGCGGGTGCCCGCAGCTCCGGAGACAGCTCGCCCGCCGCGCGGTCACGTGGGGGGCGTTCCTCGAGGAGGACGACTTCGTGAGCACCGTCGGCGCGAGCGAGGCGCTCTATCTGAGCCTTCGCGCGGTGACGAAGCCCGGCGACGTGATCGCCGTCGAGTCGCCCGCGTACTTCGGCCTCCTCCGCCTGATCGAGAACAACGGCCTCCGCGCGATCGAGGTCCCGACCGATCCGCGCACCGGGCTCGACCTCGATGCGCTCGACGATGCCATCCGTTCGGCGCCGGTCCGCGCGGTGCTCGCGGCGCCGAACTTCACGAACCCGCTCGGCGCGCGCATGCCGGACGAGAACAAGGAGCGCCTCGTGAAGATGCTCTCGCGGCGCGAGATCCCGCTCGTCGAGGACGACGTCTACGGCGACCTCGCGCACGACGGCTCGCGCCCGCGGCCGGCGAAGGCCTTCGACAAGGACGGCTGGGTCCTGCTCTGCGGCTCGGTGTCGAAGACGCTCGCGCCCGGATACCGCGTCGGCTGGGTCGCCCCCGGGCGCTTCCAGGACGCGGTCGAGCGCCTCAAGTTCGCGCACTCGGTCGCGTCCCCGTCGCCGACGCAGATGGCGGTCGCCGAGTTCCTCGCCGAGGGCGGCTACGACCGTCACGTGCGGAAGCTCCGCCGCGTCCTCGCGGCGCAGACCGCGCGCTACCGGGAGGCGATCGCCGAGGCGTTCCCCGAGGGGACGCGCGTGTCGCGCCCGCAAGGCGGCTTCTTCCTCTGGATCGAGCTGAAGGAGGAGAAGGGACGCGCGCTCGCGGTGGAGCTGCAGCTCCGCGCGCTCGACCGTGGGATCGCGATCGCACCTGGACCGATCTTCTCCGCGCGCGGGACCAAGGGCGGCTTCGCGCACTTCCTCCGGATCAGCACGGGGCACCCGTTCGCGCCGACCATCGACCGGGCGATCGTCGAGCTCGGCAAGCTCGCCCACGAGATCCGCGGGTGATCTGGTAAGGTCCGCCCACGATGGAGAAGACTTCGTTCCCCAAGGGCGAGATCAAGGTCCTGCTGCTCGAGAACGTGCACCAGAGCGCGCACGAGATCTTCGCGGCCGAGGGTTTCCAGGTCGAGGCCGTCCCCAAGGCGCTCAAGGAAGACGAGCTCGCGGCGAAGCTCGCCGAGGGCGTGCACCTCCTCGGCATCCGCTCGAAGACGAAGGTCACGCGCAAGGCGCTCGAGTCGGGCAAGCGGCTCCTCTCGGTGGGCGCGTTCTGCATCGGCACGAACCAGATCGACCTCGCGGCCGCGAAGCAGCTGGGCGTCCCGGTGTTCAATGCCCCGTTCAGCAACACGCGCAGCGTCGCGGAGATGGTGATCGCGGAGGTCGTCATGCTCGCGCGCCATCTCGGCGATCGCTCGCGCGAGGTCCACGAGGGCAAGTGGCGCAAGGTCGCGACCGGCTCCTACGAGATCCGCGGCAAGACCCTCGGCATCGTCGGCTACGGGCACATCGGCTCGCAGGTCGGCGTGCTCGCCGAGGCGATGGGCATGCGCGTCATCTCGTACGACATCCGCCCGACGTTGCCGATGGGCAACAACCGCGCGGTGGAGTCGCTCGATGCGCTCCTCGGGCAGAGCGACTTCGTCACGCTCCACGTCCCCGAGACGCCGCAGACGCGCGGCATGATCGGCAAGGGCGAGATCGCGAAGATGAAGCCCGGCGCCTACCTGCTCAACCTGAGCCGCGGCACCGTCGTCGACCTCGACGCGCTCGCCGCCGCGATCAAGGCCGGACACGTCGCCGGCGCGGCGCTCGACGTCTATCCGGAGGAGCCGGAGAGCAACAGCGACGGCTTCGAGAACGTCATGCGCGGCGTGCCGAACGTCGTCCTCACCCCGCACATCGGCGGCTCGACCCTCGAGGCGCAGGAGATGATCGGCCGCGAGGTCGCGAACGTCCTCACGAAGTTCACGAACACCGGCGCGACCACGGGCGCGGTGAACTTCCCGCAGGTCGACGTCGCTCCCCTCGCCGGCGCGCACCGCGTGCTCCACATCCACAAGAACGTGCCCGGCGTCCTCCGCGACGTGAACCGCATCGTCTCGGACATGAACGCCAACGTCCTCGCGCAGGTCCTCGCGACCGATCCGGACATCGGCTACCTCGTCATGGACCTCGACAAGGAGATCGCCGGCGAGGTGAAGCGGGCGATCGGCGAGCTCTCGACCTGCATCAAGGCGAGGATCCTCTACTGATCCGCCTCGCTCCTCGAGGACGGGCGGTCCTCACTTCACCCGGTCACATCGCGGAGCTTTGACGACCTTCGTCGCCTCTTCCGCATCGCACGCACGCCAGCCTGGCTCCCTCGCCAGGTCCGAGCCGGTCACCATCACCAGTCGTCCGGTGTCTGGATGGCTATGGCAATTCGTGCTCGTCTCGCGCGTGCCGTCGTCGCCTGCGGTGCAACCCAGGAAGACGTCGGCCATGCAGCCTCGTTGGCTGTCGAGCTCCGTCCCGCTGATCGCGAAGCACGCTCCCTCGCAATGGTCCGCGGGAAACGGGCAGTCGTCGTCACCCAGCCCGCAACACATGACGAGGAGCGCGACGGCGAGGCCCGCGAATACGCTCTTCCTCATGGCCAGTTGACGGCATACGCATCGAAGAAATTGTAGGTGGCCGAGTCCCACCTGCGACACCAGTTCTCATTGTGAATATTGCCCCACACATCCGTATACGAGTGCTCTGCGCTCTGAATACACGTCGCCCTGTACGCTGCATTATAGAACGCCCCTCCGCTGTCACCGCCGATCGCGTCAACGTAGTGCACATACTCTGCGCTATTCACATATGCCATCGTCCCACCCCGAAACATCGATGTACAAATGGGCTTGTCACCAGAGTACCCATATAGATATCTATATCCGTCAAAAGACGACTCCGTACCGAGCCATCCCGTATAGTTCCCGGGATTGTGAACCGGTGCCCACTCGATGATCGCAAAATCCCAGGTCCAGTCGTTGGAGGTCGCGATCCATCCATTCGGAACCGTAACGCTAATCTCGTCCCAGCGACTGAACGGGGTCGTCGGGGAGGAGCCCGTCGAATCGTAGGCACCGTATGCAATCCCAGTCGAATAACCGCCGGGCGCCTGGTTGTTTGGCGCCACCACTGGAGTCTTCCACCCGTATTTGTACAGACAGTGAGCTGCGATGACCCCGGTTGTCGGTCCGATCAGGAAGGTCGAACACCCACCGCCCGTAGTGAACTGGTGGCCCGTCGCGCTCATTGGATAAACGCTGCCCCAAGTGGCGTTGATTCGCTCGTCGGGCGGGAAGATGTGCAGCGGCTCGAGCTGGCCCGCGCCTAGATTCACCGGGGGCACAGCGGCATCGACCTGCGAGGCCATCGCCTGAGGCGCGTGCGCATCGGTCGTCGGGACGACCGTCATCTCGCGAATCCTGCGCGCCAGTAGACGGTCAGGCTCGGCCAGCCGATATTCGTAGCCCCCTAGTAGCTGCACTGGCCGAATCTTCTCTGCCAGCTCATCCTCACTCATACCCTCGTAGCTGAGGGAGGGCTCTCTGGGGGGCGAGCCGCTATGAAGGATCGGTGTCTCCGGCTCGCTTTCCACGAAGTGCGCAGGCCCCATGCACTTCCATAGTCGTCCTTGCGGATCGACATAGTCGGCGCCGAGTGTCACGGTATTGATGGTCGGGGACAACACGTTGTCGACCGGCGCAGCCTTCGGGCCTGAAGTCGAGTCCTCAGCCTGACACCCGACTCCCAAAACGACGGCGCCCGCGAGAATCGGGAGACGGGGGAGACGGAGTTGGTTTGGCATCTGCACTATCTATAGCGTGATATGTAAACATGGTCAACTGCCTCGGTTTCACCAATTTCCCCGCACCGGCAGACATAATGAGCTCGACGCGCTCCTCGCGCAGAGCGACTTCGTCACCCTCCACGTGCCCGAGACGCCGCAGACGCGCGGGATGATCGGCCAGGCGGAGATCGCGAAGATGAAGCGCGGCGGCTACCTCCTCAACCTGAGCCGCGGCACCGTCGTCGATCTCGGGGCGCTCGCCGCCGCGATCAAGGCCGGCCACCTCGCGGGCGCCGCGCTCGACGTCTATCCGGAGGAGCCGGAGAGCAACAGCGACGGCTTCGAGAACGTCATGCGCGGCGTGCCGAACGTCGTCCTCACCCCGCACATCGGCGGCTCGACCCTCGAGGCGCAGGAGATGATCGGCCGCGAGGTCGCGAACGTCCTCACGAAGTTCACGAACACCGGCGCGACCACGGGCGCGGTGAACTTCCCGCAGGTCGACGTCGCTCCCCTCGCCGGCGCGCACCGCGTGCTCCACATCCACAAGAACGTGCCCGGCGTCCTCCGCGACGTGAACCGCATCGTCTCGGACATGAACGCCAACGTCCTCGCGCAGGTCCTCGCGACCGATCCGGACATCGGCTACCTCGTCATGGACCTCGACAAGGAGATCGCCGGCGAGGTGAAGCGGGCGATCGGCGAGCTCTCGACCTGCATCAAGGCGAGGATCCTCTACTGATCCGCCTCGCTCCTCGAGGACGGGCGGTCCTCACTTCACCCGGTCACATCGCGGAGCTTTGACGACCTTCGTCGCCTCTTCCGCATTGCACGCAGCCAGCCTGGCTCCCTCGCCAGGTCCGAGCCGGTCACCATCACCAGCCGTCCGGTCTCCGGATGGCTGTGGCAGTTCGAGGTCGTCTCGCGCGTGCCGTCGTCGCCCGCGGTGCAACCCAGGAAGACGTCGACCATGCAGCCTCGCTGCCTGTCGAGCTCCGTCCCGCTGATGTCGAAGCACGCTCCCTCGCAATGGTCCGCGGGAAACGGGCAGTCGTCGTCACCCAGCCCGCAGCACATGACGAGGGGCGCTACGGCGAGGCCCGCGAATACGCTCTTCCTCATGGCCAGTTGATGGCATACGCATCGAAGGACGCCACTCTCGAGTTGCATCGAGAGCAGGATGCTCTACGACATCGGCGTGTACGCGGAGATCGCGCCGCCGCCCCGGCTCCGCTCGCTGGTCGCCTGCTACTGGGCGATCTCGGGACCGTTCGCCGATCATCGCGTGCTGCCCGACGGCTGCATCGACGTCCTCCTCACGGCCGACGGTGGTGCACGCCTCGTCGGCACGATGACCCGCGCGATCGTCGCGCCGCCGGGAGAGCGCGCCGTCTTCGGCGTTCGGTTCCGGCCCGGGGAGGCCGCGCGCATCGCGCCGCTCGCGCCCGCCGAGCTCACCGACGGCGAAGCGTCGCTCGCCGACGCCTGGGGCGCCGACGCTCGCGCGCTCGAGGGCCGAGCTCTCCGCGCGCTCGAGGATCGATCGCTCTCCGCGCACGACGTGCTCGCGCGGCTCGGGCCCCTCGTCGATCGCGCGCTCGAGGACCGCCTCGCCCGGCACGCGCGTGCGAGCGATCTCGCGGTGCGCGCCGCAGCCGATGCGCTCGCGACCGGCAGCACGGTCCACGAGGCGGCGCGCCGCGCGAGCCTCTCCGAGCGGCAGCTCGCGCGTCGCTTCTGCGCACGCGTGGGCATCGGGCCGAAGGCGTTCGCGCGCGTCATGCGCCTCCAGCGCGCGACGTCCGCGATCTGGAGCGGAGCGAACGCGGCGGAGGCGGCGTTGCTGGCCGGCTACGCCGATCAGGCGCATTTCACTCGCGACGCGAAGGACCTCGCCGGGGTCACCCCTGTCCGATTCGTTCAAGACGCGCGCGCGGCCGCGCAGTAATCCTCTCGCCATGGCTCTCCTCCCCGACATGGTCGGGATCGTCGTCTCCGACGTCCCGCGCGCGGTCCGCTTCTATCGCCTGCTCGGCCTCGCCTTCCCCGACCCGAAGCCGGGCGAGGACTACGTCGAGGCGAAGACGCCGAACGGCTACCGCATCTCGCTGAACGCCGCCTCGATGGCCAAGTCGCTCGATCCGGCATGGCAGGAGCCCAAGGGCCAGCGCATGGAGCTCGCGTTCAAGTGCGGCTCGCCGAGGGAGGTCGACGAGACGTACGCGGCGATCGTGCGCGAGGGCTACACGGGCCACAAGGAGCCGTGGGATGCGTTCTGGGGACAGCGCTACGCGATCGTGTGCGATCCCGACGGGACGCACGTGTCGCTGTTCGCGCCGCTCTGATCAGAACGGCTCGTTCGCGAGCGCGCGCCGGTAGCCGAGCACGTAGAGCGTCTGCAGGTTGCACCCCGAGCAGAAGAGCGTGCCGTCGCCGGGCTGCGCGAGGCGTCCGTCGACGACGTGATGCAACAGGCCGGTCGTGCATCGATCGGGCGTGCTGCCCTCGATCACCTGCGACTCGCACCACGGTCCACGCATCGCGGCGATCGCGTCGAGCACGCGGTCGGCCTCGTCGACGAACCGGCGGTCGCCGGTGATCTCGAAGGTGAGGAGCAGCGACAGCGCGAGGTAGTTCTGGCTCGAGAGGGTCGAGACGTCGGGCGTCTTCGCATGCACGAGCTCGATCGCGTACGGCGAGCGGTAACGCGCCGGCGCATCGGACACCTTCAGCGGCTGGATCGCGGCGTACAGGGCGCGCGCCTCGAGGCGGTACGCCTCGTCCTTCGTGAGGCGGAAGAGGCGCGCCTTCAGCATCGCCATCGCGACGTTCGGATAGAGCTCGAGCTCCAGCCGGCCGGGCGCGATGGCGTAGCCGCGCACCGTGCCGAGATCGCCGAACGCGCGCGCGGCGATCTTCGCGTCGATCGCCTTCGCGCGCTCGAGGCGCTCGGCCGCGCGATCGCCGCCCACGAGGAGCGCGTACTGCGCTTCGACGAGCGCGACCAGCGCCGTCACTGCGGTGGGCCCGTAGGTGCGGATCGCCCAGCTCCGATCCGCGCCCGCCTCGAGGTAGTCGCCGAGCGTGCGCGTGAGCGAATCGAGGCGATCGACGAAGTCGTCGAGCACCGGCAGCTCGGTGCGATCGCCGCTGGCCGCGACGTGCTCGATCAGGCCGAGCGCGGCCATCACCTTGTCCTGCAGATCGCCGTCGAGCAGCTCGCCCGAGAGGAGCGTGCGCGCGCGGGCGACGGCCGCGGCGAGCCGCTCGGGCTCCTCGCCGCGATGCGCGAGCCACGCGACGCCGAAGAACGGCGCGTCGCCGAGGTCCTCGAGCCAGTCGCCGCCCTCGAAGGCGAAGGCCTTCGCGTCGTCGGTCAGCGCATCGCGCAGCGCCGCGTGCCGCGACGGGGGCGCGACGGCCACCGGCACGTCGGCGTCCTCCGGCCCGTCATCGCAGGCGACCGCGAGCGAGAGCGCCAGCGCGACGGCGGCGGTGGCGACGAGGCGCTTCATCCGTCGAGGATCTTGCCGGGGTTGAGGATCCCGTTCGGATCGAGCGCCTGCTTCACGCTGCGCATCACCGCGATCTCGGCCGGGCTGCGCGAGAAGCCGAGGAACGCCTTCTTGAGCAGGCCGACGCCATGCTCGGCGGAGATGCTGCCCTGGTGGCGCTGGACGAGACCGAAGAGATCGCGATCGGCCTCCTTCGTCTTCGTGAAGAACTCGTCGCGGCTCATCGCGTCGGGCTTCATCACGTTGATGTGGAGGTTGCCGTCGCCGACGTGCCCGAAGAGGCAGATCTCCCAGCCCGGGTAACGCGCGGCGAACACCGCATCGAGCTCCGCGCAGAACGCATCGAGCTTCGCGATCGGGAGCGCCACGTCGTTCTTGTGCGGTAGGCCGGTGGCGCTCAGGCTCTCGCTGATCCCTTCGCGCAGCTCCCAGAGCGCGCGGGCCTCGCCGCCGTGCTGCGCGAGCGTCCCGTCGACGGCGAGCGCGTCGCCGAACACCTTCTCGACCCACGGCTCGATGCCGGATGCGGCGACGTCCTCGACCTCGAGGAGCACGTAGTACGCGCACGGCGTGCCGAGCGGCGGCCGGAGCGCGCGATGGCGGAGCACGCGATCGAGGCAGCGCTGCGAGAAGAACTCGTACGCAGCGATCGCGAACGGCCCCTTGCGCGCTTCGCGGAAGAGCGCGAGCACGGAGGCGACGTCGTTCACGCCGAAGAGCATCACCGTCGTCGCGCCCGGCACGCGCGCGAGCTTCAGCGTCGCCTCGGTGACGATGCCGAGCGTGCCCTCGCTGCCGATGAAGAGCTGGCGGAGATCGAGCCCGGTGTTGTTCTTCTCGAGCGCGCCGTTCAGCGCGAGGACCTCGCCCGAGGCGAGCACCACCTCGAGGCCCAGCACCCACTGGCGCGTGAGGCCGTAGCGGATCACGCGCACGCCGCCCGCGTTCGTCGCGATGTTGCCGCCGACGGTGCTCGATCCCTTCGAGGCGAAGTCGACCGGCCACGTGAGCCCGTGCGCCTCGCAGTGCTGGTGGACCGCCTCGGTGACCGCGCCGGCCTGGACGCGCACGGTGGCGCCGAGCAGATCGACCGGGTCCATGCGACGCATGCGCGAGAGCGACACGACGATCTCGCCGTTCGGAGCGACGGCGCCGCCGGCGAGACCGGTGCGCCCGCCGGAGGGCACCACCGCGATCCGCTCGCGGTTGCAGAGCGCGAGGAGACGCGACACCTCGTCGGTCGTGCGCGGGAACGCGATCGCGCTCGGCGCCGGCGCGAACACGCGCGTCCAGTCGCGGCCGTACTCCGCGAGGTCCGACGGATCCTCGGAGAGGAAGTCGGCCGGGAACGACTCCTTGATCGTCAGGCGCACGCGCGGATCGAGGGCCATGGTGCGACCGGACGTACCGCAATCCGCGCACTGATGCTAGAGGTCGGGAATGGCTCATTCCCCGCGATTTCTGAAGCTCTGCGACGATGCGCGCGCGAACGTGAAAGAGGTCACGACGGACGAGGTCGCGAACCGCCTCGAGCGCGGCGAGAAGTTCGAGCTCGTCGACGTGCGCGAGGAGAGCGAGTTCGCGCGGGGCCGCATCAAGGGCGCCAAGCACATGGGCCGCGGCGTGATCGAGCGCGACATCGAGCAGGCGATCCCGGATTACGACGCCGACATCGTCCTCTACTGCGGCGGAGGGTTCCGCTCCGTGCTCTCCGCCGAGAGTCTTCAGCGGATGGGCTACCGTAAGGTATCGTCGATGGCGGGGGGATGGCGCGAGTGGACGAGCAAGGGCTTGCCGACCGAGTAGACGCCGTCACACTAGAGGATGCCGGCTGACTCGTACCGGGACGCGCAGGTCGGCATCCGCGCCCGGCTCTCGGACCTCGAGAGCCGGATCCGCGAGCGTGAGGCAGAGGTCACGGGCGACTTCTGGGAGAGCCTCGAGGCGCACGTGCGCGACCGGCTCTCGGCGCTGCGCGACTCCCTCGAGCTCGCGAAGAGCGAGTCGTTCGAGGAGCTCGCGCGGGCGGAGGGACAGCTCGCGACGTACGAGAACGAGCTCGATCGTCTGATCGCGCGCCTGCCGACGATCGAAGAAGAGTGGCTCGCGGTCCCCGAGGGCGTGACGGATCCGCCGCCCGACGGGGACGCCGGCCCGGTCCTCGCGCCCGACGAGGGGCGCGACTTCGTCGCCGCGTTCGAGGCGATGGTCCGCGAGCGTGATCGCGACGCCGAGCTCGTCGTCGACGGATGGTGGGCGACCCTCGCGCGCTTCCGCTACCGGGGCATGCCGTTCGCGCTTCGTGGCGCGGCGCTCGCGAACGGCAACGGTCACCTCGCCGAGGCGTCGATGCACCTCGTGACGAGCATCCCGCGCGCGACGCCCCGCCTCCTGCTCCGTCCGGAGACGCTCCTCATGGCGTTCGGCAAGGCCCTCGGGATCAAGCACGAGATCGAGGTCGGCGACGCGTCGTTCGACGGGCTCTTCCTCATCGAAGGATCGCGCTTCGCCGCGGAGCGCTTCCTCGTGCCGAGCATCCGCGCGCACATCCTCACGCTCGCGCGCTTCGACGTCCCGACGTTGCGCGTCGATCCCCCGAGCCGCACGGCGTCGCTGCGCTGGTGCTTCGAGCCCGCGCCGAAGGCGCTCGACGCGGCGCTGCGCATCCTCGCGTTCATCCGCGAGTCGCACGCCGAGGTGAACTTCCGGACCGGCTGAGCGCGATCAGCGCGGCGGACGATCGGTCGCCGTCGTGACCTCGCCCTCGGCCCACGTGAAGTTGTCGATGAGCACGCTCGAATCGAGGATTCCGTCGCCGGTGTCCCAGATCATGAACTCAAGGGTGAACTCCTCGCCGCCCTGCACCGGCGCCTGCGACGTGAGCCATCCCGTGGCGCCGCCGTTCACGCTCTGCGCGCCGCCGTTGCCGAACGGATCGTAGGCCGCGCACCACTGATCGACGATGCCGAAGCCGGTGCCCGCGAGCTCGTTCGCGCCGCCGGGGCACTGCGACGTCGCCGTCTTGCCGCCGGCGCAGCCGATCTCGACGCCGGGCGTGCAGCGATCGAAGAAGCCGTTGTTCACGCTGACCGGGTTCTTGTCCTTGTCGAAGGAGATGTTGTCCGGCTTGCCGCCGTTGAATCCCTTCGCGGTCAGGTACGCGATGAAGCTGTCGTTGAACGCCGAGCAGATGTATGCCGGCCACTCGCCCGAGAAGAAGTTGAAGTCGAACTTCACGCCGCTCGAGTTCGGCGGCGCCTTCAACGTGAGCTTCAGGTTGATGACGTCGTTCGCCTGGGTGGCGTTCGGGCAACCCGCGGCGCCCTTCGGGAAGCCGGGCGGCGCGGTGCCGTTGCCCTGCTTGTTCGGGCTGCCCGGGCCGTAGTTGTACCAGTCCTTGCCGTACTGGATGCCGTTGAAGCCGTCGTCCTTCTCTCCGCCGAACGGCTCGCCGGGCTTGCCGTCGTACTCCTGCGCGTAACCGGTGCTGAGCACGCCGAGCTTCTTGCCCTCGCGCGCCTTGATGACGTTGCCGAACTTCGGGAGGATGCCGTGCTGCTGATCCTTCGGCGCATCGTTGCGCTCGTAGCCGCGCGTGAACGTCGCCGAGACGAGGCCGTATCCCTTCTCGGACGCCTTCGTGCAGATGCCGATCGCCTTCGCGAAGTCCTCCGCGTCGCCCGTCTCCGAGAGCGCGTCGTCGCACGCCGGCGGGTTGTCGATCGTGCCGTCGCCGTCGTCGTCGCAGTTGTTCCCCGGGATGTCGTAGTTGGCCGGGTTCGGCGCGCACACCTTGCCCGGTGCTCCGGCCTCGCCGCCGTTCCCGAACGTGCCGCCGTTGTCTCCGTTCGTCCCGCCGGAGCTGCCGTCGCCGAAGCCGGACCGATCGCCGCTGCTCGAGCACGCGAACACGGCGGCCGACGACGCGGCCAGGGTGAGTACGACACCGAGCGACAGATGACGGTACGACATGGGATCACTCCGTGTGCGGAAGACAGGCATTCTACCGTTCCTCATGGCCTCCGCCAGAGCGATCCGGATGCGAGGGACTTCCTGGAGACGCCTTGAAATTCGACGTCTTTCGTTCCGAGCGTAGACTTGAACCAAAGATCGATGTGCAGGCTCGTCGGGATCGTCGCGTCGGAGAGCACCGAGTTCGGCTTGTGTCTGAAGGAGGCCCCGCGGAGCCTCGCGCGCCTCTCGCGCGAGCACCCCGACGGATGGGGGATCGCGATCTACGAGCACGCGCGCGCCACATGGCGCCTGCACAAGGGGACCGCGCGCGCGTCCGAGGACGCACGGTTCCTCGAGATCGCCGCGCGGAGCGAAGGTCACGTGCTCGTCGCGCACGTCCGGCAGAAGACCGTCGGGCCGACGCGCCTCGAGAACACGCATCCGTTCCAGCGCGACGGATGGATCTTCGCGCACAACGGGACGGTGAAGGACGTGGCCACGCTGCGCGCCGGGACCTCGCCCGCGCGCCTCGCGGAGATCACGGGCGACACGGACAGCGAGCTCTTGTTCGCCTACCTGCTCACGCGCCTCGACGAGGCCGGCCTCACGACGCTGCGCGACGAGGGCGCGCGCGCGCAGGCCACGCACGTCGTCGGGGCGGCGGCGCGCAAGCTCCGCGAGGCGAACGTCGGCGCGTTCAACTTCCTGCTCTCCGACGGCCGCACGTGCTTCGCGCACCGCTTCGGCCGCTCGCTCTTCCTCCTCGAGCGGTCGCCGAGCGATCCGGTGCGCGAGAAGCGCGACGTGTCCTCGAGCGCGACGCTGGTGACGAAGTGGACGCAGCGCCGTCACGCGATCCTGATCGCGTCCGAGCGCATGACGGAGGAGCCGTGGCGCGAGCTCGACGACGGCACGCTCCTCCGCGTCGACCGCGAGCCCGTGCCGTCGGTCGTCGTCAGCGGGGCGACGGGAAGAGCCGCTTGACCGCGCAGAGACCGTCGGCGTTGAGATGGCCCTCGGTGCTCTGCTGATAATGGATGTAGTCGCTGTAGTTGCGGAGCGCCGCGTCCGGTGACGCCTGCGGATCGACCGGCACGCTGCCCGAGTCGAACTTGCGCATGCCTTCCTTCGGCGTCTTCTCCGCGACGCACGAGCGCCACGGCAGGCTCTTGCCCGAGCGGTCCTTGAAGCTCGTGAAGTCGACCGCCCCGAGGTCCTCGAGCGTCACCGTTCCGTCCGCCGTGGCGGCCGCGGCGATCTGATCGAAGTACAGCTCCGCGGCGTCGTGATCGACCGTGCTCCAGAAAGGGTGATCCACGTGAAGCGTGATCTGCGCGACGGTGTCGCCGTGCTCGCGGACCTGCACGCCGCGCTGCGATTCCTCGCCGGCGAACGCGCGGCCCTTGAGGTCGCTGTTCTGACAGTTCACGTACTGCGTGGGCGTGTGGAATCCGAA
>JBDHVD010000134.1:0-18472 GCA_039809525.1 Labilithrix sp. | reverse complement strand
GACGGTCAGCTCCATCTGGAGCGGGCCCTTCTTGTCGAGCGTCGCGATGAGGTGGTCGGGGTTCAGGACCGAGAGGCCGTCGACGAGCTGGATGTCGCGCGCGTAGACGGGGCCAGGGCCCTCCTTGTCGATGCGGACGGTGTACGTCTTCGCGGTCGCGGCCTTGAGGACGACTTCCTTCAGGTTGAGGATGATGTCCGTCACGTCCTCGACGACGTCCGAGATCGTGGTGAACTCGTGGAGCGCACCCTCGATCTTCACCGCGGTGATCGCCGCGCCCTGGAGCGAGGAGAGGAGCACGCGGCGGAGCGAGTTGCCGAGCGTGATGCCGTAGCCGCGCTCGAGCGGCTCGCACGTGAAGCGGCCGTAGAAGTCCGTGAGCGTCTCCTGCTCGACGTGGATCCCACGCGGACGAATGAGGTCGCGCCAGTTACGAGTGACGATGTTGCTCATGCTTCGTGTCCTCTCTTCTCTTCAGGTTCACGCGGAAGTCCCGTCGCGCCTTCGAACCCGCTCTCCGGTTCGCGACCGCTCCCTGCCCGTGTGATGGATGAATCAGCGCGAGTAGTACTCGACGACGAGCTGCTCGCGGATCGGCGGCTCGTTGAGCTCTTCGCGGACCGGGAGGCCCTTGAAGGTGCCGACGAAGTTGTTCTTGTCGAGCTCGAGCCACGAGAGCTGCGCGCGACGCTCGACCTGCGCCATGGCGGCGGCGATCGACTTGATGTCGCGGCTCTTCTGGCGAACCTCGATCTTGTCGCCGGCCTTGAGGAGGTACGACGGGATGTCGACCTGCTTGCCGTTGACGTGGAAGTGGCCGTGCTTCACGAGCTGGCGGGCCTCGTTGCGCGACGCCGCGAAGCCGAGACGGTGCACGACGTTGTCGAGGCGCGACTCGATGAGGCCGAGCATCTGCTCGCCCGTACGGCCCTTGCGGCGGGTCGCGTCGAAGTAGTACTCGCGGAACTGACGCTCGAGCACGCCGTAGATGCGGCGGACCTTCTGCTTCTCACGGAGGCGCACCGCGAACTCGGTGAGCTTCACGCGGCCCTGGCCGTGCTGGCCCGGGGGATAGGGACGACGGGTGACCGAGCACTTGTCGGTGTAGCAGCGCTCGCCCTTGAGGAAGAGCTTCATGCCCTCGCGGCGGCAAAGCTTGCAGACGGGTCCGATGTAACGAGCCATTTTCTTCCTTTTTTCTGGGGCGATCCGCGGAGTGCGGAGGCCCGGGAAAAACCGGTTTACGCAGCGCCGGTCGGGACCGGACGCGCTTCTTCCCGGCTTGTCCTGTACGGCCCCGAGGGGTGCTCGGGGCAGGACGGGGGATGCGGTTTTTAGTCGAAGCCCCGCAAAACGCAAGCACCTCGGCGAAAACCGTACCGGCGCGACGGCCGGCCGGCGCCTCGCTTAGCATCCGGGCGCCGGATGCGCCTCTTTCTCCTGCTTTTTCTCCTCGCCGCGTGCGGCGCCTGCTCGCGTTCGCCGGCCCCGCCCGGCCCGGCCGGGACGGCGTTCACGAAGGCCGCCGCGACCGCCGGGGAGAGGCACGTGACCACGGCCGAGCTCGGCCTCGACGCCGCGACGGCGTCCGGGACGCCGATCGCGCTCCGCGAGCGGACGACGGACACCGAGGAGGTGCTCGCGGTCGACCGCGGGGTGGCGACGAGGAAGCGGGTCACTCGGGAGGCGCCGGGCCAGCCGCCCGAGAGCACGATCGTCGAGGGCCCCGCCGCCGCCGACCCGATCACCGCGGCGCTCCCCGACGCGCCCGTCGCGCCCGGACAGGACATGCCCGGGATCGCGCGCGCGATCGGCGAGCGGCTGAAGGGGCTCGCGGTGACGGACGCGCGCGTGACGTTCACGCGGGCCGCCGGTGACGACGCCGCGTTCGACGTCGCGATGAAGCTCTCGAGGACGGAGGAGCGGATCGCGATGACGATGGACCTGAAGGGCACCCTCCACGTCGCGACGACGACGGGCGCGCCGACGTCGATGCGCCTCTCCGGCCCGGTCACGTTCGCCGGCGGATCGGGGACGGTGACGTTCGCTCTCGAGCGGCGGTGAGCCCCGCTCGACCTGGTACGCTCGAGCGCATGCACCGAGATGCGTCCGCCGTCTTCGCGTTCGTGCTCGCGATCGCGTCCTGCGACTCGTTCGCGCCGGCCGAGGAGACGCCCACGCCTCCGGTCCCCGGTGCGGATGCGTCCGCGGACTCGGACGGAGGTCCTCCGGTCACGCAGCCCGACGGCGCCGTCCTGCCCGATGTGAGCGGTGACGGCGGCTCGCGCTGCACCGTCTTCCAGGACGACTTCGAGAGCTGGCCGACCGCCGGCGACTGGAAGATCCTCGTTAACAACCCTGCGAGCGTGACGACGATCCCGGGCTGGAACGGCCGCGCGCTCGAGGCGTACTTCCCGGTGCAGACGCAGGGTACGGTGCGCGCGCAGACCTATCGCTCGATCGCGCGTACCGGAGTGTGCGCGCTCGACATCTCGTTCGCGGTGAAGGTCGCGCCCACGGCCGACGCGGCGCGCTGGGTGCTCCTCCAGGTGCGCGGCGCGGCGGGCGGCGTGGTGCAGATCGATCACTCGGGGAGCTTCTGGTACCTCCGCGCGGGCAACACGCAGTCGCAGATCCCGGCTCCCGCGCCGAATGTCGTCGGCCGCATGCGCCTCGTGCTCGTGCCCCTCGGTGCGCACTTCCTCGCGCGATACACGCTCGACGGCGGGCAGGCCGTCACCGCCGACGATCCCGCCACGAACATCGGGGCTCAGGCCGACCTCCTCCTCGGCAGCGAGGTCGCCGGCGCCACCACCGACGCGATCCGCGCGCACATCGACGACGTCCGGATCGAGTGGTGACATGACGGACTTCGACGACCTGGTGATCGGCGCAGGCATGGCCGGTCTCACCGTCGGTGCGCTGCTGGCGAAGTCGGGGCGGCGCGTGCTCGTCCTCGAGGCGCACGACGTGCCCGGCGGCTACGCGCACACGTTCACGCTGAAGGACCATCGCTTCTGCGCGCAGGTCCACTACATCTGGAGCTGCGGCGAGGGCGAGAGCATCCATCGCCTCCTCTCGCGGCTCGGCATCGTCGATCGCGTCCCGTTCGTACGTCTCGATCCCGAAGGGTTCGATCACGTGGTCGTCGCGGGCGAGCGCGTGCGCATCCCGAACGGCCTCGCGAAGTACCGCGACCGCCTGCTCCAGCGTTTCCCCGAGCACCACGATCCGATCCGCCGCTACTTCCGCGCCGTCGCGGCAATCGACGAGGAGCTCCAGCAGGGCGAGCTGCCCGATCGGGTGACGCCGATCGCGCTGGCGAGGAGCGCCTGGCGCTACCGTCACCTCCTCCGCTACGCGCGCTGGACGCTCGAGGACTTCTACGACCACGTCCGCATGCCTCCTCGCCTCCGCGCGATCCTCGCCGGGCAGAGCGGCGACTACCTGCTCCCGCCCCGCGACGTCTCGTTCGTGCTCCACGTCGCGCTCGTGTGCGGCTACGACCGCGGTGCGTACTACCCGCGCGGCCACTTCTTCCACCTCGTCGATTCGATCGCGGACGTCATCCGTGGCGCGCCGGGGTGCGCGCTGCTCCTCGAGCACGAGGTCGACCGCATCCACGTCGAGCGCGGACGGGTCGTGGGGGTCTCGACCACCGGCGGCAAGCGCTTCACCGCGAGCCGCTACGTCTCGAACGTCGACCCGAAGGTGACCGCGAGGCTGGCAGGAGAGGAGCACTTCGGACGCCGCGACGCGCGCCTCCTCCGCTACGACTACTCGTGCAGCACCGTGACCTTGTATCTGGCGGTGAAGGGGATCGACCTCCGCGATCACGGCTTCGGTTCGTTCAACGTGTGGCACTACCCGCACGAGGACATCAACCGGATGTACGACGACCAGCTCGTGCGCCACGACCTCTCGAACCCGTGGCTGTTCCTGTCCACGCCGACGCTGCATTCGCCGGAGCCCGGCCTCTGCCCGCCGGAGCACCAGGTCCTCGAGGTGGCGACGGCGTGCGACCACCGTCGGTTCGCCGCGCTGCGCACGCGCGATCGCCGCGCGTACAACGTCGAGAAGAAGAAGATCCGCGAGACGATCCTCGACGTGCTCGAGGCGAGCTACGTGCCGCGGCTGCGCGATCACCTCGCGCTCCGCGTGATGGGGACCGGCGCGACGAACGCGCGCTTCTGCCGAGCCCCCGCGGGCAACGCCTACGGCGCGGCGCTCACGCCGGCCAACGTCGGCGTGCACCGGCGGCCGCTGCGCACGTCGATCGACAACCTCTGGATGGCGAACGCCACCGCCGGGATGCCGAGCGTCGCGGGGACGATCGGCGCCGGGCTGCGCCTCCACCGCGAGCTCACGGGCGAGACGGTGTGACGCGCGTCGCCGCGTCGACCCCCGATGCGATGCGCGCGCTGACCTCGGCGAGCGCGGCCTCGAGCGCGTCGACCACCGGCGGCATCCCGCCCTCGGCCGACGCCTCGCGCTCGGCGGTGACGACGTCGCTCGCGAGCACGCGGTCGCCGGCGTGCAGGCGGTAGTCGACCTGCACGCGTCCGGCCCGGCCGTGCGGCTTGCGCACCTCCTCGAACGCGACGAGCTCGACGTCGAGCGTGGGGACGTCACGCCCGAGGCTCTCGGCGAAGCGCCCCTCGTCGAAGAGCGCGTGCGCGAGCGAGCGCCGGAGATAGGCCTCCGGGTACTCGGTCCAGCGCGCGGTCTCGTACGCGCCGAGCACGTCGCCCTCGCGGTGCACGATGCGGTTGCGGAGGAACTCGCTCGAGCGCACGCGGCCGAGCGCGAGCGCGCGCGGCGCCGGCGCGATCGTCGCGGCGTGGGTCGTCGTCGTGCCGGGCACCTCGACGTCGAAGTACTTCACGTCGAGCGGCGGCGCGTTCCTCGTGAGCGCGCAGCCGGTCAGTGCGACGGCGAGCAAGACGAGCAGCCTCATCGCACCCCCTTCTGACGTCCCTTGAGGAGCATGTCGGGATCGCGCTCGATGGCGTCGGCGAGCGAGCGCACCGTGCGGGCGGCGTCGCCGAGGTCGCGCACCGTGCGATCGAGCTCGCCGGTCACGCCGGCCGCCCTGAGCCCGAGGCCGTCGACGCTCCGCGTGGCGCGCTCGGCGTCGGTCAACAGACCGCCGTCCGCGTCGACGCGATGGAGGATGTGCTGCATCGACGCGATCGTCTCGTCGAGCCGCTCGATCGTCTCGGCCGTGCGGTCCGGGATGCGCCCCTTGTTCACGCGGCGCACGGTGGTCCGCAGATCGGACGCCGCCTGGTCGACGCTCGCCAGCGCCGCCGCGAGCCGCTCCGGGACCTCCTGCGCGTCGAAGCTCGCCATCACGTGCTCGATCCGATGCAGGGTGGCGACGAGCGCGTCGGTGATCGTCGAGAGCGCCTCCTGCAGCTCGAACGACGGCAGGGACGGGAGGTAGTTCTCGGCCGGAGGGAACGGCAGCGACGGCGGCGGGTGGGTCGTCGGGTCGTGGAAGTCGACGTCGATCATCTTCACGCCCATGATCCCGGGCGTGCTCACCTGCGCGCGCAGCCCGGTGTCGCGATCCGGGCGCCACGTGACCATCCACGCGTCCTTGGCCCCGATCTCGAGCGTGACCGCCACCATGCGCCCGTCCGGCGCCACGTCGATGCGCTTCACCGCGCCGATGGTGATGCCGCGGTACTTCACCGCCGCGCCGACATCGAGCCCGGCGACCGATTCGTCGAAGTACGTGTGGAACCGCGCCGTCTTCTCCGGGATCGGATGGAGGCCCAGGGCGAGCGCGATCGTCGCGACCGCCGCGACCACCGCGAGGGCGAAGAGGCCGATCTTGAAGCTGGTCCACGCGGTGGACATCACGCCCCCCTCGGCGTCCGGTTGAAGAACGCCCGGACCCGCGGGTCGGTGCTCGCCCGCAGCTTCTCCGGGCTGCCCTCCGCGATGATGTCGCGCGCGCCCGGATCGAGCAGCACGCAGCGATCGGCGATGGCGAAGATGCTCCCGAGCTCGTGCGTCACGAGGATCACCGTGAGGTCGAGGACGCGCCGCAACGTCGCGATCAGCTGATCGAGCTCCGCCGACGTGATCGGGTCGAGCCCCGCCGAGGGCTCGTCGAGGAAGAGCACCGCGGGCTCGAGCACCATCGCGCGCGCGATCGCCGCGCGCTTGACCATGCCGCCGGAGAGATCGGACGGCAGCTTGTCCTCGGCCGCGCGGAGGCCGACGAGCCCGAGCTTCGCCCGCACGATCGCGGTCACCGCCTCGGGAGGCAGATCGGTCCAGCGTTCGAGCGGCAGCGCCACGTTCTCGCCGACCGTCATCGACCCGAACAGCGCGCCGCCCTGGAACATCACCCCGAAGTTCGGGCGCACGCCACCGAGCGCCGGCGCCCCCGGTCCGGCGATCGTTCCGGAGAGCGGCCGCTCGAGGCCGATGAGGCAGCGCATCAGGGTCGTCTTGCCCGACCCGCTCACCCCGAGGATGGCGAAGATCTCGCCGCGCTTCACCTCGAAGGTCGTGCCGACGAGGAGAGCGGCATGCTCTTCCCAGCCGACGGTGAGGTCGCGCACCTCGATGAATCCAGCCCCACTCATTTGCGAAGCGCCCCCAGCAGAACGGCGAAGAATGCGTCGTGCGCGTGCCGACCCCGGCGGGCCCGCCGGAGGTCGCGAAGCCTTGTTGCGCGCCGATCATCGCAATCGTCAGGCCGGCGACGCTCGCCTTCACCAGCCCGCCGAGCACGTCCCCGACGACCACCACACGCCGCAGCTCCGTCAGGTACGAGAACGCGCTCACGTCGAGCTTCGCCACCGCGACGAGCGCCCCGCCGACGATGCCGGAGACGTCGCCGAGCAGCGTCAGCAGCGGCGTGACGACCAGCAGCGCGAGCACGCGCGGCAGCACCAGGTGACGCACGGGCACGAAGCCCATGGTGTGCAGCGCGTCGAGCTCCTCCGACACCTTCATCGTGCCGAGCTCGGCGGCGTACGCGGCCGCCGAGCGCCCGAGCACGATGATCGAGGTGATGACCGGCGCGATCTCGCGCGTGACCGCGACCCCGACGACGTCGGCGAGGTACAGCTCCGCGCCGTAGCGTTCGAGCTGCCCCGACGAGTCGTAGGCCATGACGAAGCCGAGGAGGAAGTTGAGGAGGAGGACGAGCGGGATCGCCTCGGTGCCCGCGCGCACGATCAGCGGGAACACCGTCAGCCGCTTGCCCGAGATCGGCGACACGATGGCGCCCGCCGCGCCGCGGACCGTGTCGCCGACGAACTCCACCATCGCGCGGAGCGCCTGCGCGACCGCGCGCGCGTCGGCACCGAAGTGCTCGAAGAACGAGTGCCGCCGGCGCCGCGGACCGCACGTGGCGGGCTGGTAGCCCTGATAGAGCCCGACGAGGTCGGCGAGGTGACCGGTCGCGCCGACGAGCTCCGACTTCACCCCGCGCTCGACCAGCCGCGCGCGCAGATCGACGAGCAGCGCCACCGCCGCCCCGTCGAGCACCGCGACGTCGCTGAGGTCGATGTCGAGCTTCCCCTCCGCGCCGGCGGCGGCGTGCTGGAGGTCGAACCAGATCTCCGTCGCGCACGAGAGCTGCAGGTCACCGCGCAAACGAAGCGCGCCGTCGCGACGTTCGATCACGAACGGCTTCGCGCCGGACGTGTCCATGCGTGCGGAGTTGCAGAGAGCGC
Organism: Labilithrix sp.; assembly: GCA_039809525.1. Lineage (GTDB taxonomy): Bacteria > Myxococcota_A > Polyangia > Polyangiales > Polyangiaceae > Labilithrix. The sequence continues at coordinate 10,772 of JBDHVD010000134.1, read as the reverse complement.
GCCACCGCGCCGCTCACTTTGCCATCGCCTCGGCGAGCGCGGGGCCCGGCGACCGGAGCTGCGCGGTGCGGTTCGGGCACGACTCGTTCACCGGGCAGACGCGCGCGCGTGTCGTGAGGTCGACCGAGCACGACTCCGCGCGCACCGAGGCGAGGCATTCCTCGGCCCTCGCGCGGATCGACGCGGGGTCGCAGCGCCAGCTGAGGAGCTCGCTCCTGGCCTTCGCCGTGGTGTCGTCCACGCATTGCTGGTTCTGCGACCGCCCGCACTCCGCCTCGTGCAGGCACAGCTGGAACGCGAGGCGCTCGCTCATCGCGCTCGCGGAGCGTGAGAGCTCGGGCTCGCCCACGCCGGGACCGCTGGTGATCGTCGTGCTCGAACGCGCCTCGGTTCCGCCGCCGCCACATGCGATCGCGGCACCGCCGCTCGCGAGAATGCCGATGATGAGCGTGGCTCGATGCATGACCTACCTCCTCGGCATGCGCACGGTGCATCGCGTGGGCCACGGCTCGACTCGACCGCGAGCTCGTCCTCGACGAGGCGACGTCACGGTCGACCACGTTCTATCCTCGGGGCGAATGCTGCCTCCCGGACCTCCGCTCCCGTCGCTCGTCTCGACCGCGCTCTGGATGCGCCGTCCGTTCGAGCTCCTGGAGATGTCGGCGCGGCGCTACGGCGAGCCCTTCACCATGGGCCTCGTCGGCTTCCCGAAGATCGTCGTCGTCTACTCGCCCGAGGAGGTGAAGCACGTGTTCGCCGACGACGGCACCACGTTCGCGGCGGGCCGCTTCAATCGCTCGCTCGCGGCGCTGATCGGCGAGCGCTCGGTGCTGATGCTCGACGGCCCCGAGCACCTGCGGCAGCGCCGCCTCCTCCTGCCGCCGTTCCACGGCGAGCGCATGCAGCGCTACGGCGAGGCGATGCTCGCGGCGACGGACGCCGCGATCGATCGATGGCGGACCGGCGAGACCTTCTCGCTCCATCCGCACACGCAGGACATCACGCTCCGCGTGATCGTCCGCACCGTCTTCGGCCTCGCCGAGGGGGCGCGTCACGAGGAGATGTGCCGGCGGATGAAGCGCATCCTCGAGCTCGCGTCGTGGCCGCCCCTGCTCGTGCCGTTCATGCGCAAGGACCTCGGCCCGTGGAGCCCGTGGGGGAAGTTCCGCCGCGCGGTCGAGCAGGGCGACGCCTACCTCTACGAGGAGCTCCGCGCGCGTCGCGAGAGCGGCGCGCGGCACGACGACGTGCTCTCGCTGCTGCTCGAGGCGCGCGACGAGCAGGGCCGCGCGATGACCGACGCCGAGCTGCGCGACGAGCTCACGACGCTGCTCGTCGCCGGCCACGAGACCACGGCGACGGCGCTGACGTGGGCGGTGCGCTGGACGCTCGCGACGCCGGGCCTCGTGCGCCGGGTGCGTGCCGAGATCGAGGACGCCAAGCGCAAGGACGGCACGCGCATGCTCACCGCCGCGCGCGCCGCGGAGCTGCCCCTCGTCGACGCGATCGCACGCGAGGCGATGCGGCTCAATCCGGTGATCCCGATCGTCGGACGGGTCCTCGAACGTCCGGCGCGCGTCGCCGGCTACGACCTTCCGGCGAACACGCCGGTCGTCTGCTCGATCTACCTCGCGCAACGACGCGAGCAGGTCTACCCCGACGCGCAGCGCTTCGACCCCGAGCGCTTCCTGAACAAGAAGCTCTCGCCCAGCGAGTACTTCCCCTTCGGCGGCGGCATCCGGCGCTGCATCGGGATGGCCTTCGCGCTCTACGAGATGAAGATGGTGCTCGCGCGCATCCTCGAGCGCACCGACCTGACGCTCGCCCCGCGCCGCGGCGCCATCCGCGTGCAGCGCCGGTCGGTCACGCTGATGCCGTCCGACGGTCTCCTCGTCCGCCTCGATCGCGCAGTCGCCTGATCGTGATACCCCGCAGTCGGCACCGGGCGCTCTGGTACGCTCGCTGGCATGGGGGGGGCGTGGGGTAGCGACGGTCGCCGTCGTGCTCGCCGTGGTCGAGGCGAGCTGCGGGGGCAAGTTCGACAGCGGCATCGATCCGGCGATCGCGGACGTCTCGCACCGGAGCGGCAGGCGACTCCACGCGCGCGTCCTCGAGGTCGACGGCGTTCAGCAATTCATCGAGTGGGTCGACACGAAGCTCGGCGTCCGCTGCGCCTTCGAACGAGCCAGCGATGGAGCGCTCCGCTGCCTTCCGCGCACGAGCGGCCCGGTCTGGCACTGCCCCGAGCTCGTGGCGGCGCCCCTGACGGCCGAGGACGCCGCGTGCCCCGAGGTCTTTCCCGCGCTCCCGAACGAGGCCGAGTATCGCGCCACGTACGCGTCCGACGTGTGCTCGAGCACGAAGACGATCCTGCACGCTGGAGCGCCGGTGACGCCCTCGGGGCGCTGCAAGGAGAGCCCCGCGATGCGGCCGGGGACGTACGAGCTCCGCGAAGTCACGCGCGTGACGCCGTCCGAGCTGGTGGCGGCCACGCTGGTCACGGAGAAGCGCGGCGCCCTCGCCGTCTCGGTCCTCGTCGCCGACGACGGGGCCCGCGAGGTCCGCGGCATCGTCGATCCCTCGGCCGGCGAGGAATGCGCGCCTCCCCACGGCGAAGACTCGGGGCCGTGCACGTCGCGGATCGCATACGTCGGGTCCGAGCTCGACGCGACGTGCGCGCGATCGGTCGCCGTCGCGGGACCCGTGTGCAACGACCGACCGCCGCCGCGGGCCGTTGCACACTACACCGATTGCGGAGTCGAGCTGCTCCAGCCCGGTCGGAGGCTCGACGTCTCGGAGGTCCATCGGCGCAGCCGAACGGGAGAGTGCGGGCTCGCGCCCATGGAGGGCCGCGCGTTCTACGAGGTCGTGGGCCCGCTCCCCTCCGGCGTCTTCCCCGACGTATCGACGGCGTGGATCGGGCACGGCCGGATCGCCGTGCGCGTCTGGGCCACGACCGGCGGCGAGCGCCTCACGGCGAGCGGCTTCGTCGACACGCAGCTCGGCGAGCCGTGCGAGGGCTACCCGATCGAAGGCGTCCTTCGCTGCATCCCGAGCCGCGCGACGTTCGCCCATCTCTACGCCGACGAGCACTGCACCGTTCCGCTCGTGAGCATCGACGACACCGCCGGGGGATGCGGAGCGAAGCCGACGCTCGCGCTCCGCCGGCTCGACTGCGGGCACGCGGTCCACGCCGTCGGCGCCCGCTACGACGGACCGGTCTTCGCGATCGGCAGCGACGAGCTCTGCGCGCGGGCGACCACGCACCCGACGACGGCGTACTTCCAGCTCGGCGCGCGGATCGATCCCACGCGCTTCGCCGAGCTCGCGCCCCGGCAGGAGTGAGCCGTTCGCTAGGAGCGCGCGGTCGCGCGACGTAGCTGCGCGAGCATCCCGACCATCGCGACCGACCAGGCGAGCAGCGCGACGTAGACGAAGTACCGCGGCACGGCGAACAGGTACGGCGCCTCGATCGCGGTCGACAGGCGCGCGGTGCAGACCGTGTACATGCCGAGGGGGAAGACCGCGCCCCAGTAGAGCGGATCGTAGCGCAGCGGGAAGCGACGGATCACGTGCCGCCAGATCCCGAGGATGAAGAGCATGGGGATCCACCACGTCGCCGTCGCCCACCACATCAAGGTCAGGCCCCGCACGAACGGGAGCACCTGCGCGATCACGGGCGAGTGCGGGGCGGCGAGCACGAGGGTCGCGCCCGCGAGCGTGGAGATCGCCGCCGCGCCCATGTTGATCCAGTACGGCGGCGCGAGGTCCGACGGGCTCATGGTGAAGAACGTGTAGCGGTAGAAGATGAGCCCGATGATCCAGAGATAGAGCATCCCTCCGCCGAGCCACATCGTGAGGCAGAAGAGGAGGAGCTCGGGCTCGTAGGGAGCGAAGCCGCTCGCGAGCTGGGCCCCGAGGACGGCGACCGACTGGGCGGCGACGACCGCCACCAGCCATCCGCCGTTGATCCCCTCGGCCAGCGTGGGCTTCTCGGTCTTCACCGTGAGGACCGTGAGGACGCCGTACGTGAGCAGCGCCCAGAGGACGATGCCGAACACCCAGAGCGCGGCCGCGACCGCGAAACGCTCGCCGATGACGAGGAACTGCGAGCCGAGCACGCACGTCGCGGCGACGGTGGTGAAGAAGCCGACCGACCGCCCGTGACTGAGGACGTCCGCGACGACGCGGTCGCGATGCCGGACCACGCGGGCGATGGTGAGCGCCCACACCACGACGTAGAGGATCGGGTTGATGGCGAACAGCGCGCCGCCGACCCAGCGAAGGCCCACCAGGTGAGCGGCGATCGACACGATCCCCGTCGCCATGACCAGCGCGAAGTACGCCGGGTGCATGCCCGCGAGCCGCTCCACGGCTAGAGGTACTTGAGCAGGCCGAGGTTCAGGAGCAGGCATGCTGCGCTGGCGCCGAGCGCGGGGAGCACGACGGCGTCGTCGCCGCCGAGCCACGCGTTCATCGTCGCGGTGAGCAGCCAGAGCTGGAGCACGACGAGGAGCAGGACGAAGCAGAGGATGCCGTAGATCACGGTCATCCGCTGCGAGCGGGAGAGGGGGCGCTTCACCGTCATCTCAGACGGTCCTCGTCTCGATGCCGACCGCGAACACGTCGTCGCCGACGATCTCGAGCTGGATCTTCGGAAGCGGGCGCGGCGGCGGCCCGGCGATGTTCCGTCCGGTGAGGAGATCGAAGTACCCCTCGTGGCACGGGCAGTGGAGGACGCCTTCCTTCACCCGCGGGACGACGGCGCAGGAGAGGTGCGTGCACTCCTGGCTGTAGGCGAGCAGCGTCTTGTCGTCGACGCGGATCAAGAGACAGGGGTCGTGCTCGCCCGGATAGTCGAACACGCGCGCCGCTCCGACCGCGACGTCGCGCACCGAGGCGATCCTGGTCCGGGGGAGCGGAGGACGGTTCTTCTTCACGAGGTGCTGCGCCGCGATCCAACCCTGCCCGGCGACGAACGCCGCGCTCGTCAGCACGAGGAACTTCGCGAAGTCGCGGCGCGCGACGAACTGGTCCTTCGGCCAGTCGACGGGGAAGTCCTTGCGCCACCGCGGCTGAGCGTCGGCGGGCGTGCCGTCGGGCGCGCGGGTGAAGTCCTCGGGCTCGCGCCGCTGCGGATCCTCTGCCATCGCTAGACCTCCACCTCGGCGAACGGATCGATCTCGGCACCGGCGACGACGGGGAGCCGTCGCGCACGCGTCTTCGGCTGCGCGTCCATCGCGGCGGTGACGTCGACGAGCGGCGGACGAGCCTCTCGACGCGGCACCATCACGTTCACGCGCGTGTCGATGGTCTGATCGCCGAAGCGGAAGCGGTTCGTCGGCATCGACTGCGGGCGGAGCGCGAGGATCTGCTCGCGCGTGCCGAAGAACAGCGCCTGGCTCGGGCAGACGGTCGCGCACATGGGCTTCTTGCCGACCGACGAGCGGTCGTAGCACATGTCGCATTTCATCATGATCTGCCGATCGACGTAGACCTCGGGCACGCCGAACGGACAGGCGATCACGCAGTTGCCGCAAGCGATGCACCGCGGCTTGCGCGCGCTCTGCACGACCCCGTCGCCCGTGCGCTTGATCGCGTCGGCCGGACAGACCTCCGCGCAGGTCGGCTGCTCGCAGTGCATGCAGATGACCGGCACGGTCTGGATCGAGTGGGATCGATCGATGTACTCGAGGTGGATCATCGACTCGCCCTTGTGCGTGTCGCACTCGCTGCACGCCTGCACGCAGGCCTGGCAGCCGATGCAGCGGCTGGGGTCGATGAAGAACTCGAGGTGGGCGGGGACGGGCATGTCTCTCTCCCCTTCACTGCTGCGGCTCGAGGCTCGCCGCGTACGCCGGCGGACCATCCGCCTTCTTCACCCGGCACGCGCAGACCTTGTACTGGGGGATCTTGCTGATCGGATCCTGCGCCGAGACCGTGAGGCGGTTCGCGCTCTTCGCTCCCGCCCAGTGGTACGGGATGAAGATCGTGTCGGGACGGATCGTGGTGACGACCATCGCGCGCAGCGTGACCGAGCCGCGGCTGGTCTCGCAGGTGGTCCAGTCCTGGTCGGCGATCCCGAGCTTCTCGGCGAGCCGGGGATGCAGCTCGATGCGCGGCTCGGGGTACTGCTTCACCAGCGGCCCGATGCGCCGCGTCTGCGTGCCGGACAGGAACTGACTGACGACGCGGCCCGTGGTGAGGAACAGCGGGAACTCCTCGGAGACGTCGTCGACCGGCGTGCGGTACTCGGCGACGTTGAAGCGCGCCTTGCCGTCGGGGAAGTAGAAGCGTCCGTTGCCCTTCGCGACCGGGTTGTAGCTCCCCGGCTCGAAGAGGCGCGGCGTGCCCTCGTGATCGGGCGTCGGCTCGCCGGTCCTGGGATCGGCGTCGTAGCAGGGCCAGAACACGCCCATCTGTCGCTCGATCTTCTCGTAGGTGATGCCCGAGTAGTCGGCCACACCGCCCTTGCTCGCGACGCGGAGCTCCTCGAAGATCGCGCGCGGCTCCTCGAAGGTGAAGCCGTGCGGGCGTCCGAGCGCGCGCGCGAGGTCCTGGATGATCACCCAGTCGCGCCGCGCCTCGCCGGGGCAGTCCACCGCCTGGTTGATCTTGATGACGCGCCCCTCGACCTGCGTGACGGTGCCCTCGTCCTCTTCCTGGAGGCTGCCGGGAAGGACGATGTCCGCATGGCGCGCCGTGTCGTTGAGGAAGAAGTCGATCGCCACGAAGAACTCGAGCTTGTCGAGCGCGCGCGCGATGAACTGGTTGTCGGGCAGCGAGATCTTCGGGTTGAAGCAGATGGCGATCAGCCCCTTGATCTCCCCCTTGTCGATCTTCCGGAACAGCTCGTAGGCGTCGACGCCGGGGCCGGGGATGTCCTTCTCGTCGACCTTCCACACCGACGCGATGTACTTGCGGTGGTCGGGGTTGGAGATGTCGCGCCAGCCGGGGAGCTGATCGCACTTCTGTCCGTGCTCGCGACCGCCTTGCCCGTTCGCCTGGCCGACGATCGTGCCGTAGCCGCTGTTCGGCTTGCCGATGCGCCCCGAGGCGAGCACCAGGTTGATCGTCGCGAGCGCGTTCTGCACGCCGTTCGAGTGATGCTCGATCCCGCGCGCGTGGAAGAGGAAGCTCGACTTCGCCGTGCCCCACATCTCTGCAGCGGCGCGGATCGAGCGCTCGGGCACGCCGGTCACCTCCGCGGTCTTCGCGGGGGTCCACTGCTTCACGTACTCGGCGACGTCGGCGAAGCCGACCGTGTGCTCCTCGATGAACGCACGGTCGATCCAGCCGTTCTCGATCATCAGATGGAGCACGCCGGCGAACAGCGCCGCGTCGCGCCCGGGCCGCACGGGGAGGTAGAGATCGCACGTTCGCGCGACGGGGGTGATGCGCGGGTCCTGGACGATCACCTTCGCCCCCTGCTCGCGCGCCTGCCAGATGTAGTTCGTGGTGATGGGCGAGCACTCGGCGACGTTCGAGCCCGCGACCCAGATCACCTCGGTCCCGACCATGTCCGACCACGGATTGGTCGTGCGATCGATGCCGAACGCCTTCTTGTTCGCGGCGCCGGCGCTCACCATGCAGAGCCGGCCGTTGTAGTCGATGAACGGCGTCTTCAGGCAGACGCGCGCGAACTTGCCGAGGAGGTAGGTCTTCTCCGTCGTGAGGCTCGCGCCCCCGAGCACGGCGATGGCGCCGTTGCCGTGCTCCTCCTGGATGCGGGCGATCGCGCGGGCCGTCTTCTCGATCGCCTCGGCATAGGGCATCGGCCGGAAGCCCGCCGGCGCGGAGGGGTCACGCGCGATCGCCGTGAGGAGGCGATCGGGGTGCGATCCCTGGAGGTAGCGCTTCACGCCCTTCGGACAGAGCATCCCGCGGTTGAACGGGAACTCCTCCCACGGCTCGAAGCCGATGACCTCGTTGTCCTTCACCTTGAGCTGGATCCCGCACTGCTGGCCGCAGAAGCAGCAGTGCGTCTTCACCAGCCGGTCGGGCTCGTCGTGGGTCGTGCCGCGCGTCGCCTTCGAGACGTGCGGTCCGAACGCGTGGGTGATCGAGAGCTCGTCGACGGGGATCTTCGCCATGGCTCACGTCGATTCCGATGAGGGCTCGGTCCATAGCGCGCCCTGCGCGAGGCCGAACAGCGCCCGCCGGCACGACGGGCAGATCTGCTGGTAGTGATCCGCGCGTCCGCCGCGCAGCTCGTAGCGGAACCCGAGCTCGCGCTCGACCGTGGCCAGGTCGCGCACGACCGCGAGCGCCGCGTAGGGACGCTCGCAGCGCTTGCACGTCGCCTGAGCGACCTGCTCCTCCGCCTCCTTGTACAGCGCGACACCGAGCTGCGCCGGCCGCTGGAAGACGTGGAAGAACTTCCCGAACGGCAGCCACAGGAGCGTCATGATGACGGTGACCGCGTGGAGGATCGCGAGGAACTCGTAGGCGTAGCCGCGCATCCACGTGTAGCTCACGGTCAGCATCAGGCCCGTCACGCTGATCGCGCAGAGCAAGAGCAGCGGCAGCACGTCCTCGCCGAACTGCTGCGTGGCGGCGGCGCCGTGATCGATCATGCGGCGGCGGAACGCCAGCATCACGCCGGCGATGACGAGGAACGACGCCCAGACGAGCCCATGGAAGATCAGGAACGCGAGCGCGCCGTGCACGTCCATGTCGCCGGCCGGCAGACCGAACACGAACGTCCGGTACCTCCCGAGCTCGCCGGGCATCGTCTCGAAGTGGATCCAGCCCCACACGAGGGGGAAGGTGATCGCGGCCGCGAGGATGCAGCCCCACATGATCGCCATGTGCGCCATCCCGCGAAGGACGCCTCGCCGGAAGATGAAGCGGTTCGCGGCGACGTCGACCGCCGCGCGGCGCATCCCCGAGAGCAGCCGGGAGAAGAACGCCTTGCTCGCGAGCACCTGCCAGCCCCGCCGCCAGTACATCCGGGTCGGGGGCCGCTGGAGCCACATCGAGTAGCGATACGCGATGCCGAACACCGCGAAGATGGTCGCGAACGTGTAGCCGATGAGGGCCGCGTCGAAGTGCGCGAGGTTGCGCGAGCCGATGACGACGAGCGCGACCAGGACACCGGACGCCGCCAGGCCCGTCACGATCGCCTTCCCTCGCTGAGCCCCGCTCATCGGCTTGACTATACAGGCACTCCACGCGGGACGGCGCACGCGCTTGTGCCGCAGTCGAAATTCCGAACGCGCCAACGAAAAAGCGCCTCGACCCGAAGATCGAAGCGCTCTCGATGACCCAGCGCGCCTCCGCCGGCAAAGCCGGCGTTCGCCGAAGGCGAAGGGCGCGGGCCGGTGGCCTGACGAAGGGGGGAGGCTCAGCGGCGTGAGCCGATGAGGGGGGACGAAGTCCCCCACGAGACGGTCAAACGCGGCGACGCTTCGGCGGCCGGCAGCCGTTGTGCGGAACCGGCGTGACGTCGCGGATCAGCGTGACCTTGAAGCCCGCCGTCTGGAGCGCGCGGAGCGCAGACTCACGGCCGGCGCCCGGGCCCTTCACGAAGATCGCGATCGAGCGCATGCCGTGCTCCATCGCCTTGCGGCCGGCCTCTTCGGCCGCGAGCTGCGCGGCGAACGGGGTCGACTTGCGCGAGCCCTTGAAGCCGCGCGAACCAGCGCTCGACCACGACACGGCGTTGCCGTTGACGTCGGTGATCGTGACGATGGTGTTGTTGAACGTCGACTGGATGCAGGCGATGCCCGTCGCGACGTTCTTCTTGACCTTCTTCTTGCCCGGCTTGCCCTTGCCGCCGGCGGTCGGGGGGACGCTGGTCTTCGCAGATGCCATGACTTCTATCTTTCTCTAACTCGTGGCTCGGATCTGGGGGGGGCTCCCGGGGGCTTCCCCCCGGACTAGCTAGGGGGGCTCCGGGAGGCTTGCCCCCCGGACCAGCTAGCTCGGCTTGCGCGGCCCGCCGCGCGAGAGGATGCCCTTGCGCGGGCCCTTGCGGGTGCGCGCGTTCGTGTGCGTGCGCTGCCCGTTGACCGGGAGGCCGCGGCGGTGACGGAGGCCACGGTAGCAACCGAGGTCCATCAGGCGCTTGATGTTCATCTGCACTTCGCGGCGGAGGTCACCCTCGACGCGGTACTCGGTCTCGAGCAGCTCGCGGATGCGCCGGATCTCGGCCTCCGTCAGCTCCTCCGTCTTCTTCGTCGGAGGGATGTTCGCCTTCTCACAGAGCTCCTTCGCGAGCGTGCGCCCGATGCCGTAGAGGTACGGGAGCGCGTAAGCGACTTGCTTGTGACGGGGGAGGTCGACGCCTGCGATACGAGCCATGACGAGTTCCTTGTACCTTAACCCTGGCGCTGCTTGTGCCGGGGGTTCTCACAGATGATGCGGACGACGCCCTTGCGGCGAACGACCTTGCACTTGTCGCAGATCTTCTTGACGGACGGACGGACCTTCATAGCGCGCCTCTGAAACGGTTTCGAACTACTTGTGGCGGTAGGTGATCCGCCCGCGGCTGGGATCGTAGGGGCTGACTTCGACGGTGACGCGGTCACCGGGGAGGATGCGGATGTAGAACTGCCTCATCCTTCCGCTGATCGTCGCGAGGACGACCAGCCCGTTGTCGCACTTGACGCGAAACATCGCGTTCGGCAGCGCCTCTTGGACGACGCCATCGAACTCGAGCTTGTCGCCCTTCGGCTCTTTCCGCTCTCGACGTTCGCTCATCAACCGATCCCGTTCTCCTTACTCACTGCTTTCTCTTCTCGATCGCGGCGAGCACCCGCCGGGTCACT
>JBDHVD010000133.1:0-18535 GCA_039809525.1 Labilithrix sp. | reverse complement strand
CGGACGTCAGGTGCGCGGCGAGCCTCGTGAAGAGCGCGAAGTGCTCGGCCGGCACCTTCGCGGTCGACCGCATCGCGGCTCCGAGCCACAGGCCACGCCCGCTCGCGTCGAGCGCGTTCAGGGCGACCGTGTCGCGCGCTCCCCCGACCTGGGCGAAGAGCGGGAGGAACGGGCGCATCTCGGGGATGGCGCTCGCCTGGCCGCACATGAGGTGGCCCCACGCGTGGAAGCCCGCCGGGTGTTCGGGCTTGCTGTCGATCCCGGCCGCCTGGACGGCCTCGTAGAACGCCGGAAGCCAGCGCGGATCGAAGCGCTTCGAGGTGGCGAAGTGATCGATGACGGGGCTTCGCGCGGGATCACTCGCGTCGTACGTGTAGGCCATGACGCCGAGCCCGCGGTCGAGCAGCGGCGCAGCTTCTTCGGCGAGGTGACGAACGTAGTCCGCACCGTCGAGATCCAGCCGATAGCTCGCAGCGAGACAATCGAGAATCGCCTCCATCTTCGGCATCTGGGGTCCTTCGCCGGGCCATCGAAGCACGGGCGTGGCCACAGTTCACCAGACGGGGGCCTCCATGGGCGGTCGATCCGTCACTCGAGGCGGCCGGTGTCCCAGGTACAGGTCCGCCGCACGGTGACCTTCAGACCGGCGTGCGCGGCGTGGATCATGCTCTCGTTCCGCTTGAACTTCGCGAGGTGGTACGCGCGGAAGACGCCGGGCGCGCCGCGGAACTCGTCCTTGAACCCGAGGTTCCGCGGCGCTGGGTCCACGGGGATCTCGCGCAGCCACGGCTCGTACCTCTCGCCGAGGATGAGCGTGTCGAGCGGACGTGCGAGGAGGGGGCCGGCCAGGTCCGTCTCGCCCGCGCGGTTGAGGACGCGCGTGTGTCCCGGCCACGGCTTTCCGCAGGTGGGGGTCGCCGTCAAGCTGGCGGACTCCACGATCGTCGGGAACATGTCCATCGACGAGATGGCCTCGGCCTCGGTGTTGAAGGTGAAGGTGCACGAGGGCGTCAGGACCGCGGTCCTCGCGACGAGGTCGTTCGGTCCGGACGAGTCCTTCCGGATCAGCGCCAGGTCGAAACGCACGGGAGGGCACCCGTCGAGCTCGCTCTCCGCACGCCAGAAGGAGACCGTGGTGACGCCGGTGCTCGTGGTGTCGATCTTCACGTCGCCACGCGGCCAGCCGACGCGGAGGTGACTGAGCGGCGCGGCGTTGGCGATGTCGACCTCGAACTTCAGGATGGCGGCCGAGAGCTGCGCTTGCTGCGCCGCTTGCTGCGTCGTCGGTCCTGTCGTCGTGGGCGCCTGCACGCGACGGAAGGCGAGGATGCGGGGAGGGAGCACGGGGGTCGGAGCGGGGGACGGCGCCACGGTGGGCGCCGTGCCGACCGCGCCCGGCTTCTTCGCCGTCACCTGGGCGGCGGCGATACCTGTCACCACGAGCATCGTTCCGATCCCGACCAACCCGAGCCCTTGCGCGCGCTTCATTCGTCACCCCTTCGGCGTTCGCCCACGACCGACCGATACCACGTCGGCGACCTCCGGCGTTGGACGGGCCCAGGACCGCGGGGATTCATGCCCTCGCTCGTGGATGCCGATCAAGGGTCGAAGCGGAGGACGGTGTAGCGCGCGGCACTCCGGAGGCCGCGACACCCGACGTCGTCCGTGTCGCCTTCTTCGGCGAAGATCCCCACGGATTCGGAGAGGACGACGAGCCGGCGGCGCGGGCTGATCCCGACGAGCGACGTGATCCGTCCGCCGGTGCAGAGGATCTCCTCGTGCTTCTTCGCGCCGAGCCGCCGGGAGAGCCGTACCTCTCGCGTCCTCGAACGAAACACGACGAGCTGCTCGGGGTCGACGCACTCGAGGCCGAATCGCCACGCGCTCCCACACCTCAGCGCGGCGGTCAGAGGTGACGAGGTCACCGGCTCCTCTCGCGCCGTGCTGTCGACGAACAACGACCCCGGCGGCTGCCGCTCGTCGTGCGCACCCCGCCGGGCCGCGCGTGGGAGCACCGACCAGTCCCCTCCGGGATCGGACGACCGCCGGAGGAGCTCGACGGCGATCCGTCGTTCGCTCTCGGGCGTCTCGACCGGCTCTTCGGCGTTCCGGTTGGAGTGGAGCCGCCGGAAGACGTAATGCGAGAGCACGCGATCGACGTCCTCGAACACGCGACGGTGGGTGGTGAGGGCGGCGCTCCGCCAGGCCGCGCACGTGCCGCTCGCCATGAGACCGGGGAGCTCCGGGAGCGGGACCTCGTGGAGGTGCTCCCCGCCATCGATGTCGTCCACGCGGGCGACGTAGCGCCTGGTCACCACGCGTTCTTCCTGCGGCTGCTTCTGCGAGGAGGAATCGATCGCCTCGATCCAGGCGACGACCCGTCCCGACTCGTCGACGGCCCCGAGGCCGCCCCAGTACGGCCGCGCCTCCGGCGGTCCGATCCGCGGAGTGGTCTCGTTGCACGCGAGCTCGAGATGCGGACGGTAGACCACCTCGGTCGGGAGGAAGTCCGGCAGAGGAAGCGGCGCCGCAACGGGGCGCGTGCTGGACGGCGGCTGACAGGCACCGCAGGAGATCACGAGCGCTGCAAGCGACAACGAGAGGCGCGCAGCAGCCATCACGAGACCTTCACCGCGCCGTCGCACAGCCCGCGTGCGGATTTCATTCGAGGACGATCAGCGCGTCGGCGAGCTGAAGACCTGGAGATGGTCGTAGTCGCGCGACTGGCCCTCCGGCGGCACCGGATAGGCGGACTGCCCCGGACCTCGATACGCCGGCCACGCGAGGCGGCCCCAAGCGGGGTCTTGCCCGACGAACGACAGGCCGGTCTGCTCGAACGCGAGAGCTCCGTCGATCCACACCCGTGCCTCGCCGTCGGACTTGTCCAGGGAGCGCATGCGGACGAACAGCTCGATCTGGTGCCACTTCCCGCGAGTCAGGGAGGGGCCCGCGTTCTGCTCGATGCCACCGCTGACGCTGAGCGGCCAGAAGCGGAAATGGATCGGCAGCGACTGCGTCTCCGCGGCCGACGCCGCCGGCGAGTCGAGCTCGAACGTGAAGAGTGATTGGCCGAGCGTCTTGTTCGTGGCCTGATCGCCGAGCCCGAGGTTCAGGAAGTACTCGCCCTTGGTGTGCACCGCGTACGTCGGGCTGAGCCACACCATCTGGCGGAGGTAGATTCGTCGGGCCGGCGCGCTCGCATACGCCCAGGTCACCTCGTCGTTCCCGCTCTCCAGCGCCCCCGCCGCGTAGCTCGCGCGGCCGACCCCCGGCCCGCTCACGGGAGCCGACGGGTTGGACGCGTTGCTCGCGAGGACGGTCGTGGAGAGCGGCGTCGTCGCCGTCGTGTTCGCGTAGTCCCACTCGAACGAGGTCGAGAGGCCCTCCGCGACGGGATCGAGGGCGAAGGGGGCGTTCCATCCAGGCGCGGTCGGTCGAGGAGAAGGCCCTGTGTCGATGGACGCTCCGCCGTCGTCGAGCGAGCCGCCGCCGGACGAGCCGCCCGAGGAACCGCCGTCCGCGCCCGTCGTCGCCGTGCCCGGCGTCGTGGCGTTCGCGTCGTCGGAGCTCCCGCAGGCCGGGGCCGCGAGCGCGGAGGCCAGGCCGATCGTGGCGACGAGCATGGCGTCCGCTCGCCGGCGCAGCGGCGAAGCCGATCTCTTCATCATGGCGACCTCGGTCTCCGAGCGGCGGCAGCGAAGCACTGCCACCACCGTCAGGCTAGGGCGCTGCCCGCGCGAACCGCAAGCGCGAGTCGGGTTCAGGCGACGGCAGACGGTGGGTGAGGTCGATGCGCCCTCGTCAGCGCCGTCAGCCGGCGAGGCGCATCGCGCGTTGCAGCGCCGCCGGCGAGGCGAGCGAGGCGTTGCGGAACGCGTGATCGAGCGCCTCGACCGAGCGATAGCCGACGAGCCCCGCGACGCGGCGCGGGGTGGCGTCGGCATGGGTCAGGAGGATGCTCGCGATGACGAGCCGGTAGGTGTCGCGCAAACCGCGCCACCGACCTCCGCCTCGTCCGGAGAGGGCGTACCGCTCGTGCAGGTCCCGGATGCGCCGCGTGAGCGTCCGTCGCGCGGACGCGAGCGACGACTCGAGATCGACGAGCATGGGCGCGTTGCCGAGCTGACCGAGCGAGCCGTCGATGTGCTTCACGAGCGCCTGGTCGCCCGGCGCGACGGCGCTCGCACGCGCGGCTCCCGGAGGCGGCACCGGCACGGACGCCTCGGACGCGAGGGCCTCGAGCAGCGCTTCGAGCCCGGGCGCGATCGCGGCGGCGTCCTCCGCCGCGCTCAGCGTCGTCGCGAGGTCGCGCACGCGCGCACGCGTTCGTGCGCCGAGGCGAAGGCGCTCGGGTGCCGGCGCTCGAGACGGCGACGCCGGCGGGTCCCACTCGAGCTCGAGGAGGTCGCAGTCGCCCGCGCGCGATGCGTACGTGGTGCCCGCGGGGACGAAGAACGCATCGCCCTCGGAGAGAGCCGTCTCGCGTCCGACGGCGAACTCGCGCGTCGTGCCTTGCAGGACGACGACCACCCGATGGCGATCGCGCGCACAGTCGACGCCGAGGATCGGCTTCGTGAACCGCTCGTCCTGCACCACCTCGCGCAGCGCGACGCGCTTGAGGAGGAACGACGGCGCGATCGCCCGGTCGAGCATCAACAGCGCGCGGCCGAGAGGGAGCGCATGGCGTCGATGCGAGACGAGCACGTCGTCTCCTCTAGCAGGCCGTCACCTCGGCGCCAGGACTTCGAGCGCGGCGACGGTCACGGCGTTCGGGCTCGCCCCGTCGCTGTCCACGATGGCGACGATCGTCGTCTTCTTCTCGGGGAAGTGGAACGCCTGCGTGTGGTAGCCGGGGATGTCGCCGCTGTGACCGATCCCCCGGCCCATGCCCCCGGTGATCTTCGCGTCGAACACCATGACCGCGAGGCCGTAGGACGTGGCGCCGTCGCCGGTGGGCACGGTCTCGAGCACGGTCTTCTGCGTCTCGCCCCCGTAGTAGCTGCCGCTGCCGAGCGCCTCGGCCCACGTCACGACGTCGGCGGGCGACGCAACCATCGCGCCGGCGCTCCACGACCAGGTCGGGCCGTACGCGTGCGTGAGCTCCTTGCCCGTCTTCGAGAAGCCGGGCGCGAGCTCGCCGCCCAGCGGCTCTTCGCCTTCGAAGAACGTCGCCGCGAGGCCCACCTCGTCGAGGACGCGAGCGCGAACGAGCGCTCCGATCTTCGAGCCCGAGACCTTCTCCGCGATCATGCCGAGGAGGATGAAGTTCGTGTTCGAGTACCGCCACGACGTCCCGGGCGCGAAGTAGGGGTCGTGGCTCACGGCGACGGCCACGAGCGCGGCGGGCGTGAACGACTTCCCTTGCGTGAGCGCTTCTCCGAGGAGCGTCTCGTCGTCCGTGTAGTTGAAGAGGCCGCTCGTGTGATGGAGCAGGTGAGAGACCGTGATCTTCTCTCCGTTCGGAACGCCGAGATCGAACTTGGCGATCGCGTCGTCGAGCGAGAGCTTGCCCTCGCGCGCCAGGCCGATCACGACGGCGCCGACGTACGTCTTCGTCACGCTCCCGATGCGATGGAGCGCGGTCGGCGCGGGCGCGTGGGCGCCGCTCGTGAGCACGCGCACGCCGCAGGCCGGCGTCTTGACGGCGAGGACGGCGGAGATGTCCTCGTCGTGCGCAGCGTCGAGGCCCTTCTGGAGCTTCTTCGTCTCCGCGTCGCACGCGGGGTCCGAGGCCGGGGTCTCGGCGGACGGCGCCGGCTCCTCCGCCGGCGCGGCGGGCGCAGGAGGACCGGCCGGCGTCTCGACCGAGCATGCGCCGGAGAGAGCGCCGAGGAGGGCGAGGGCGACGAGGGCTCGCGACAGCATGCGCGGGGTGTACGCGCCCGCCCGGGCCCGCGCCACTGATTCGAGAGGCCAGCCCCGCACGGCGTGGTTTTGCGGGATCCGAGCGCGCGATCGAAGACGCGCCTCTTTCACCGCGTTCGATCGCGGCCTCGGACGCCGTCGTGGCGATCGATCGACCACTTCTCGGGCTCACTCCTGCACAGCGCCTCGAGTGCTTCGAGGTCCGACGCGCGCTTCCGCGTGCGCCGGTCCGACGGAAGGTGGATGCAGAAGTGACCGCCCTCGACGTGCTCGATGACGTAGCGGCGCCCGTCGACTTCGACGTACCCGCCGCGTCCTTCGTGGACGACCGTGACCGTTCCGACGATGTACGTCACCCCGCCTCCATTCGACCACGTCCTCGCGACCGGCGCGACGGCGGTACGGGATCCAGCTGCCGGAGCGACGATGCGACGGCCTCGAACGGGTTCGCGGAGGTCCGCGCATCGCCGCGATGCTGCTCAGCGAGCGGACGAACGCCCGTGGTTCACGCCGCGCGATCGAGCCGAGATCGCCTCGTCGTCGTCGAGCTGCTCCGCGAATGAACGTTCGGTCATCAGCTTCGGCTCTGCCCCGTGCCCGCGGAAAATGGTCTGCACGAGGTTGCGGCGCTCGTCGTCGCGAACGACGACGATCGTGCGGCCCTTCTTGAACTCCTCGTCGTAGTAGGCGGCGTCCTCGTCCGAGATGCCCAGTCCGACCAGCGTCCCGACGAGTGCCGCGGCGCCCGCACCCGCCGCTGCGCTCGCCGCCACGGCCGCGAGGAGCCCTCCGGCGACGACGGGACCGATCGCGGGAAGGAGCCCGGCCGCGATCCCGAGCGCCCACAGCGCGCCCCCGCCTGCGCCCGCCGCGACGCCGATTGCCGCACCGGTCAGCCCCTTGTTGCCCTCGAGTTGCTTGAACGACACGACGTCGGGATCGCCGTCCTTGTCGTGGGTGAGCAATCCGATGGAGCCATCCGAGAACGCTGCCTCGCGGAGATCGCGAATCGCGCGCTTCGCCTGGCCGGCCGTCGCGAACACCCCGACCGTGACGCTCCCTCGCTGCATGCCCATGCGCTCCTCCTCGTCCTCTGTCGATCCTTGGCGACCGCTGCTGCACGCATCGTGCCCCGCGCGCCAGCGGCGCTGCCGTTCAGGAGCGGGCCGAGCCCTCCAGCAAAGATCGTGGGTCCTCGCACGCTTCTTCACTTCACGCCCCCTGCCCCTGCGCGCTCGGACGCATCGCGAGCTCGCGGTCCGGAGCAGCCTCGAGCTTGCTCGACGCGATCTCGATCTCACGCAGCTCGAGGTCGAGCACGGGGCGGCGTGCCGGGGGACAGATCGCGCGGAGGTCGAGGAGCGCCGAGCGGATGCGCCGAAGGACCTGGATCGAGCCCTTTCCGTACTGACGGATCTCGTCGAACGCGAGCCGCACGAGAGCGTCCCAGCCGGGACGCGGCAGGACGAGACGCAGGCGGCCTGCCTCGTCCACGCGGCTCTCGGCGGGGAAGCGCCGATTGGCGAGAGCGGTCAGGAGATCATGGATGCGGTCGAGCGCCTGCACCGCGGTCGTCGGATCGTTCACCCCCGGCGAGAGCGCGCGCTCGGCGACATCGACGAGCTGCCGGAACGCGAACGCGGGATCTTGATGAGGAGTGCGCTCCTCCTCGAGCGCGAGGTGCTCGAGGAGCGCCTCGTCGTCGACGCGGGCCGAGGCCCAGATCCGGAAGAGCGGCGCGCCCCGGACCACGAAATCGCCGAGTCGCGGGACGAGCGCGATCACCGAGCTGGTACGCATGGCGATCTCGAACAATCCATCCTCGTCGACCGCGGCAAGCACTCCAGCGTGCGTGCCGTTCCGTACGATCTGCGTCGGCGCGACCGTCGGAAGATCGTACGGAGCTTCGGGCTCGAGCGCGGCCTCCTCGGGGTAGAGCCGCTCGATGCTGGCAGCGGCGTCCCTCGCCACCCGATGCACGACGTGGACTGCGCGGATCGACTGCGCCATCGCGTGGATGTAGCGAATGAAGACGGCGACGCTGACCAGGACGAGCACGAACGCGATGAACACGGACAGCGCTGGCACGCGCTCGCCGCCCTCCGCGCCTTCGTTCCGCACCTCGGGCAGGAGCGCCATCGCGTAGGCGAACGTGCCGATGAACGTGCCCATCGCGACGCGGGTGGACCGGTCTTCGAGGAACGTTCGGAGGACGCGCGGTGAGAACTGGGAGCTCGCGAGCTGGAGCACGAGGATGGTGATCGAGAAGACGAGACCGGTGAAGGTCATCATCGACGACGCGATGGTGGACAAGAGCTCGCGCGCGCTGTCGGCCTGGCCGGGGAACAGGTACCAGGCGGCCCCATGGCCCAGCACGATGGCCTCGATCGTCGGCAGCGTCTTGGCGATGACGACCGCGAGCACGACGCTCGCAGCCGGTACGAGCCAGAGGCTCGTCCGTGCACGCTCGCGAAGCTGAGCCATGCGGAAGCCCATCACACGGTTCGGGCAAGCCACCGCCGTGCCACGAAGCGGCCCGCTCGAGCCGTTCCGTGCTCGGCGAGCGCCGTCGGCTCCGGCTCGTTCGCGGCGACGGGTGGTGACTTCGTGCGCTACGGGCTCCTGATGGATGGGGAAGCGTCGCCCATCGAGGCGAGCAAGCGCCTCCGTGCTCTGTCGATGCACGGACGTGCCCCGGGTCTCGCGCAGCTCGAGCGAGCTCTTGCTCGACGCGATGAATCGCGGCGGGACGATCCGCCCGCTCCACGTGCTCTCGAGCGACATCGGGAGCACGACGAGACGAACGAGACGCGGGACGCTCCGGCGCCGTCGGTCAGCTCTTCCGAGGAGATCTCCGCGCGTGCTGCTTCTGCAGCGCGAGGAACCGCGGGTGATTCGTCAGCGGCGGG
The DNA here is from genome assembly GCA_039809525.1 of Labilithrix sp. Lineage (GTDB taxonomy): Bacteria > Myxococcota_A > Polyangia > Polyangiales > Polyangiaceae > Labilithrix. The sequence continues at coordinate 9,761 of JBDHVD010000133.1, read as the reverse complement.
TCGGGGTCGTACGTCGCGCCCGCCGCCATCGCCTTGCCGAGGTGGACGAACGCCTGGTCTTCCTTGCCGAGGTGGAAGAGCGCGATGCCGAGGTTGTTGTCCGCCCACCAGTGCTCCGCGTCGAGGCGGAGAGCCTGCCGCGCCGGGGCCAAGACGGCTGGGTAGTCCTTGCGCCGGAGGTGGCAGTACGCGACGGCGTTGTGCGACTGGGCCTCGCCCTTCGTCGTGGGATCGGTGGCGAGGAACGTCGCGTCCACGAGGGCGGCGTCGGGATCGTCGAGCTCGAGCCGCACGAGCATGCGATCGAGGTGGAGGTCCTTGGACTCCGCCTTCGGCGCCGCCTCGATCCCCGCGGTGAGGAGGGCGTCGGCGAGCGCGAACGCGCGTTTGGGGACGAGGACGCTCCGCACGGCGTTCCGCAGCGCCCACAGCGAGCCGTCGTCGAGCGCCATCCCCGCGAAGACGTCCGCGGGCGGGTGCACCGCGAGGGTGCGGCTCAGACCCGCGAGGAAGGGATCGCTTTCGATCGCGGGGCCCGCCGCCGCGAGCAGCGTGGAGAGCGAGCCGTCCCGAGCCGACCTGCGACGCGCCTCAGCCACGGGCCACCTCCCCGTCGCGTGCGGGCCAGTCGACCTGCACGGGGATCCCATGGCGCGCAGCGAGCGCGCGGTAGCGTGGGTCCTCCGCGAGCGCCCGCTCGGGTGAAGGATCGACGCTCGCCTTCATCGCCCGCTCGAGCGCCACGAAGGCCTCCTTCGTCTTGCCGAGCGCGAAGAGCGCGCGGCCCTGGAAGGCGTACCCCCGGAGGTTCTTGCCGGCGATCATCGCGGTGGCGTGCGCGCGGACTTCGGTCCAGCGCCCCGCAGCAGCATGTGCCTCGGCGAGCATGCCGTGGACGTGGGACGGCGCCTTCGGCGCGTCGGGGTCCGGCGACGCGAGGAAGCGCTCGAGGAGAGGGATGCTCGCGTCGAGGTGCCCCAGCTCACGCAGCAGCTCGGCGCGAAGGTAGTCGAGGCCGGTCGGCACGGCGACGGGACACGCCGCGGTCGCGGCGTTCAGCCACGCGTACGCGAGCGCCGGCTTCCCGCGGCGCTTCAGATCGCTCGCGTCGTAGCCGAGCTTCTTGGGCCCCGCGAGCGCGAGGCCCGCCAGCATCGCCTCACCGCTCCGTCCGGCCCGCACCGCTGCGGTGATGGCCGGGAGGAAGAAGTCGGTCTTCTCGCCCAGCACGTCGGAGAGTTGGAGCGCGTCGACCTCGGCGAGCGACCACGCCTTCGCGCTCGCGCCCGACACACCTCCCTTCCGTTTCGCCTCGCCCTTGCCGGCCGCGCGCTTCGCCGGTGAGGCCCCGCGGGTGAGCAGCTCGTGGCCCTCGAACGCAGGCACGGCCACGTCGGGCTCGGCGATCAACCGGACGAGGCCGAACGCGCCCTGCCCCTCCCCGAGCGACCACGTGGCGATCTCCTCGAACCACGGTTGCGCGCAGGCGAGACCGGTCTGCTTCTTCCCGTCGAGGTGCGCGCCGAACGCGCGTGCTCCCTCCGCGGTCTGGAAGAACACGGCGAGGTGATCGCGGAGCGCCGGCTCCTGGGCGGCGAGGAGCTCCTTCCACCGCGGATCGACCTCGCCTTCGTCGTCGACGCGCATCCGGCGCCGGGGCTGATCGTGGAGCATGAACAGCCCGGCGACGGCCTCGAGCAGAGACTCCCCGACGTCGACGCGCCCATAGACCGCGGGCAGCCCGAAGGCCTTCGGATCGATGCGCCGCTCCGCGACGAGCTTCATCACCTGCGCCCCGGTCAGCCACCCCTTGGTGCGCGCGAGGAGCGCGCGGAGGGTCTTGTCCCCCGTGCTCTCGACGAGCCCGCCGTAGAGCGATCGGCGCATGTCGAAGTCCGCCCGGCCGAAGAGGAAGTCACGCGCCTTCGCGGACACCTTCTTCTCCCAGGCAGGCGAAGGGAGACGCGCCCAGTCGAAGCGTCGCAGGAACAGGTCGTGGAAGCCGTCGTCCCAGTGGAGCACGGCGTAACGCCCGCGGTCGGCGCGCGCGGCCTTCTCGGGCACGCCCAGCAGCCGCGCGGCGAGGGAGACGACGACGTCCTCCGTCGCGCCTGCGCCCGGCTTCGTCTTCGTCTTCGTCTTCAAGTTCGTCGCCTTCGTCGTCGTCGTGGTGGCCTTCGAGGATGGGCCCAGGAGGCCCTCGAGGAGCGCGACGTCCGCGGGGGTGAGGGCGCGCGGCGTCTGAAGCGACATGCCGAGCTTGCCCGGCGCGCCGTTCACGCCCGCACCGTTCGCGAAGCGCAGCCTGCCGACGATGCCGCTCGCGTCCGCGACGGGCGCGGCGTTGCGAGCGGCCGCCCAGCGCTTGCCCGTCGAGCGAGGACGACGCAGCACGCCGACGAGCCAGAGCACGTCGCCCGGGCGCACGGTGACGAGGTAGAGGTCTCCGCCCTTCGCGAGCGGCGCGAGCGACGCGTGCTGGCTGTCGTAGCCGTCGAACGGCAGGACGGCGCCTGGCTGCACCTCGCGACCATGGGTCTTCTCGAACACCGAACGACTGACGATCGCCATCACCGACGTCATTCCCTCTCTCCTCGGATCCGAGCCTTCGCCCGCCCGCACGACGACGGTGTGCAGTCGGTTGACCAGCTTTCCCGTGACGAGGCTCAGTGAACCGTGAGCCGTCGGTAGGATGCAAGAGCTTCGACACGGAGCGCGCTCACGACGGCCGAGGCCGAGCACTCGCGTGCACCCTGCACGGACCGGCCGCTCTTCGTGGAGAGCCCTGCCAGAGCGTCACCTCGGCAACTCCAGCGCCGTCGCCGACGTTCGCAACCGCGAGCGAGTGGCGCGCCCGAGAGGGCTCGTCACCGAGGGTCTCGATCCTCTCGAACTGGCTCGTCGCGGATGAGCAGGGCGCCCCGTTCGATGGTCGCTACGAGCCGCGTCGTCTCGATGGCGAGATCGAACATTGTGCGCGCAGGCGAACGGTCTGACCGGGCGAACGACCTACCGGAGATCGCGCGCGTGCCCACGTTGTCCGCGCAGAGCCATGATCCCCGGAATGCCCAAGGTCCCGCCCGTCCTGACCCACCTCGACGTGGAGCGGCTGAATGCGCTCGTCGTGTCGCAGTCGGACGCCGTCGAGCTGAAGCGGCTCGCGCACGAGCTGCGGCGCGCGACCGTCATCCCCGCGCATTCTGCGCCGGCGGATCTCGTGACGATGAACTCGACCGTGGTCTACGACGACGAGCAGAGCGCCGCGCCGAAGGAGGTCACGGTGGTCTATCCGTGGCGGGCAGGCGAACGCGGCACGGTCAGCGTGTCGTCGCCGCTCGGCAGGTCGCTCCTCGGCATGCGCGTCGGCCGTTCGTGCGGCGCCCTCGACGAGTCGAGCGATGGTGGAGCGCTGCGGATCGTCGCGATCGCCTATCAACCAGAGGCCGCCGGCGACTGGCATCTCTGACGCGCTGTCGTCGGCGCCTCGAGCTGTACGGCCGGAAGGTCATCCCGCGCGTCCGGGAGATCCTCGGCAGGCCGGCGCAGCCCGAGCCGTCCGCCTGACCGCCACGCCTCCGTGGCGTGCGCGATCGTGCCGGCCGCTACATCGCCGTCATCGTGAACGGCCCGCGGCCGATCGCCATGATGCCCGCGACGATGCAGAGGAGCGCGACGACGACGCCGGCGAGCGGCAAGGTCGTGCTCGGCGTCGCGCGCCGGCGGTTCAGGGACATGGATACCTGCGCGACGACGGCCGCGAGCACCATCAGGACGACGTGCCCGATGAGCGCCGGGTACCACCGGCCGAGGGCGACCATCCCGACGCCGAGCAAGACCTGCAGGTGGAGCGTCCCTGCGAAGGCGGCGCCGAGGATCCGATGCGGCTTCCCGAAGGGTTTGTTCTGCACGAGCGCAGCGACCAGCGCCACGACCTCGGCGACGCCGGCGATCAGGATGAGGAAGCGGAGTCCCGAGTGGGCGTGGAAGAGGCCGGTCATGCATCGCCTCCTACCACGTCGGGCGGCCCGCCCATCCACGGGGCGCCTCGCGCCCCCCGAATCGAGCAGACGTCCGGCGTTCGCGGTTTCCCTGCAGTCCGCGGGACGCGCGGCCTCCCGACGCGCTCGAACGAGCCGAAGCCCATGCCGGCGTGCGCGCACGGTCCGCTCGTGTGCACGCACACCCGAGCATCGTCACGAGCCCACGAAAACGTGACAGTTGGTGCAGGCATGCAAGCTGCTCCACGCGGTCACACCCATGACCCATGCACGGCTTCTCCTCGGATTCGTTCTTCTCCTCGCGCTCGGGACCGCATGCAGCGACGAGCCACCGGTCGCGGCGTCGGGGCCGGAAGGGGCGGCAGGACCCGCGGGCGCTACCGGGCCGGAAGGAGCGCAAGGACCCATGGGCCAACCTGGCCCGAGCGGCGCGCCGGGAGCCCAGGGCCCGGCGGGGATCGTCACGATCGCGAGCCTGAGCGCGCAGGCCACCAGCGTCTCCGGCGGCTCGCTCGTCTTCACGTGGGCGGCCCCGCCGGCGACCGTCCTGATCGCCAGTGGTCAGCAGATCACCGGATCGGCGGTGGCGGTCCTCGGGACGCCCGCGGGCGTGGCGACGCAGGTGGGAACGGGGCTCTGTCATCAATCGTCGAACGGTCCGATCGTGAACTTCACGGGCCCCGACTACACCATCGTCTCGAGCATCTCCGCGCCGACGTCGTTTCCCGTCGCCGCGACGGTCGCGAACCTCCCCGCAGGCGAGTACAAGATCGGGTTCTGCGTCCGCAACGTGAGCCCTACCGCGCTCACCGCCAACGGCTACGTCAGCGGATGGGTGATGGTGACGAACTGATCTTCGGCGCGGACGAGGACGGCTTCACTTCGGTGCGTCACCCTCGAGCCGCACGAAAGCGGTATCGGTGTCGACGTTCGACGTGACCTGAACGGCGAACACGAGCCCGACGCTCCCGTCGTGGAGACGTGCAGGATGCGGCTGGGTGAGGCTCCCGGCGTCCGCGCTCGAGACCACCTGTTCCGGCCCGAGCGCGCCGCTCGGCTCGATCGGACGGCGGACGATCTGGAACCCGCTCGGCGTGTCCTGCGCGATGAAGTAGATGTCCACGCCGCCGTCGGCCCGGCGAAGGGGACTGACGTCGTGGATGTTCGTCCTCTGCGTGATGGGTGTGGCCGCCGCCCAGGACGTGCCGTCGGCGCTCACGCGGACGTAGGCGATCATGTTGGTCGGATCACCGTTCTGCCAGGTGTAGACGAGCGCACCGCTGGCGAACGCCGCGACGCGCCCTTGCACCCCACGACCGATCGTGACGCCCGCATCGAACGACCGGCCGTCGCCGAAGGCAACGTGGTTGCTCTCTCGGTAGTGATCGTAGGCGAGCACGATGCCGCTACCGCGCTCGGCCGGGCAGGGCCAGGCGTAGTTGCCCTTGAACGGGTCCTGCATCGCGAGATCTTCGGCGGCATCGAAGCCACCATCGGCGAAGCGTGCGCGCGCGAGGCGAACGGTGCCTTTGGCGGCGTCGCCGTGCTGGAAGTAGACGAACGTGTCGTCGGATCGGACGAGCGCGTGCGCTCCGACGACGAACGGATCGCTCGCGAGCGCGAGCCGCTCGCTCTCGCCGAACGTGTCGTCGTCTCCGAGGTGCGCGATGCGGAGCTCTCCGCGCAGCTCCTCCTGCGAGAGGTAGCGCTCGAAGACGACCGCGATGCGACCGAGCGAGGTGTCTTCGATCGAGGTCCCGCCGTAGTCCATCGCCGGGCCGCGACTGACGACGCGGATGTCGCTCTTCGCGAACGGGATGGGCGCGGCCGCGGGCAGCGTGACAGGCATCTTCGGTCTCGACGCGGGCGGCCGGCTCGGCGCGGGGTCGTCCTGCGCGGCGGGCTGGGCGCCGACGGCCGGCGCCGATTCGCTCGGAGAGGAGGGCGCACAGGCGATCGATGCTGCGAGCGCGAAGCCAAGGTAGCCAGCCTTCATGGCCGCGCCCCACGCAAGCCGCGCACCACGAATCCTCTGCCACGACGATGGACGCGACAGGCCGCTTTTGGCTGCGGCCGGACACGAGCACGTCGAGCAACGGCTCACGGTGGCACACCCGCCCATGGTGAGCGAGACTCGTTCGTCACGGCTCTCCGTGGCGAGATGCGCGATCGAAGGTAAAGCCGATGCCGAATGTCCGAGCGGCACGGAGTGCTTCTACGGTTTCTGCGCGCGCGCCGATCGAACGAAGTGCCCCGGCACGGCGCTCGCGTGCGCGGATCAACCCGACTGTCGGGCCGTGAGCGGGTGCAAGGGCTGCTCGGGCGAGTGCGATCCCGCCTGGGATCACTCGATCTGCCTCGCGCGCGGGACTGCAACGAGCCGACGGTCGAGACCTGCATCCTCACGCAGGGGTGCATCTGGCAGACGGGCGCCTGCTCGGGCAACTCCGCACGTCCGCGGTGAGCAATGCGCGATGCAGCTCGTACGCGTGGTGCACGCTCTCGCCGTGCACCGGGACGCCGCCGCGTGCAAGACGCTCTCCGTCGACACGTGCACCTCGGTCGGCGGGTGCAGCGTTCAACGAGCGTCGTACCTCTGAGAGGTCGTTCCGGTCTCCTCCGAAAGCGGAGGGCCGTGGAGCGACCACGGTCAGACGGCCGGCGCTGTCGGAGCCGCCGGTCACTTCGCCTCCGTTGGGTCTGCCGCGGAGAGCACCGCCGCGCTCCGCAGCGGCGGGTCGGCGAAGCTCGTGAGCAGCATCGAGTCGCGCCCCGTCCGATCGCGTCGAGGCGGTCGGAGAAGGAGCACGTCGCCTACGACGCGCGGTGCGGCGCGCTCTTCGTGCTCTTCGGCCGTCGGCGCGACGCGCTCGAGATCCTCTTCTTCGACGGTCCCCGTCGACTGCACGAGCGAGCTCGAGACGAAGGGATGCGCCTCGTTCGCGGACCGCTGAACGGTCGTCTCAGTGCGAGCACTGGATGTCGAAGTAGATCGTCGGCGCGCTCGTGATGTCGCAATCCGTGGCGGCGCAGTCCGGGTGCCACCACAACTTGCCGCCCGCGTCGCACTGGATCTCGACGCGCAGCCGGAACTCGTGGACCACATCGTCGTTCGGGATCGGCTCGCTCTCTGGGGCGACGATCGCCCTGCATGGCGACGGTCCGCACGCCATCGTGGCCGCTACCGCCGAGTGCTCATCCGCCCCGCCGCCGCCGGCCGCGCCTTGAAGCTCGAATCCATGACCGCTGCCCTCGTCGGCGGAGCGCGCGAGCTCGTACGTCCCGCCGCCCTTGTAGCTCCGCAACCGGAAGCGAATGGCGTGCGTGTTGTACGCCACCGTATCGGCTTGCGGCGGCCCGACAGTGAGCTCCAGATCTTTCTCGTCGACAGAGCATGCGACGTTGTCGGTCCTTCCCGAGAACGTCGTCGTGATCGTGTACGGTTTTCCGTCGACGTCTTTGCAGGCGACGTTCGCGTAGGCGTGTCCCTGGGCGCACCACGCGAGCGGTTCGGTGCAGTCCGGAGCGATCGGACCGGTTCGCGGACCGCGGTCGCCGCTGCCGCCGTCGCTGGTAGACGGTGGAGATGCGTCGGCGGAGGCCTGGGCATCGGGGCCCGGTGCCGGGCTGCTGCTGCTGGTAGTGCAAGCCGATGCAACGACCGCGGCGACGGGGAAGATGCACGATACGAGGGGCACACGCATGTTCTTCAGCACATCGCGAGGATGCGCCTCCGTCGGATCTTGGTCATTCGCACGTACGCGTTAATTCGAGCGCGGGTGATCGGCCGGCTCGGTGAGCCTCGCGGCGCCGTCTTCGAGACTTCCCAGGCGAACGGCGAGCTCGATACGCGAGTGCACGCGGAGCTTCCGGAACACCCGACGCAGGTGCGCGCCTACGGTCTCTTCGGAGAGCGAGAGGCGCGCCCCGATGTTCGCGTCGGACAGCCCCGCAGCCACGAGCGCGGCGATCTGACGTTCACGCGCCGATAGCAGGTCGACGCCGTCGGCTCGCATCCATCGCGGCGCCCCCCCACATGCGCGCGCGAGCTCGACGGCGCCGAACAGCGTATCCCCGGCGTGCCGGGCGACCTCGGAGAGCGCAGGCCCGTGCTTCCGGAGCGCCGTGCGGGTAACTTCTCGCGTGCCGAGGCAGATCCACCCGACAGGCATGCCGCCGGGGACGACGAGAAAGGCGTTGAGGAATCCGTCGATGCCTCTCGGAGCCAGGACCTCGCGTCGCAGCTTTGCGGCGAGCGCACGACTTCGCGTCTCGACGAGGGGCGCGTATGCCTTCGACCCGGCCGCGGACGCGAGCTTGACCCCGCTGTCCGTGCGCTCGATACGCGCGAGAAACTTGAAGTGCACCTCTTCGACGATCGCACGAGCGGAGGATGGAGCGACCTCCGCCTGCGCATGGAACGGCTCCGAGGGGGGGCACGTGAACACGGCGGCGAACTGCGCCCCTGCCGCCGAGCAGATCTCGCGGGCCAGTCGACGGCGCCATTGCGCGGCCGGAGCGAGCGACCGCGCCGCCTCGAGCGCGTGGTTCCATCGCTCGTCAATCGCCGCGCGAGAGGCGGCCGTGGACCTTGCCATGAGTACCTCCACAACACGCGGGGCTCGTTCACCCGCCCATGCGAGTCTACCCTCTTGGCGGTTGAGCAGCGGCGCCAATGACTCGAGCGCCGCTCGACGCGTGGCTGAGGTTGCCCTCGAGCTCGCCACACTTCTCCCTCGCCGGACAATCGAACGAGGTCGCCGCTCGGACCGGAACGCGCGGTCTACCGTCGTGGGCGTCGTCCGCGTCGTGGGCGTCGTGGGCCTGGTCCTCGCCGATCGCATCGCCTACCGCACGGTGCCCGCTCCCATCGTGACGCTGCGCTCCTTGCCGCGTCCGTTGCGGACCACCTTCGCTTGTCCGTTCTCATCGCGTTCGTCGGCGAACCGGCGAACGTACTCTTCGACCTCGACTTCGAGCGCCGCCGCGATCATGCGGCGCGCGCCGTCGCGGGCGAGCTCGTCGAGCGTTGCCCGCACCCTCGAGAGTCGCCCGCGCATCGTCAGGGCCGAGACGAAAGTGCTGGTGGGCGCGCCGCTCGGATCCATCCTCCGCTCGCCCGTAGCAGCCGCTCCAAAGGTCTCCGTCGTCGCCCCGGCCCGCGTCCGCACGTTCGTCGTCCAGACGCGAAGCGCTGGGTCGCCGTCGGAGCCATGGCCGTCGGCCCCGGACGGCCGAGTATTCGCTGCACGGAATGGTGAACCTCGCATCTGCGCGTCCGCTCTGGACGGGAGCGTCGCGTGGGATCGAACGCTCGACGCGAAGACGGGGACGAAGACCCCGCTCGCCCTCACCGCGACCCCTGACGGCAAGGTGCTCGTCGTCCGCCACGACAGCCCGGGGGGCACCGTGCTCCGCGTCCTCCAGGATCCGCGCGGCGTTCCGGTATGGCAGGCCACGGAGGATTCGGCCGGCTACATGGCCATCGCGGTCTCTCCCGACGGGAAGTATGCCGCGCTCGCGGGCTACCAGCTGCAGGTTCACGATCTCGTGACGCGCGAGCGCCTCGCGTGGACGCGCGCCCTCCCGCTGGCCGCCCCGGACGACGACGCACCGAAGCCCCTCGCGTTCGTTCCCAACAGTCGTCTCGTCGTCGGATCGTGCTCGTGGCTGAGGCTCTACGACCCCCGCTCGGGCAAGATGCTCGCTGATCGGTATGCAGTCGAGCAGCGCCAGGTGATCAATGCGGTGCTCGTGGTCGAG
>JBDHVD010000132.1:0-18744 GCA_039809525.1 Labilithrix sp. | reverse complement strand
CGTCGGCCATCTCGCCGGAGAGCCGGGCGACCAGCACCACGACCGCCGTGCGCATCACCACGGTGCCCGCGTCGAAAGCCGCGAGCAGCGCCTCGACGTGCGGCTCGAGCTCCGCGGCGCCGTAGCTGGTCAGCGCCTCGGCGGCGGCCTCCTGCACCACGTCGACGGGATCGAGCAGGCGGGCGACCAGGGCCGCGGGCACCTTCTCGTGCTTCAGGCGCCCGAGCGCCTCGCACGCGGCCGCGCGCACCGGCCACTCGGGATCCTCGAGCACCGGGATCAGGATCGGCGCGGCCCGATCGAACCCGAGCTCGCCGCATGCCTGGGCGGCGAGCGCACGCACCTGGAACGAGACGTGGTGGACGTACGAGGCGATGCTGTCCGCGAGCCCCTCGCGCCCGAGCGTGAGGAGCGCGCCGTACGCGCGGTCGCGCGTGGCTCGGTCCTCGGCAGTCAGATCGCGGATCACGCGCTCGAGATACCCGACGCGCTCGAGCGCGAGGGCCGCTCGGCGCCGGACGTCGGCGTTCGGATCGCGCAGCGCGGTCTCGAGCGGCGCGGTGTCCTCGAGGCGCATCGTCTCGAACGCCTCGAGCGCACGGAGGCGCGCGCCGTAATCGGGATCGGAGAGCGCCGCGACGAGGACGTCGAGCGCGCGCGGTCCCTCGATCTGCGCGACCGCTCCGGCCGCGTGCGCGCGCACCTGCGGGGCCGGGTCGCGAAGGGTGGCGCGCACGAGCGACTGCAGCGCGCGCGGATCGCGGACCTCGCCGAGCGCCTCGGCGGCCGACATGCGCAGCCGATCGTCGCGATCGTAGAGGCGCGCGACGAGCTCGTCGGTCGCGCGTGTGTCCTTCACCCGGCCGAGGATGCGCGCCGCCCACACACGCGCGGCCGCGCCCTTCGCATCGGCGAGGCACGCGAGGAGCGGGGGGACGGCGAGCGGACCGAACGCGGCGAGCGCCTCGGCGACGGTGCGCGACGAGCGCTCGTCCACGTCGCGGAGCTCGGCGACGAGGAGCGGGATCGCGGCCTCGTCCTCGAGCCGCGCGAGGGCGCCGGCCGCGGCGACCTTCACCGAGACGTCGTCCTCGGTCCGATCGCGCAGCGCCGCGACGAGCGCAGGGACGGCGCCCGGGGCGCGCGCGAGCCCGAGGACCTGCGCGGCGTGCGCGCGCGCGCTCCACTTCGGCGCTTCGCGGAGGGCCTTGGCGTACCGGTCGACGAGCCCGAGCTCGTGGAAGAGCGCCGCGCCCCACGCGGAGAGCGAGGCGTCTTCCGAGCGGAGCAGCTCGAGCACCGCGCGCTCGATCGCGATGGGCTGCGCCCGTGCGCGGAGCCGCTCCGCGAGGGCGCCGATGTCGCCGCCCGGAGCGCCGATCGCCCGTCGCGCCGCCGCGACGTCGGCGATCGCGCGCGCCGTCGCGATCCGGCGCAGCGCCTCGCGGACGAGCACGAAGAGGGTGGGGACGAGCGCGAGCGCCAGGAGGACGAGCGTCGCGAGCAGTGCGAGGCGCGTGCCGCTCATCCGGCTCGCTCCGCGAGCGCGGCGATGACCTGGACGACGTGGGCCGGGTCCGCCGGCTTGTTCAGGAACTCGTCGGCCCCGGACTGCTGCGCCCAGAAGCGATCCGCCGCTTCGTTCTTCGCCGTCAGGATCACGATCGGGATCTTCGGATCGATGCGCTTGATCGCGCGGCAGGCCTGGTAGCCGTTCATCTCGGGCATCGTGACGTCGAGCACCACGACGTCGGGGCGATCGCGCTCGACGATCGACACCGCGACCGCGCCGTTCGGCGCGAACGTCGTCCGGTGACCGAGCGAGCGGAGGCGCAGCTCGAGGAACTCGACGCCCTTCGCGTTGTCGTCGACGAGGAGCACGTGGAGCGCCGCGCGGCTCATGCGTCCGCCCGGCGCTGGCGCCGATCCACGGGGAGGCGCACGACGAATGCGGCGCCGCCGAGCCCGGCGGCCGACTCGACGTGCACCTCGCCGCCGTGCGCGGCGACGACGTCCTTCACCACCGCGAGGCCGATGCCGCTGCCGGACAGGTGACGGTCGCGCGCGAGGCGCACGCCGCGCTCGAAGATCCGCGCGCGCTCGGGCTCGGGGACGCCCGGCCCGGCATCGGCGACGACGAGCTCCACCATCGCGCGGGCGGCGATGCCGGTCTCGTCGGCGCTCGGCGCGCGAGGATGCACCGCGACGTGGACGCGCCCGCCCTCGGGCGTGAGCTTGAGCGCGTTGACGAGGAGGTTCGTCACGACCTGCTTCATCTGGAGCGCGTCGCACCAGATCTCCGCGACGCCCGGCGCGGCGAAGCCGAGGTCGATGCGCTTCTGGGCGGCGGCTTGCTGGAAGAGCGCGGTGGTCGCGCGGGCGAGCTCGGCGACGTCGTGGAGCCCGCGGCGATCGCCGGGGCGGCGCACGGAGAGCGGCTCGTCGTCGGACGCGGGATCGGCGGCCTCGCGGACGAGCGCGGCGTGCTGCTGGACGAGCGCGGAGACGTCCGCGGCGGCCTCGAGCATCCGCGCGACGTGCGTCTGCTGCGCGGGCGTGAGCGGCCCGGGGATCGCGTCGCGGAGGTTCGCGCCGTACCCGACCACGATGCCGACGAGCGCGAGCACGTCGTGGGACAGGCGGCTCGTCTCCTCGCGCGTGGTCGCGACGATCCCGCCGAGCTTGCGCAGGCGATCACGCGCGACGCCGAGCGACATGGTCGCTTCGCGCGCCGCCCTGGTGGGCGCGAGGAGCCGCGCGAGCAGCGCGATCAGCGCCGCCGCGCCCGGCGTCGAGGGGACGAACGCGACGCCGGCGAGCGCGCCGAGCGCCGCGAGCGAGACGCGCGGGCCGGCGACGGCGACGAGCGGCAGCTCGCGCGTGCGCGCGTCGGCCGCGAGCGCCTGCACGAGCGGCGCGAAGACCTCCGGCGCGTCCTCGCGCACGAGCACGACGGCGTCGAACCCCGGCGCGCTCAGCGTCTCGAAGTCGTCGGCCGCCACGACGCAGCTCTTCACGAGGGCGCCCTCGCCCTCGAGCATCTTCGTCACTTCGTCTGCCGTCGTCGGGCCCCCGCCCACCACCGCGAGGCTCGCGCCTCGCAGCCTCACGTCGTCCTCGGCGCGAAGCCCTTGCGTGCGAACTTGTCCCAGCCCTGTTTGCCTTTCAGGTAGTCCCACAGCCCCTTGAGCTGCCACGCGACGAGGTACTGGCGATAGCCGAGGTTCGACACGAAGCCGGCGAGGAGGAGGACGAGCACGTCGCGCAGGCGGTCGTAGCGGAAGAGAGAGAGAGTCCTCAGGTCGTCGGGCGTGCCCCGCTCCGAGTAGATGCACATCAGGACCGACAGCGAGCTGAGGGCCAGGTTGATCGCCGCCGCGAGCGCGAGGAACGAGAGGAGGGCCTTCACCGAGAGCAAACCGAGCGCGAGCGTGACGAGCAGCACGACGTAGCCCGCGCACTCGATGATCGGCGCGAGCGCCTCGAAGAAGAGCTGATAGGGGAGCGAGAAGAGCCCGATCTGCCGGAAGCGCGGGTTGAACATCATCGACCGGTGATAGGCGAGGACCTCGAGCAGCCCCCGGTACCAGCGCGATCGCTGCTTGCCGATGTCGGTGTAGTTCTCCGGCGCCTCGGTCCACGCGGTGGCGAACGGGAGGATCGCGAGCTTGCCGGGCAGACGCTTGTCGAGGAGATAGCGGTGGAGGCGCACCACGATCTCCATGTCCTCGCAGACGGTGTGGACGCCCGCACCGCAGTACTCGATGCCGACGCGCGAGCGCATCTTCTTGGTGAGGAAGCCGCCGATGGCGATCACCGTGTCGCGCCGCATGAGCGCGAACACCCCGGAGAGGACGAGCAGCGAGCGCAGCGCGGCGAACGCCACGCGGCCCTGCGCGAACGAGCGCATGTACTCGACGATCTGGAAGCGGCCGATCCACGTCTTCGGCAGCCGCATCTCCGTCACCCGACCGTTCTCGACGACCGACCCGTTCGAGATCCCCACCTGGATGCCGACCGCGACGATGCCCTCGCGGTCCTCGACGATGGGACGCGCGGCGAGCAGGAGCGCGTCGGGCGTGAGCAGGCTGTCCGCGTCCATGCTCGTGACGTAGTCGCCCTGGGCCACGTTGATGCACGCGTTGAGCGCGTCGGCCTTCCCGCCGTTCTCCTTGTCGATGAGGATCATGCGGCGGAGGCCGGGCGGGAGCGCGCCGCGCATCTCGTAGAAGCCGCGGATCGGCGCGGTCGCGAGCTCCTCCTCGTACTCGATCTCGGTGCGGACGAAGCGGTAGGCCTTGAGGAGCTCCTGGACCGTCTTGTCCTTCGAGCCGTCGTTGCAGATGACGATCTCGAAGCTCGGGTACTTCAGCCTCAAGAGCGAGCGGATGCTCTCGCAGATCGTGACCTCCTCGTTGTAGGCGGGCACGAGCAGGGTGATGTGCGGCAGGAAGTGATCGTCCTTGCGGTCGAGCGCCGGGCGCACGTGCTCGTCGGCGAGGAGCCCGCGGATCTTCCGGAAGCTCACGACGACGAACGCGAGGTTGATCGCGAAGAAGACGGCGACGTAACTGACGACGGCCGCGTCGAGCGCGAACAGCAAACTGTTGACGAACCGCATTCGTCCGATTCCAACTCGTGATCTTGGAGGTGGCGAGGCGCGCGCACAAGTTCTGGATCGGACACGTCGCAACGTACCAGGTACGGAGTGCGCGGCGCGCGCGCGTGCTCGCGCTCGCCGCCGCGCTCGCCGCCCTCTTCGTACCCCCTAGGGCGTACGCGGCGGTGTGTGCCGCGGAAGGCGAGGTCTCGCCGCGAGCCGATCGCGACGCGGTCCTGCTCGCGGCGAACGCGGACGCGGCGGCGGGGCGGTTCGGTCGGGCGCGCGCGGGCTATCTCTGGATCCTCGCGCGACGTCCCGCCGATGCCGAGGCGCTCTACGGCCTCGCGCGCGTCGACGCGTGGGAGGGATGCACCGCGCTGGCGGAGTCGTCGTACGCGCGTGCGCTCGACGCGCATCCCGAGGACGCGGACCTGCGCGCCGGCTTCGTCGACGTGCTGCTCTGGCAGGGGCGCTACGACGAGGCGGAGCGCTTGCTCGACGTCGGGCTCGCGCGGTCGCCGTCGTCCGCGCCGCTCCTCCTCCGCCGCGCGAGGCTCGCGTACTGGCGCGGCGATGCGCCGGCCGCGCGCGCGCTGATGGATGCGGCGGCGGCGAGCGCGCCGGACGATCCCGACGTCGCCGAGGCGCGCGCGAAGATGTTCACCAGCGAGGCGCGGGTCTCGGGACGCCTCGATCGCTATCCGGCGGGCTACCCCGACGTCTACGCGCTCGGCGCGCAGGCGATGCACCGGCTCTCGCGCCTCGAGGTCTACGCCGGCGTCCAGCTCGTCCGCCGCACGGAGACCTCCGCGTCGGCCGGCGTCACCGACGCGCGCTATCCGGTCGGCGTCCTCTATCACACGGGCATCGGCGCGGCGCTCGGCCTCGAGGTCGCGCCCGCCGCGCCCGCACGCGCGCTGCCGAACGTCGCCGTGCGTGCGTCGGCGCTCACGCCGATCACGAACCACGTCGGCACGTTCCTCTCGTACTCGTTCTGGCACTTCGACGACGGCACGACGGTCCACATCCTGAACCCGTCGATCGGGCTCGGCCTGCCGCGCGACGTGCGGCTCGATCTCCGCGGATGGATCTCGGCGCTGCGGGTGCCCGACGCGTCGCCCGGCCGGCAGGCGAAGATCGCCGGCGCGGTCGGCGCGAGCATCGCGGTTCCGGCGTCGCGCGCGCTCGAGCTCGGCGGCTGGTACACGTACGGCGTGCAGCTCGATCGCAACCCGGCGCTGCTCACCATCCTGCCGATCGAGTCGCACTCCACCGGCGCGTTCGCCGACGTGCGGATCGATCCGCGCAAAGGCCTGCGTCCGCTCGCGGCGGTCGAGTACCGGAACCTGCCCTCCGGCGGCTCGCTGTGGGGCGCCGCCTTCGAGCTCGGCGCCTACGTCCGCTGGTGACGCCGCGTCACTCCTGGAACTGCACGATGCGGAAGCCGCCGAGCCCGTCGCCGAGGAAGACGCTCGTCTTCGTTCCGCCGTTCTTGCCCGCGCGCACCTGGTTCGCGCTGCCGCGATCGTCGGGGAAGTCGAAGCGCCCGACCGGCTCGGGGGGATCGTTGCCGTGGAAGCTGCGGACGAAGGCGCCGGCCTCGCCCTGCGCGAGGAACAGGTACGAGCTCGTCGCGTCGATGCCGTTGCCCGTGCCGGCGAGCGACGCGTGCCCGGAGACGGTCACCTCGCGGCCGTCGCTCGACACGTCCATCTGCGTGAGGCCGGTGAGCCCCGCGTTGGTGAAGAGGCGATGGTCGCGTCGTGCGAGGCGGCCGGGAGCCTCGACGAACGTGGGGGACACCGACGCGACCGAGGCGAGGTCGCCGTCCTTCTCGCGATGCACCGCGAGCGCCGGATCGCCGCCGAGGACGAGGTGCGCGCCTTCCATCGGGAGCACGTAGAGCGCGTTCGGGATCGGATACGAGACCGCGATCGCCGGGTGCGCCGCGTCGGAGACGTCGACGTGGACGAGCCCGCCGTTGGTCCCCGTCGTGACCCAGGCGTCGTTCGCCGTCTCGAGGGAGATGCTCGTCGCGTAGTGCGCCGGGAGATCGAGGCTCCCCCGCTCGACGAGCCTCTTCGGGTTCGCGACGTCGAAGACCTTCAGCGTGGCGCCCCGCGGCGTCGCGCCCACGGCGTAGGCGAAGTCGCCGAGCACGGCGATGTCGGCGAACTCCTGCTCCTCCGAGATGATCGACGCGACGAGCTTCGGCTGCGACGGCTTGGAGAGATCGAGCACGTCGATGCCTCCGCGGATGTCGGGCCCCGCGGTGTTGTAGACGACGAACGCCCAGTCGCGGTCGAACGCGAAGTTCGTCGCCTGGACCGTCTTGCCCTGGAACTTCGGCGCATCGACCGACGCGACGTAGGTGAACGTCGCGCCCTCGCTCTCGAGCGTCCGTGGCGCGAGGCCCGTCGCGGCCCCGCTCGCCGCGTCCTCTCGCACCGGCAGCGGCGCGTTCACGAGCGTGATGCGCGACTGATCGAGCGGTTCGTCCCCCGCCTCGCTGCTGCATGCACCGGCGAGCGACGCCGTCGCGACGGCGAGCGTCCACGCCATCCAAGATCCACGCCTCGTCAAATCCGTCCTCCGTCGAAGCAACCCGGCCGACTCGGTGAGTCCCGTTGGCTTTGCGTCCCCCGGTCGCCCGGGGTTTGCCTTTGTTTGCGACCGAGGCGCGCGATGCGGCTCGGACGAACCCATTCTGACCCCCGTAGCTGGGCCGGAGGCAAGCGCTCCTCCGACGGGAGTCACGATTTCGTCGCTTGCCCCTTAGCCCGGGCCTGCCCGCGCCGTTCCTCCCTCGGACAGGCATGGCACCGTTCGATCCCTCCAGCCTCGCGCGCCTCCGGCAGGCCCTCGGCGCCGTGCGGGACGGCGCGTCCGAGGACGCGCTGTTCGATGCGCACATCGTGGTCGGCACGATCCTCGCTTCGCTCGACGCCGAGCGTCATCCCGAGGTGGCGAAGCACGTCTCCGCGCTCTGCGAGCGCTGCGTCGAGGCGCTCCGGGCGGCGGCCCGCGGGGAGGCGAGCGCCCTCGACGAGGCGCTCGCGCTCGTCGAACGGATCGGCCCGCTCACGCCTCGAGCGCCTTCACGAGCATGGCCCGAAGCTGCTTGATCGTCTCGAGCTCGTCGCCGCGCACCTCGTCGTCGTCCTTCGCCTTCGTCGCGCGCTCGTAGAGGCGCGCCGCCGTCTCCGGATCGACGTTCGCCCGGCTCGCGAGGAACGCGACCGGATCGGCGCCGCGAGGGATCCGCTCGCGGAGGCGGAGCTCGACGAAGCGCCCGTAGGCCGAGAGCGCGTGCGGCAGCGCCTTGGCGCGGCCCCAGAACGCGCCCGTCGCCTCGACGTGCTCGGCGAACGCGCGCCGTGTCTGGACCTCGCGCGTCCGCGGGCGCGCGTGACGGATGCCGACCGCGAGGAAGAGGAGGATGGCGGCCGCGAGCGCGTGCCACGTCCCCTTGCCGAGCCCGGCGGCGAGCAGCGCGGCGAACGGCGTCGCCGGCGGCGGGACCGCGTCCTCGCGCTTCGCATGGCGAACGCGCACGCCCTGGCCCTCGCCCTCCGTGGCGGTCGAGGGCTCGACGGAGCTCGCGGGCGCGTTCTCCGGATGCAGGAAGCGCGCGTCCCGCGCCGCGAGTCGCAGGATGCCGACGAGGATCGCGCCGTTGTGCTTGGGCAGCACGCCGACGTTGGTGAACAGATCGTCGCTCGCCACGCCGATGACCACGCCCCTGCCGACGAGCTTGCGCGCGACGTACGTGTCCTGGCCCAGGCGGCCGATCGTGGTCGCGTCGGTCCACTCGACCGCACGCGGCTCGGCGGCGCGGCCGCGCGTCTCGCGGACCTTCACGTACTTCTTCCGGCCGTGCACGTCGACGTCCTCGTCGGGATCGTCGCCCTCGTCCTCGTCGTGCGCGATGTCGTAGTCCTCGAGGACGATCTCGCGATCGCTCGCGCGCGCGGACCTCGCGCCGAGGTCCTTCGGCCATCCGGACGGGCTGCCGAAGAGGACGAGCACGCCGCCCTCCTCGACCCACCGCATGAGATGTGCCTGCGTCTCGTCTTCCGTGAGCGGGACGCGATCGACGTCGACGACGAGCACCTCCGGCGTCTTCTTCGCGTCGTCGGCGGTGACCGCGTCCTTGTCCTTCGAGGTGGGGACGCTCGCGAGCGAGCGCCCGAGCGGCGCGACGTCGAAGCCGTGGCGCTTCAGGATGTCGAGCGGCAGCTCGTCGCCGGCGGGATCGTCGTAGGACTGGCCGCGCCCGCCCGAGCACCCCGCGACGAGGATCGCGAGCGCGAGGAGCGCGGTCGTCGAGACCTGCCTCACGAGCGACGTCGCGCGCTGCGCGACGCGGGCGATCGCCTCCTCGCTCGGCGCGATCTTCCCGAACTGGACCTTGTCGACCTCGCGCACGATCGCGCGGAGCGGCGGCTTCGACGGCTCGTCGGTGCAGAAGCGGACGTACTCGCCGTTGGTGCGGTGCTTCGCGATGCGGATCGCGCCGCGCCGATCGAGCGCGGTGAGCGCCGCGGCGAGGTAGAGCCCGAGCGCGCGCGCGTGCTCGCCCCGGCGCCGGAGGTCCTCCGCCATGCGCAGGGCCGCCTCGGCGTCGCTGATCTCCTCGAGCTCGATCGGCGGCGGCGCGGCGGGCTCGGCGACCGCCCGCGCCGCCTCGGGGCGATCGGCGAGCTTCCTGTTGCGGCGGGCCTTGAGGAGCGCGTGGAGGATCGGGATGACGATCGCCACCACGATCGCGGCGACCAGCAAGTAGAGGAGGAACTGCGCGAGCGGCGCGAACATCGACGCGAGCCCCGAGCCCTTGGGGCTCGACGATCGCCCCGTCGGATCGCGCTCGCCGAGCGGCGCGCGGCACGCCTCGGCGAAGCCCTCGCAGCCCTCGAGATCGGAGAGCGAGCAGAGATCGCGCTGCCGATCGAACAGCGGCGTGCGCGGCTTCTTGCAGAACGTGTAGCGCCCGTCCTTCATCGCCGCGTCGACGCTGCGGTCGACGGCGTCGGTCGCCTCGTCGGCGTGGACGGTCGCCGGCGTGACGAGCGGGACCAGCGCGACGAGCAGCGTGGACGCGACCCGCTTCATGCGGCCTCCCGCACCGACTCGTCGGCGCGCGCGGCGAGCGCGGCGAAGCGGGTCTGGATGTCCCATCCTTCGGTGCGCGTGCGGATGTTCAGATAGGTGAAGAAGCGCGCGGTCGCGAGGTAGGGGACCGTCGCGTGGAGGCCGATGAGCGCGAGCACGCTCCCGCCCTCGTTCCAGAGCGCGGGGGGCGCACGGAACTGGAGGACGTCCTCGATCACCGTGCGCCCGCCGATCTCCACGAGCAAGACCGCGCCGGCGGAGAAGACGAGGCCGAGCACCACCATGAAGAGCGCCTCGCCGATGTCGCTCTGGGCGACGCGCTGCGAGCGGGCCAGCGTCTGCCCGACGGTCGACCGCTCGAGGAGCAGGACCTCGGTCGAGAAGCAGAAGATCACCGCGAACCACACCGCGGGGATCAAGAAGAGGAGGGCGCCGAGGGCGATCGCGCCGAGGGTCAGCACGCGCAGCGCGAGCGTGCGCGGCGTGTCGGCCAGCGCGGCCCGGAGCGCGTCGCGCGCGCGCACGCGGTCCTCGAAGACCAGGCGCGAGGCGAGCACGGTGAACGGGCCCTGCGCGAAGAGCGACCACGTGACGGCGACCAGCCAGCCGAGCACCCAGCCCGACGACCACGCCGCGAGCCACGAGGCGAGGATGCCCGGCACGACGGTGACCAGCGACACCTTCGCGTACGGCTTCCAGTGCACGATGCAGAACCGCAGCGCGAGGTCGAGCACGTCACTCAGCGGGCGATGGCGCAGCGCGACGCGCGCGCGGATGACGTCGAGGCCGCCGCTCATCGCCGCTCCTCCGCGTCGGGGACGTCGCGGCCGGCCACGGCGATGTACGTCATGACGAGCACGAACAGGAGGCCGCCGACGACGAGCTTCACCGTGCGCGGCGCGCTCGACGCCGACCAGAAGCCCTCGACCGCCGCGGCCATGAGGAGCATCACCGCTGCGCCCGCGACGATCACCACGATCTCGCGCGCGCGCCGCTGGAGCGACGTCACGCGCGGGAGATCGCCGGGCGCGACGATCGACCAGCCGAGCGACAGCCCCGCGCCGCCGGCGATGACGATCGCCCCGAGCTCGAGGGAGCCGTGGCCGACGATGAACGTGAGGATGTTCTGTCCTGCGCCCTGCGAGGCCACGTAGCCGAGGATGGCGCCGATCGAGAGGCCGTTCTGCACGAGGTAGAACGCGGAGCCGAGCCCGCCGAAGATCCCGAGCGCGAAGCAGCGGAGCGCGATGCCGACGTTGTTGTAGACGTAGAAGCCCGCCATGAACGCGCTCTCGCCGCCGTCGCGCCCGGCGTCGAAGCCCTTCGCGTAGGCCTCGGCGAGCGGGCGCAGCATCGCCTCGGGGACGATGCGGAACGCGAACGTGGGATCGCGCAGGGTCAGCGCGATGCCGAGGGCGAACGGCAAGAAGAACAGCGCCGTCGAGAGGGCCATCGCGATCTTCTGCTTGCGCACCGCGCGCGGGAACGCGACGAGCCATGCGCGGCGCACCTCGACCGGGCCGCCGTCGTCGCGGGCGCGCGCATGCGGCCCGTACATGACGGTGTGCGCGGACGCGGTGAGCCCGCGGAGGTAATCGACGAGCGGCGCGCTGTAGCGTGCGGCCTCCGCGGCGGCGAGATCGGCGCAGACGCTCCGGTACAGCGGCGAGAGCTTCCCGATGTCGTCGGCGCCGAGCGACTTCAGGCCCTTGTGCGTGGCCTTCTTGGTGACCGCGTCGAGCTCGTCCCACTCGCGCTGGCGGCGCTCGGCGAACGCGCGCTCGGTGAGGGCGGACGCTAGCGCCATCGGCGGCTCCCGGGGGGCGCATCGGCCGAGACGCGCGGCCGCCACGACGACGGCGGCGCGTCGGTGCGGCCGGCGTTCACCGCGCGGTCGTACACGAGCGCGAGCAGCCGCGCCGGATCCTCGTGGCGGAACTCGAGGCGCTGGGCGATCGGACCGGCGATCATCGCCGCGAGCTCGTGCTCGCGCGCGCGTCCGAGCGAATGACGGCGGCGCAGGAACATCTCGATGGCGATCCGCTCGTCCGCGTCGAGGACCACCTCGTCTGGCAGCGTCGCGAGCTCGCGCGGATGCGCCGGCGGATGCAGCTCGAGGGCCTTCGCCGCGCGGGCGTCCTCGGGGACGACCACCATCGTGCCGGCGACCAGATCACCGAGCCGCTGGAAGCGCGCGTTGAGCGCCATCGCCACGACGCCGACGACATAGCCGGTGGGCAGCACGTCGGCCGCGCGGAGCAGGTTCCGGAGCGCCGCCGCGCGCCACCCGATCGGGCGCCCCGCCGTCGTCACCACGCGCAGCCCGAACGCCGCCTTGCCCGGCGAGCGCCCGCGCGTCGCGTCCCACACCACGAAGTACACCCACTGGATGGCGAAGAGCACGACGAGGAGGAACCCGCCGAGCGCCTTGGTCATCGAGCCCATCTCGCTGAATCCGCCGCCCATCGCCGCGAAGACGAAGAGGAGGACGAGGACGGCGAACACGCCGTAGCAGACGAGCAGATCGAGGACGTACGCGATCGCGCGGCGCGCCGGCCCGGCGACGCGGTACTGGAACACGATGTGCTCCGGCGTCTCGATCGCGACGACCGTGTCGAGCGGAGCCTGCATCGCAGGAAGATTCTACGCCGATCTCGGGTCGGCCCAGTAGCGGGCCTTCATGCGATCGACGTAGGCGGTGACGTTCGGCCGCGTCCGCGCGTGCTCGACGAGCGGGCTGTCGAGCCCGGCGTGGAGCAGCGACGCGAAGAAGCCGTAGAGCGTCGCGTCGATGGTGGACGGCTGCTCGCCGAAGAAGAACGGTCCGTCCCCCATGAGCTCGGCGACGGCGTCGATGATGTCCTGGCCGATCTTCGCGATCTCCTCGCGGCCGTGACGTCCGCTCCCTTGCGCATGCATCGCGCGGAGCATGTCGCGGCGGATGAAGGGGACCACGAAGGGCAGGGCGAGCTTGGGGGTCTTCGTCTCCTCCGCGTACCGGTCGAACACCGGGCGGTACTTCGCCCACGCCGCGTCGTCCTTCCACCGGAAGTAGACGGCGATCCAGTAGAGGTGCTCCTCGATCATCGAGCGCACGGCGGTGGTCAGCGCGCGCTGCTTCGCGTCGAGGTGCACGTCGAGCGCGTCGCCCTTCGCCTCGAGGTGCTCGATGATGAAGCGCGAGTCGGCGAGGAGCTGGCCGTCGATCTCGACGACCGGCAGCTTCCCCTTCGGCGATCTCCGCGGGTCGCCGACCTTCGTCACGTACGCGCGCTTCGTCATGCGCAGGTACGTCTCCATCTTGATGCAGAACGGGCTCATGTCCGGCGTGTCACCGAACGGAACGTACTTGTGCAGCGTGATCACCGCGGGCCCCCCTCTCTCTCGTGTCTCTCGCGTTCGTGCGGACCGTTCTACCGCCGGATGTCGGGCCTGTCTCGCGGCACCGTGGCGTCGTCGGTCGTGCGCATCGGATCGAGCGTGAGCCCGCCGATGATCCGCGCGCGCGCGATCGCCAGCCGCGACGACAGCACGTCCTCGTCCTTCGCCGAGGGCACCACCGTGCTCACGTGCACCAGCAGGCAGCGGCGCAGGAACGCTCCGAAGAGGAAGACGTGGCCCTCCACCGCGCCGCCCGGCTTCGCCGCGTCGAGCGCCACCCAGACGCGCGAGTCGTACGCCTCGGGACCGACGGTGACGTGGTCCTCGACCGTCGTGAGCTCCCCCTTGGGCACGAACCCGAGATCGCGCGCCCGCGCCTCGCAGCGCTGGCGGTTCATCAGGTCCTCCTCGTGGGTGGCGCGCGCGGTCACCCGCGAGGACGTCGTCGGGTGCACCGCGACGAGCTCCGGCCGCGAGTGATCGTCGATCTTCCACGCCTTGCCGTCCGGCAGGGGGAACGACAGCTGGAAGCGCTTCGAGTGGAAGCGCCCCCAGCCCGCGTCGTCCGTCGCGAACTGCGGAGGCCGCGGCGGGACCTGCGCGGCCGTGTCGTTCGCGTTCTTCGCCGCCGGCTGCGCGGCCGGCGGATCGCCGCACGCAGCGATCGATGTCACGACGAAGAAGAGGAGGGCCGCACGCGAGCGCACGCGCGCAGCCTACTCGCGGCGGGGCCATCGCCCAAGCGCGTCCGTGCGATCGACGCGCGAGCCCGCGAAGACGTGCACATCGGTGCTCGCGTGGACGTCGCTCGACGTCCGCGCGTGTCAGACCGCCGTGAGCCACTCCTTGTGGCTGTCGTCGCTGCCGCGCACGACGTCGAAGAACTTGTCCTGCAGCTTCTTCGTGATCGGGCCGACGGTGCCCTCGCCGAGGGCGCGGTTGTCGACCTCGCGCACCGGCGTGATCTCCGCCGCGGTGCCGGTGAAGAAGCACTCGTCGGCGAGCCAGAGCTGGTCGCGCGTGATGCGCGTCTCGCGGACCTCGAGACCCATCTCGCGCGCGAGCGTGATGACGGTGTCGCGGGTGATGCCCTCGAGGATCGAGGAGGCGAGGTCCGGCGTGTAGATGACGCCCTTCTTCACGATGAAGATGTTCTCGCCCGAGCCCTCGGACACGTAGCCGTTCGCGTCGAGCAGCACCGCCTCGTCGTAGCCGCCCAGCTTCGCCTCGCGCTTGGCGAGGATGCTGTTCGTGTACTGCCCCATCATCTTCGCCTTCGCGAGGCTCACGTTGATGTGGTGGCGCGCGAACGAGCTGATCTTCACGCGGATGCCGTTCTTGAGCGCCTCGTCGCCGAGGTACGCGCCCCACTTCCAGGCGATGACCGTCGCGCGGATCGGGTTGTTCGGCGCGTAGATGCCCATCGCGCCGTCACCGACGAACACCATCGGGCGGATGTAGCCTTCGGCGAGGTCGTTCGCCTTCAGGATGTCCATCGACGCCTGCATGATCTGCTCGCGCGTGAACTTCGGCTGCATGAGCGCCATCTTGCAGGTGTCGAAGAGCCGATCGATGTGCTCGCGGAGGCGGAACACGTAGCTCTTTCCGTTCGCCCGCTTGTACGCGCGGATGCCCTCGAACGCGCCCAGGCCGTAGTGGAGCGAGTGGGTGAGCATGTGCACGTGCGCGTCGTCCCACGCAACGAGCTCGCCATCGACCCAGATCTTCTTGAGCTTTTCGACCATCGGAACGCTCCGCGCTTGTTCGCGCCGTACACTAGTCCGCGCGGCCGCACGAGGCCACCCCCATGAGCGCGCGGCCCGCGAAATCAGCTCATGCAGTGCGTCAGCGGCGGGCGGCCGCCCTCAGCGCCGGAGCGCCACGTAGAGCGCGCCCTCGCCGCCGTCTTCTTCGCGCGCGGTCGCGAACGCCGCGACGTGCTCGCGACCGCGCCCCTGCGAGAGCCACGCCGCGAGCTCGCCGCGGAGCACCCCTTCGCCCTTGCCGTGGATGACGAGGACGCAACGTTCGTTTCGGGCGCGCTTCTCCTTCAGGAAGTCGAGCACCTTCTCGCGCGCCTCGTCCGGCCGGAGGCCGTGGAGATCGATGCGCGCGTCGATCGGCAGCTTGCCGTGACGGAGATCGCGGAGCACCGACGGCGGCAGGTCCACGCGTCGTCCCTCGACGCGCCGCCCGTCGTCGCTCACCTCGAAGCGCGCCGCGTCGTCGACGAGGTGGTGCAGGTGATCGAGCACCTCCTGCGCCTCCGCCTCGGCCTTCGCGCGGAGCTCGTCCTGCGAGGCGCGCGGGCGCGGCTTGTCGACGGTGCTCGTGACCGGGACGCGGCCCTTCTTGTTCGCGTCGAGCGGGACGACGCCCGACATCATGCGGTGGAAGCTGAGCTCGTCCTCGCGCTCGTCGGCCGCCGTCCGCTTCGGCTGCGGCATCGGCCTCCGCGCGGGAAGAACGGCGGGAGGCGCGGCGGGCGTCTTCTTCGCCTCCGCCTTCTTCTTCTCCTCCTCGGCGAGCTGCTTCTTGAACGACTCGAGCCCGCCGGCGAGCGGATGGAAGCCTCCGAACTTCGGCAGCGCCGCGTTCTCGTCCTCGGACTTGCCCTTCTTCTTCTTCGCCATCGTCGTCTCTCAGGTGCCGCGCCGCGCGCGGATCGCCGCGCGCACCGACTGGATACCCGTGAGCACGCCGTCGGCGTAGTGCCAGTCGGGATCGGCGAGCTCCGGGAAGTCGTGCGGGTTCTGGATGTCCTCGAGCGTGAGCCCCGGCTTCAGCCGCCTCGCGAGGTCGAGCACCTTCGTGCGCTGGAGCTCCTCGAGCGCGTCGATCTCGCGCTCGATCGCGTGCGGCTCGGCCTCGTCGAGGAGCACGGCGGCGTCGGCCGGCTCGACATCGGAGAGGACCGCGCTCGGCGGCGCGGCCGGCCAGCGGGCGACCGTCGCTCCACGCTTCGGGCAGATGCCGAGGCAGTGCGTCTTCGTCACCCAGACGTCGGCGACGCGACCGCGCTGCGCGACCTCTTCCTTCAACGCCGCGTAGAGCGCGTCGCCTCGCTCGCCGCATCCCGGACCGAGCGGCGATCCCTCGCGCCGGTTCGCGCAGACGAAGAGGTGCACGCGAGGAGCGAGGGCGGGACGCATGGACGCGATCGCTTCCTAGCACCCGCTGCGGCTGCTCGCACAGGCGCGCACACGCCCGCAGAAGCGCGGGCGGCCCGCGCGTGGATCCGTCGCGATCCGTGGTCGGGCGGCCGGTCACGCGAATCTCCCGGCGATCGCGAGCTTCCGTGTGCGGTTCGCGGGTTGCATCCCGCGCTGCTCGGGCTCCGCATGCCGCGCCGTTCCCTCCTGCAGCAGCTGCAACCGTCGGGCATCGAGCTCGAGGACGGACGGCGGCTCGAGCTCTACGACGTCCTCGGCTCCGGGGGCGTCTCCACCGTCCATCGCGCGGTCGTCGAGTCGACCTACGGGCTCCGTCGGACCGTGGCGGCCAAGGTCTTCACGCGCATCTCGAGCGACGACTTCGACTCCGTCTGCGGATCGCTCGCGATCGCCGCGCAGCGCGCCGCGCTGGTGAGCCATCCGAACGTCGTCGACACCTACGACTTCGTCGTCCACCAGAGCCAGCCCATCATCCTGAACGAGCTCGTCGAGGGCGTGTCGCTCGCCGATCTCGCCGAGCGCTGCGCCGAACGGCGAAGGCGGCCGGCGCTCGACCTCGCGCTCTTCATCGCGTGCGAGGTCACCGAGGCGCTCTCCGGTGCGCGCGCCGCGATCGGCGACGACGGCATGCAGCTCGGGCTCCTCCACCTCGCGCTCACCCCGCGTGCGGTCCTCCTCTCGAGGCGCGGCGAGGTGAAGGTCGAGGGCTTCGGCCTCGGCAACGCGCGCGGCGGGACGTCGAGCGTCCGCAGCCTGCGCGCGGTCGCCGGGCGCGCGAGCATGATGGCGCCGGAGGTCGCGGCCGGAGACGTGGGCGATGCGCGCTCCGACGTCTTCTCGGTCGGCGTGATGATGCGCGAGCTGCTCGTCGGTCCGCGGTTCCCCCGCGGGATCACGAACGCGGAGGCGATCCGTCTCGCACGCGAGGGCTTCGTCCAGCCGATCTGCTTCCAGCCGCACCTCCCGGACGACCTCGTCCACGTGATGATGCGCGCGATCGAGGTCGATCCCGACGCGCGTTACCCGAACGCGACCGCGCTCGCGTTCGATCTCCGCCGCGTGGCGCTCGCGATGGGCGTCGGCGACGGCCGCTGGTTCCTCCGGCGCGCGCTCGATCACGAGTTCGGCGACGGCACCGACGAGAGCACGATCGAGCGACCGGCGCCCGACGACCGCGACTGAGCGCCTCGCTTGACCCCTCGGATGGGCGATGGGAGCGTTCGAGACCCGGTGCGCGAGCTCCTGCCGATCCTGGTCGCCGATCTCGCGGAGGCGTCGGCGCGCGACTCGCTCCTCGAGGTCGCCCGGAGCGGCGGCGAGGCATGGGTCCCGCTCGTCGCGGCTCCGACGGAGCGCGCGCGGCACCTGCTCGAGGTCTACGCGCCGGACGGCGCCGAGGTGCTCCGCCTGATCGCCGAGCCGCTCGGTCCGCCGGGCGAGCACGGATTCCCGCTGCGCCTGCACCTGCTCGAGGTCGACGACGACACCGTCGCCGACGCGAGCCCGCCGGTGTCGGCCGCGATGCTCGGCGCCGGCGGCCTCGTCGGCCGATCGCTCGCCGGCGGCAAGCTCGAGATCGAGTCGTCGATCGGCAGCGGCGCCATCGGCACGGTGTACCGCGCGCGGCACCGCGACCTGAAGATCCCGGT
This sequence comes from Labilithrix sp., assembly GCA_039809525.1. Classification (GTDB taxonomy): domain Bacteria; phylum Myxococcota_A; class Polyangia; order Polyangiales; family Polyangiaceae; genus Labilithrix. The sequence continues at coordinate 826 of JBDHVD010000132.1, read as the reverse complement.
CGCCGTGAAGGTGCTCGACGCGTCGTTCCAGCAGGACGCGGAGCTCTGCGAGCGCTTCCACGCGGAGGCGCTCGCGGCGAGCCGCCTCGACCACCCGAACCTCGTGCGGGTCTTCGACTACGGGCAGGAGGCCGACGGCCTCCTCTACTTCTCGATGGAGCTGCTCGACGGGATCACCCTGCGCGCGCTGCTCGCGCGCGGCGCGAAGCTCTCGGTCGCGCGCATCGTCGAGATCGGCGCGCAGGTCTGCGCCGGGCTCGCGCATGCGCACGGCCGGGGCATCCTCCACCGCCGCGTCGCGCCCGAGAACGTCATGCTCGTCCCCGCGCACGACGACGAGGGGCGCCTCACCGAGGTCGTGAAGGTCTGCGACTTCGGCCTCGCGCTCGGAGCGAGCGGGGGCGCGCGCGGGGCGCCCGAGTACATGGCGCCCGAGCAGTGTCGCGGCGAGGACCTCGACGAGCGCGCCGACGTGTACGGCTGCGGCATCCTCCTGTTCGAGCTCGCGACGGGCCGCGTCCCGTTCTCGGCCGACAAGCCGATCGTGGTCGTGAACCGCCAGCTCAGCATGCCCCCGCCGCCGATCGTCGACGAGCGCCCCGACCTCGATCCGCGCCTCGAGCGCGTGGTGCACAAGGCGCTCGAGAAGTCGCGCGACCGGCGTCACGCGTCGATGCGCGAGCTGCGCGCCGAGCTGAAGGCGCTCCTCGGTCCGGCGGACCCGATCGTGGTCGACTCGATCGCGCCTCCGCCTGCGAGCCGGCAGCCCGAGTGGCTCGAGGAGAGGAGCGCGGGTTACGCGCGCTTCCTCGGCGGGATGGCGAGC